>JAPPKD010000345.1 GCA_028820215.1 Spirochaetaceae bacterium | reverse complement strand
CCGGGTGCACCACCGGCAGCGACAGCTCCTGGCCGCCGATGCGGTCCATCTCCTCGCGCAGGATCCGCTCGATCTTGCGCAGCGCCCGCCAGCCGAGCGGCAGCAGCGAGAAGATGCCCGCCGCCAACTGGCGCACGTAGCCGGCGCGCAGCAGCAGGGCGTGCGACGCAAGGTCCGCCTCGGCGGGGGTGTGGCGCAACGTGCTCCCGAACAGGTTCGATACCCGCTGCCCGACTCGTTCCGTGCTCTGCATTCAGCAGTCCTTGGCAGTCCGACGACTGCTATTCATGACGTGATTCGTCACCCGCGACCTGCACCGTCAGCGACGGCCAGGAGCCGATGGACGCGGCACACCGTTACCGCCGCAGCCGACCCCGTGGCCGGCATGAACGCGCCGGTCGAGTGCCGCGGTCGGATGCGAGCCGTCACCCAAGCGGGGCAAGGTGCAGCGCGGCCGCCCCGCCGGGCTGTGCCATCCTGACTCGCCGAACGCTTCGACCCGCCGTCATCCAACGCACGCCCGGCGGCGCCAACAGGCGTGCGTCAGCCACCGCCTACGGATACCGACAGCTCCGGTGCTTTCCGGCGCTTGGCGAGCCGGGCGGTGCGCTGCCGTTCGCGGCGCTCGATGATGCGCTGCTCGGTGATCGGCTCGTGCGGGAACCAGCGCTGACCGCGCAGGTAGGGCACCAGTGCCGCAAACGCCTCCTGCGTACCGGTGCGGAACAACTGCTCGGCGGCGTAGGCGGCTACGTAGCCATCGTCATCGGCCAGTGCGTCCGCCAACGCTGGAATGCCCGCGCTGCTGGTCGGACCGGTGCGGAACATCGCCTGCAGCACGTACTGGCGCAGTTCGCTTTCCGGCTCGCTTGCCAGCCGTCCGAGCAGAGCCTCCTCTATCCCGTCGGCGGGCGTTGCAATGATGCCGGCCGCCGATAGCGCATGCCGGCGTACGTTGGCAGACTCGTCGCTCGTCGCTGCGAGCAGTTGCGGCAGGGCGCCGACCGCCGGCCGGCCAATCTCGCCGAGCGCGTAGGCGGCCCAGGAGCGGGTATGCTCGCCGTCCGCCGTCAGTCGCTCGGCAAGCGCCTCTACGGCCGCGCCACCCATGGCGCCGAGGGCATGGGCCGCAATCGATACGTGCGTCACGGGGTCGAAGTCGTAGAACGCGGCGTCCGAAGCAAGCAGTTCCAGAAGCGGTGCCTGGGCGGGAGTGCCGATGGCGCCGAGCGCGTAGGCGGCGTTCAGCCGGACCGGCTCGAACTCGTCGCGCAGCGCCCGCACCAGCGCCGCGACGGTACCCTCCGTGTCGGCCGCCGCCGCGCGCAGGAACCCCAGCTCGTTGGCCGCCTGCAGCCGCTGCTCCGGCTCGGGCGCCTCCAGCAAGCGGATCAGCTCGGCGGCGCCGCGGCGCTGCAGCCGGACGCCCGCGCCGCGCCGGAAACGATCATCGCCGCCGCGCATCCAGTTCCAGATGTAGGTCCACAGAATCTCGTGGTCCGGAATAGCCGCCACGTCCGGCTGTTCCCAATCCTCCGCCCGATTGTCCCAGGTGGCCGCCTCCGGCTCCTCGGTGCGCATGAACACGAACTTCTGCCCGTAGCGGTGCTGCCGGGCGAGGTTCTCGATCACCGAGTGGCCGACGTCGAAGTGCATGATCGACACCGCGCCGAGACCGCTGGCCAGCGGCAGCATGGTGCGGTGGATGTAATGCTCGGGCAGTCCGTACGTGCCGTCGCCGCGCGCCGTCAGGGTCAGGTTGGGGTCGGCGTCGCCCTGCCGGGCCAGGTTGTGCTGGTAGTGGGAACGCGGCACGATCACCGTCGGGCCCTGCTCGTCCGGGCACTCCTGCGGGTAGTAGAACAGGATCGCCCAGCGCGGCACCCGGTGGCGCGGCTTCTGGCCGCCGGCGTGGCCGTCCTTGTGAATGCCCATGATCAGCCTGCGTCCGTCCGCGACCGAGGACTCCGGCCTGGCGAAGTTGGGATGGCAGTGGCGGTGCGGCAGCATCACGTAGTTGCGCCCCAGCAGGCTGGTGAGCGCGCCGCGCACCTGTGGCGCATCCATGATCTGTTGCAGTTCCGGCACCACCGGCAGCACGTTGTTGAGGGGATTGTACGCCCACTCCACCTCCGGGCTGCGGATCTTGGAGAAGATGGCGTCGGTCTTCTCGAAGATGGCGTGGTGCACCGACTCGGGTAGCTCGGTCTGCACCTGCACGTAGCCGTCCACGATGAACTGACGGATCGCGGCGTCCGACAACAGATGGGTACTCATGTCCCCTTCAGGATACGAATTCGCGGGATGCTCGCCCACTATGCGCGCTGCCACGACGCGCGGCGGCCCCGGGCCGGGTGCTCGTTCGAGCCGGTCAGATCGGTCGGCGGGTGAGGCTGAAGCTCTGCGCCGTGGGGCCGCGGTCGGGCTGGCTGGCAAGAAACAGCGCCAGCGGCGCCACATCCTCCGGCTCCTTGATCGCCTCGCTGGCCGCGTACGGCGGTGGACCGCCCACCTGCATGTGATCGCCGGTGAGCCGGGTGGCGACCGGGCCCGGAATCAGCTCGTTCACGGTGATGTTGTGCTGCCACACCTCCTCGGCAAGGCAGCGGGTGAACATCCACAGTCCCGCCTTGCCGACGTGGTAGGCGGAGCCGCCGGCGGTGGGCCGGTGTCCCATGCCCGATCCGACGTTGATCACCCGCCCGCCGCCCGACTCGATCATCAGCGGCAGCAGCGCGCGCGACACCAGGTAGGCGCTGATGCAGTTCACGGTGACGTCCTCGACCCACAGGCCGGGATCGCTGTCCAGGATGCTGCTGCGCTCCAGGCCGCCGCCGGCGTTGTTGACCATGATGTCGAGGCGCCCGAACTCCCGGCGCACCGCGTCCGCCAACGCGTCCACCTCCTCGCGCCGGATCACATCGGTCGGCACGGCCAGGACCCGGCGGCCGAGCCCGCGGATCCGGTCTGCGACCGAGGCCAACTCCGAATCGCTGCGCGCTGCAAGCGCCACGTCCGCACCCTCGCGAGCGAAGGCGACGGCGATGGCCCGGCCGATACCGCGCCCGCCACCGGTCACCAGCGCGACTTTTTCCGCCAGAGACTGCATGGCCCGTTTCTCGGAGCAGTGTCGGCCGACCCCCGGGAGGTAGTCAATCACGCGCCCTCTCGCCGTCATGGCGTGCGCACCGAACAGGGTCGTGAGCGAAGTGGCGGCGAAGTGGCGAGCCGCCGTGACGGTCGCCTCTGCCCGCCTGCGGATTGTGCCGGTTCATGGTTTGTGCGTCGTGCCGATACTTGGAGCATGACGCATCATAGGAACCTGCCTTCGATAGTGGTGCTGTTGCTGGCGGCCGCCACGTATGTAGCGGCACTGCCGGAGTGCCTGCCGGACTGCGAGTATGCCGACTTGAGCGACGCCGACCTGCGCGACGCCGACCTGCGCGGCGTGGATCTCACCGGCGCCGACTTGTCGGGCGCCTTGCTGGTCAACGCCGACCTGACGAACGCCGACCTGATCAACGCGAACCTGGAGGGAGCAACCCTGACCGGGGCGACGATGCGCAACGTGATGCTGCGCGATGCCAACTTGGCGGCCGCGGACCTGATAGGTGCCGACTTGGTGGACGCCGACCTGCGCCGGGCGCACCTGAGCGGCACCAATCTGCGGGCCGCATCCCTGGTGGCGGCGATCCTGCGGCGGGCGAACCTGCAAGAGGCGGACTTGCGCAGTGCGACCTTGAACGGAGCCGATCTGAGCGAAGCGAACCTGCACGGAGCAGACCTCGGTGGTGCTGTCCTGGACGAGGCAGACCTCAGCGGCGCCAACCTGACCAACGTCGATCTCGACGTGGCGCAGGGCTGCGACACGAGAACGAGACCGCGCCCGCGCCTTCCCGACTGTTGAACGGGCCAGCCCTCACCGCTCA
Source organism: Spirochaetaceae bacterium (assembly GCA_028820215.1). The sequence continues at coordinate 3,811 of JAPPKD010000345.1, read as the reverse complement.
GCCGACCGTCAGCGAAGCGAGAGCGCAGAATCAGAATTGGTACGAGCGGCCCCGAGTGGGGCTGGCTACGCGGCGCGGTAGTGGACGCGGCGCGTGCCGTCGAACGAGATGCGCGGCCAGTCGCGGTCCCAGTTCTCGCTCCCGTACGGGATGTAGTGGCACGCCAGTGCGTGCCGGGGCGTGCCGGGGCGCCGCACCGGGGCGCCGCCGTGGATCAGCCGGCCGTGGAACAGCACCACGTCGCCCTGGTTCACCAGCACCTGCGCCGGGTCGCGGCCATTGTCTCGGAATGCCTCCCGCACCAGCGGGAAGTAGCGGCCGTGCTGCTGGTCCATGTAGGTCTCGCCCGGCTGCAGTTCGTGCCGCGCGTCTCGCTTGGTGACCAGCCGCCCCCGGTGCGAGCCCGGCTGCACCACCAGCGGTCCATTGTCCCGGTCGACGCCTACCATCGCGATCCACGCCGACATGCAATCCGGCAGGTAGTACTGGTCCTGGTGCAGCGGATGCTCCGAGCCTGCGAAGAAGTGCATGGTCTGGATCGCCTCCGGCTCGTCATCGAAGCAGTCGGCGAGCGGCCGGTGCAGGCGCTCGTCGATCAGGAACTGCAGCGCCAACGGGTCGTAGAGATGCTGGTTGAACGTGCGCTGGCCGTAGTTCTCCTGCTGCCCGAACCCGTCGAGCCGCTTCCTCCCGGCGCTCAGGTCATCCACGTGACGGACAAACCGCCGGCACTCGTCGGCCGCGAACACACGCTCCAGGACCACGTATCCATCTTGCCGGTAGCGCGCCTTCTGCTCGGCCGACAAGCCGTTGTGCGAAGTTTCCACTGCCCAATACCATAGCACACGCGGAACCATGACGGACCGGGCCGCGATCGCATGGCCTCGGTCTGACCTGGGCCGGCCCACGGCCAGGCGCCTCTGCTCAGACGGGAAACAGCGGCAACTGCCCTGCGTCCTCCCGATCGACGACCCGTGTGTAGCGCGTGCCGGCGGCGCCGCCTTCTCGGGACGGCACCGGATTCAGGTAGGCCTCGAGGTCGTCGCGCGACGCATGCGGGCTCTCCGCGGCTCGCCAAGTGTCCGGCAGACACAGGAACTGCGCCCCTCCGCGCCGGGGCCGCACGAGCACGACACTCTCGTCCGGAACCTGCTGCAGCAGCGCCGGCGCATGGGTGCTGACGATCACCTGGCGGAGTGGATTGCGCTCCCCGACCGGCTGGTGAGGATCCACGCCGATCCCCATCAACAGCTCCAGCACGGCCGGAATCCGGCCCGGGTGGATGCCGCGTTCCGGATCCTCCATGCACAACACGCCGCGCGTCTGCGGGTCGTGGGCGAGCACCACGAACGCGAGGAGCCGCAGCGCGCCGTCCGCAAGCGTCGACGCGGGGTACACAGTTCCGTCCCGGTCGAGCAGGCACAGCGCCAATCGGTCGCGTTCCGGATCCACTTCCACGCGCGGCGCATGCGCGCCGCCGATCAGCTCGCCGAGCCGGCCGGATATCGCTTCCAGCGGTGCCGGTTCCCGGTTGTGGCCGGCGCCGGCATCGTTGCTGATCAGGCGGTGCAGAGCTGCCGCCAGGTGGCTTCCGTCGGCTGCCATGCGGGACGGCGACCCGAACCGATCGGGCCGGCGCAGCGAAGCCGGCTCCGGCTGCAGGAACTGCCACGACTGCATCTCTCGGCGGGCAGCGAGCGCCGTGGGGCTCTGCGCGCCGGACACCGTAGACAGCACGGTACGCGGCAGATCGACCGCTCTGAGGCGCACCGGACCGACGCCGCCGCCGCCATCGCGGTGCAGCACCACGACGCGCTGTTCGCCGTTCCCCTCGGTGGAGATGAAGGATGGCGCCGAGCGCTTGCCGCCCACCACCGCCCGGCGCCAGTCGCTTGCACTGTGGGGGAACCGGAGGTGATGCGGCGCGTCTCGCTGGCGGAGATGCATCAAGTCCTCCCTGATGACCGCGAGGGCGCCACGTGCCAACCCGGCACCTGGTCGGCCACGGCCGAGTTCGAGGGAGTAGCGCAGCAACGTGCTGCTGGCCCTGGTCTCCTGGCCCAGGTCGTCGACCGCTCGCCAGGGCACCACCATGTCCGCCACGAACGTCATGCGGTCGGCGACACGGTCGCCGGCGCGGTGAAACAGGTCGTGCGCGCCGGCGCCGCCATGGCCGCCGCACACCGCGTCGGCAGCCTCGCCGAGCGTGCCGTCGGCCAACGCGCTCAGAAACCGGATCGCGTCGAACAGGTTGGACTTGCCGGCGCCGTTGGGCCCGACAATGCAAGTGAACGGTCCGAACCGGACATCGGCGTCGACCAGGTTCCTGAAGCCCGACACCCGCAACCGAGTCAGCACGATCGCCCGCCGCCCGGTGCCGTCGAGACGTGCGGCGCCCCCACTCCGGGGCAGCGCCGGCGTTGCCTGAAGGTGATGCGTTTCACCGGTTCGCGCAGTGTCGGACCGCACCGCGAATCCGTCAAGGACGCGTGCTCCTTCGCTCGCCGACCCGGCGGCGTGGCTCCCGGGTCGATCGGTTGCGCCGCCGACCACCCCGTCCAATAATGTCCCGTAGCGAGGGGGATACCGTGACTGACGCGTACCTGTTAGAGGGCGAACGGCGCGCCCGTGAGCTCGGCAACCGCGGACCGCTACGGTTCGACGGCAACGGCAACCTGCGCCAGGAGATCGTCGACGCCTACTGGCGCACCGGCTTCTACGTGTTCGAGGGCGTGGTGAGCGGCGAGGAGCTGCGCGAACTGAAGGCTGACTTCGCGCGCGTGCTGGAGCGGGCGCCGCACGCGCGCGGGGCCGAAACCGATGCGCAGGGCAGGCCCGCGCTCGGCGTGGACCTGGAGCGCCCGCAGTTCCAGTTCGCGAAGCCGCTGAGCGACCCGGCAGGGGGCACCGCGGCCAGCGACGGCCGCCACCCGGTAAAGATGTCCGAGCCCGAGGCGGCCCCGGAGGCGCCGGAGGAGGTGCTGAGCTTCATCGGCGGCGGCGCGCTGCAGCTCATGGACGCCTATCTGCGGCTGTACGGCCATCCCGACCTGCTGGCAGTGGCGGAACGGATCAACGGCCCTGACTTCGTGCCCTGGAACGAGGGGATATTCGTCAAGCAACCGGGGCTCGGGCCGTCCACGGCGTGGCACCAGGACGGCACCACGCACTGGGACAGCGGCGAGCTGGACGCCGGCACCCACGGCTTCAACACGATGGCCCAGCTCTACCCCACCACCCCCGCCAACGCGCTGTGGGTAGTTCCCGGCACCCACCGCGGCAAGTACGACATCGCGGCACACGTGGCGGCCAACGGCGGCTCCGAACGCCTGCCCGACGCGGTGCCGATGCTGTGCAACCCCGGCGACGTGGCGATCAACAACCGCCAGGTGGTGCACGGCGCGTTCGCCAACGAGTCCGAGGCGTTGCGGGTCACGCTGGTGTTCGGCTTCCACCGCCGCTCCTCGCTGCTCGGCGTGACCCGCGGCGACCCGCCCGTCACCTACGACGCCGCGCGCATCCACCAGCGCTCGCGCATCATCGCGCTGGCGGTCGACGCCCGCCACCAGCGCTTCCCGCACGAGCGGAGCTACCGCTACCAGCCGCTGGCGGACGAACTGGACGCCAACCGCTGGAACGAGGCCGCCCGCGAGTCGATCCTCAGGAACTACGACACCAACACCATGTTCATCTGAGCCGTACGCCATGACGTTCACGAAACGCGACGCGACGGCGTATCGACGGCAGTTGATCGGAGACCTCCGCAGCGACATGATCCGTGATCACGAATTGGGCGGAATGACGGGAAAGA
>JAPPKD010000239.1 GCA_028820215.1 Spirochaetaceae bacterium | reverse complement strand
AAAGTCGCCCCATGATCCCAACCTGCCTCAAACCGTCCGCCCCGGCTGAATAGTTCACCGAAGAACGATATTCGTGGGCGACCTGCACGGCTGCTGCGCGGAGCTCGACGCCCTGCTGGCCAAGATCGAATACGCGCCCGGCCGGGACCGGCTGCTGCTGACCGGGGACGCTTTCACGCGCGGGCCCGACCCGTTCGGCGTCTGGCAGCGCATCCGCGGCAGCGGCGCGGAGATGGTGATGGGCAACCACGACGACGTGCTGCGCGGCCAGCTCCGCGAGGTAGCCGCCGGCCGCGATCCCAAATCGGCTTACAGCGACCGCAACGCCACCACCCTGCCCGCGCTGGCACCGTACGCTGACGAGTTGACCGCGTGGCTGGCGGCGCTGCCGCTCTACATCGAGGAGCCCGGCTTCCTGCTCGTGCACGCCGGCATCGACCCCGAGCGGGGCCTGGGCGGCACCACGCGCGACCAGTTCCTGACCATCCGCACCTGGCCGCCCGAGCGCGGCGTGACCACGCGCTGGCACGAGCACCTGGACCAGCGCCACGTCATCCCCGGCCGGCCGATCGTGTACGGCCACGACGCGCCGCAAGGGCTGCTCGTCAAGCGCTTTCCCGAGGCCGGGAACGGCGCCCGCCCCGGGCTGGTAGCGCTGGACTCGGGCTGCGTCTTCGGCAACGCGCTGAGCGCCTACGTCCTCGAAGAGGACCGCATCGTCCAGGTTCCCGCCCAACGCCGCTGGATCAAGAGCGGATCGTTCTCCTACATCCGGCGACGGTACAGGCCCGAGCGGCCTTCAGCGGGGGGCCGCGATCAGTCGTAGCGCGCCTAGCGTTCCGTGACTAAGATCGAGCGACCGTGGACGAAACAAAGCTCCTTGAGAGAATCGCCGCCGACCCGCGGATTTACGGCGGCAAACCGATTGTTCGAGGCCGCCGCCTGGCCGTCGAGCACGTATTGGGAATGCTCGCGGCCGGCGATGATCACCCGACCATACTGCAGGGCTATCCGTGGTTGGAGCCTGAAGACATCCTCGCATGTCTGGCGTACGCCCGCCGCGTCGTCGGTCGCGAGCGGGTAGAACCTCTCCTCGTCCCCGGGGATGGATGAGGCTGCTCCTGGATTCGTGCGTTTGGGGTGGTGCCGTCGCTGAACTGAGGGCCGCTGGCCATGACGCCGAGTGGGCTGGCGGTTGGCCGGAGGACCCCGGCGATGACGAGATTCTCACCAGAGCCCATAGCGAGAGTCGCGTCCTCGTGACGCTGGACAAGGACTTCGGCGAACTGGCGGTCATGCACGAACGGCCGCACCATGGAATTGTGCGCTTGGTCGGCATTTCCGCTCGCCAGCAGGCGACCGTGTGCGACCGAGTCCTCAAAGCTCATGGAACCGAGCTTGAAGCAGGAGCGATCGTCACCGCTGAACCGGGACGGCTCAGAATCCGCCAGTAGCAGCGCTGCTGGCGCCGCAGCCAGGGCAGCCGAGTCAGCGGCATGGCGGCCGGCTCTCCCTCTTCAACAGGGCGATCTGGCCGGCGTGGTAGACGCCGTGCTGGATGGTGCCGTGCAGGGTGACGTAGAACGGACCGCTGACCACCGGCGGCTGACGCCCCAGGACGTCGTCGTCCAACCCCTCGATGCGGCGCGCCAGCGCCCGATTGGCTCGCCGCAGCTCCGCCAGCGCCGTTCGCCATGCCGCGGCCGAGGTGTCGGTGATCGCCGGCCACGTGGTCTCCCCCGCGGCCCACGCCTCCGGCGACCCGCCGACGACGCTCCGCGCATAGTCCAGCTCCGCGGTCAGGTGGGCGACGATCTCCCAGATGCTGTGCGCTCCCGACGCCGGCCTGCGCGCCGCGGTCGCGGCGTCGACGCCCGCCAGGGCACCAAGCACCGAACGCCCGTAGTAGGCCGGCCCCTCGAAGGTCTGCTCCAGAAGCCGTGCGATGCGTCCCGTCTCACTCACGGCGGCGCCCATCGTAGCGCAAGGATCCGCGGTGCCCGCCGGCGGTACGACGGGCTATAGTGCCGCCGGCATGAAACCCGTCCTGATCAAGTACCAGCCGGAGCGGAGCGTCACCTTTCTGGGGAGCCCCAGCATCGTCCGGCTTCCCGACGGCGCCCTGCTTTCCACCCACGACCACTTCGGCGTCGGCTGTCCGCGCAACCACGAGGACGAGGAGAGCCTGACCAGCGTCTACCGGTCCGAAGACGATGGCGCCACCTGGAGCAACGTCACCCACGTGATGAACGCCTACTGGAGCAGCCTGTTCGTGCACGGCGGCGCCGTCTACCTGCTCGGCGTGTCCCAGCAGTACGGCTCCATCGTCATCCGCCGCAGCGACGACGGCGGCTTCCGCTGGACCCATCCCAGGGACGCCGGCAGCGGGCTGCTGTTCCCCGGGGGGCCGTACCACGAGGCACCAAACTACCACTGCGCGCCCGTGGCGGTACTGGAGCACTCCGGCCGCATCTACAAGGCGTTCGAGGACTGCGACCCCTGCGTGTGGGGCACCGGCTTCCAGGCCTGCGTCATCTCCGCGCCGGTCGACGCCGACCTGCTGGACGCCGCCAACTGGCGGATGAGCAACAAGCTGCCGTTCACCCCGGAGTGGACGCCGGAAGCCTGGGGGCCGGTCACGCAGCCGGGCTGGCGCGAAGGCAACGTGGTGGCCGCGCCCGACGGGCAGCTCTGGGACGTGCTGACCTTCGAGGCGCGCCCGCTGGCGCAGGACACGGCGGCGATGGTACGGATCGACGGCGACGGCGAGCACATCAGCTTCGATCCCGGCGCCAATCCCGACCCCGCGCAACCCGCCGGGCCGGGCGGCTTCGTCGCCTTCCCCGGCGCCAAGGCCAAGTTCACGCTGCGCCGCGACCCGGTCACCGGCACCTACCTGACGCTGGCCAACGCCGTGACGGACCCGGACTGGCTGATAGCCACCTGGCAGGCGACGCAGCCTCCGGGCCAGGGACTGAACAAGCACCCGCGGCAGCGCAACGAGGTGTGGCTGTGCGCCTCCGACGACCTGGTGCGGTGGCGGACGGTGAAGCGGCTCATGGACGACGACAGCGGCCTGCGGCCCGAGGACTCGCTGCGCCTCACCGGTTTCCAGTACGTGGACTGGCACCTCGACGGCGACGACCTGATCTACGTGGTGCGCACCGCCTACCGGGGCGCGCGCAACTTCCACGACTCCAACCGCATCCTGTTCAACCGAGAGCCGGGATTCCGGCAGCTTCTGCGTTGACGCCTCCGGCCGGACCGCCGGCCTCGCTTTCATTGGCGGGAGGCGCGGAAACGGCGAACCGCGAGCGGCCGGCCGGTAGCCGCCAGGAAGCGGCGGACCTATAATCCGCGGGGTCATGCTCGCTCATCCGGGCCGATGTGGCCGGATCCTTGCCATCTTCGCCGGCCTCGCCCTGACAGCCGCCGCCGTGACCGCCGAGCCCGAGCACTCCGTGGCGCGCCGCTGGAACGAGGTCACGCTGCACGCGATCCGCAACGACTTCGCCCGCCCGCCCGTGCACGCCCGCAACCTCTACCACGTCACGGTCGCCATGTGGGACGCCTGGGCCGCCTACGACGACACGGCCCGGCAGGTATTGGCCGACGAACGAGCGTCGGCCGACGACACCGCCGCGGCCCGCCACGAGGCGATCAGCTACGCCGCCTACCGCGTGCTGTACAACCGGTACCGCGACTCTCCCGGCGCCTACGAGTCGCTGACCAGCTTCGACAACCTGATGAAGGAGCTCGGCTACGACCCCGACTACAGCGGCCGGGAAGGCCCGAGCCCGGCCGCGCTCGGCAACCGCATCGGCAACCACATCGTCGACCTCGGCTACGACGACGGCGCCGACGAGCTGGGCTCCTACGCCTTCGAGTGGGAGTACCGCCCCGCCAACCGGCCGATGGTGGTGGAGCACTCCGGATCCGGTGTCGTGCACGATCCCAACCGCTGGCAGCCGCTGGCCCTGCGCATGTTCATCGACCAGGCCGGCCGCCAGCAGGCTGGCGGCGTACAGCGCTTCATCGGCTCCCACTGGGGGGCGGTCACCCCGTTCGGGCTGACCGACGACGGCATGGCCGACGAAGGCGTCTACCTCGATCCGGGGCCGCCGCCCTACCTGGGAGGCGACGGCAGCCTCGAGTACCAGATGGCGTTCGCCCAGGTCGCGCACTACAGCGCCACCCTCACCCCGGACGACGGCGTGCTGATGGACATCTCGCCCGGCGCGTTCGGCAACAACAGCCTGGGCACCAACGACGGGCGCGGCCACCCGCTGAATCCGGTCACGGGCGAGCCGTACGCCCCCAACGTCGTAAAGCGCGGCGACTGGGCGCGGGTCATCGCCGAGTTCTGGGCCGACGGACCCGACTCGGAGACGCCTCCCGGGCACTGGAACACGCTGGCCAACTACGTCACCGACCATCCGCTGCTGGAGCGCCGCCTGGGCGGCGAGGGCCCGGAGCTCGGCCCGCTGGAGTGGGACCTCAAGCTGTACCTGTCGCTCAACGGCGCCACGCACGACGCGGCGATCTGCGCCTGGGGCTTGAAGGGCCACTACGACTACGTGCGGCCGATCACGGCCATCCGCTACATGGCCGGGCTCGGCCAGTCCTCCGACCCTGATCTGCCCTCCTACCACGAGCACGGCCTGCCCCTGCACCCGGGTCTGGTCGAGGTGGTCACCGCCGAGTCGGCTGCCGTCGGCGAGCGGCACGCCCACCTTGCCGAGCATGTCGGCTCGGTCACGATCTACGGCTGGCTGGGCATTCCCGAGGATCCGGAGACCCAGTACAGCGGTGTGGGCTGGGTCCTGGCCGCCGACTGGGTCCCCTACCAGCGCGACACCTTCGTCACGCCGCCGTTCGCCGGCTACATCTCGGGGCACAGCACCTTCAGCCGCGCGGCGGCGGAGGTGATGGCGCTGTTCACCGGCAGCGAGTACTTCCCCGGCGGCCTGGGCGAGTTCGTGGCGCCAAGGCACGACTTCCTGGTGTTCGAGTCCGGGCCGACCGAGACGCTCACCCTGCAGTGGGCGACCTACTACGACGCCTCCGACGAGGCCGGCATCTCCCGGCTGTACGGCGGCATCCACCCCTGGGTGGACGACCTGCCGGGCCGCATCATCGGCTCCAAGATAGGCATCGCCGCCTTCAAGCAGGCCCTGGCCTACTTCGGCGACTCCTCGTAGCAGCCGGCCGAACCCCTATCCGACCGTACGACGCAGCGGCGCCGCCAGGTTGCCGCGCCTGCCGACGTTCACCTCTCCCAGCTCGAGCCACGCCGCCATCGACGCCAGGTGCGCGGCCAGCTCCCCGGCGACCGCGCCGGCGTCGCAGCCCGCCTCCAGGTACGCGCCGCGGACCAGTAGCGCGCCGCGCTCCCGGTCCGCCTTGAGGTCCACGCGCGCCGTCAACTCGCCGCCGTCCAGGAACGGGAACACGTAGTAGCCGTACTGCCGTTCCGGCTCGGGGACGTAGATCTCGATCCGATAGTGGAAGCCGAACAGGCGGTCGGTGCGCTCCCGGCGCCAGATCAGCGAGTCGAAAGGGCTGAGCAGCGCGCTCGCACCGATCCGCCGGGGCGTGCGGGCGTCGCGGTGCAGGAAGGCGGGCCGGCTCCATCCTTCGACGCTCGCCTCCAGCAGCTCGCCCTCCTCCACCAGCTCCCGCAGGAGCGGCCGCGCCTGCGGCACGCGGATGCGGTAGTAGTCGGCCAGGTCGCCCGCGTCACCGATGCCGTGCGCGCGGGCGGCCAGGCGCAGCAGCTCGCGCTGCGCGTCCCTCGTCGCTGGCGCCGGCGCGGCCAGCATCTCGGGCGGGATCACCCGCTCGGCCAGGTCGTAGACGCGCGTGAAGTTGCCGCGCCGGGAGGCCGCCAGCCGGCCGGTGGCGAACAGCCACTCCAGTGCGAGCTTGCCGTCGCTCCTCCCCCACCACGGCCCGCCGCCACCGCTGCCCTGGTCGCGCAGGTCCGACACCGCGAGCGGTCCGCGCTCGGCCACCTCCCGGAGGATCGCCTCCACGTAGGCGCGGCGCTCCCGGCCGAAGGAGCGGGAGTGCGCGTCCTCCATGCGATGGCGCAGCAACGGGTAATGCTCGACCGGCAGCAGCGAAGCGACGTGCCCCCACGCTTCGAACAGCCGCCGCCTGCGATAGGCGTAGGCGTCGAAGCGCTCGCGCGGGTAGGGCCCGAGGCGCGAGAACGCCGGCATGTAGTGGGTGCGCACCGCCACGTTGACCGAGTCGAGCTGCACGACCTTGACCCGGTCGAACAGGCGGTCGAAGTGGCGGCTGTCGACGCGGCCCGCCGGCGCCCGGTCGGCGAACCCCTGCGCGGCCAGGGCGATGCGTCGCGCTTCCCGGTTGGACAGCTCCGTTTTCAGCGTTCCCCTCGCCGTGTCATCGCATCTAAGGTTGCATCATGCCGAAGGAACTGATCGGGGTCGCGCCGGGAAGGCTGGAGTGGCGAGAGTACGAGGAAACGCCGGTGGGAGCCGGGGACGTGCGCGTGGCGAGCGAGCACGCGGCGGCCAAGCACGGCACCGAGATGTCGTTCTTCAAGGGCTACGCGAATCCGCGCGGATCGTATGACCGCGACCTGGGGCTGTTCACCGGCGAGGGTCGCGCGGATGCCGAATACGGCGTCGGCAACATGTTCGCGGGCTCCGTCGTGGAGACGGGAACGGCGGTGAGCGGCCTTCGCCCCGGCGACCGGGTCTTCGCGTACGGGCCCTTCCGGGAGTCGCACGTCCTGCCGGCCGGGCACTGCTACCGCCTGGAGCCGGGCGTGAGCTGGAAATCGGCGGTGTGCCTGGATCCGGCCGTGTTCGCGATGGGGGCCGTGCGCGACGGCCACGTCCGCCTGGGCGACCGCGTGGCGGTGTTCGGCCTTGGGGCGATCGGACTGGTCGCCGTGCAGATGGCCCGCCTGACCGGCGCCTTTGAAGTGATTGCCGTCGATCCGATCGCGCTGCGCCGCGAGGTCGCGGGGCGCACCGGCGCCACTCTCACGCTCGATCCATCGGCATGCGATGCCGGCCGCGAGATCAAGCTGGCCACCGGCGGCGCGGGCGTGGACGTCGCGATCGAGTACTCGGGCACCGTGCCCGGCCTGCAGCAGGCGCTTCGCGCCGTGGCGTTCGGCGGCACGGTGGTGTGCGGCGCCTACCCCGGCCCGTACCCGGCCGGTCTGGACCTGGGCGGGGAAGCGCACTTCAACCGCCCTGACGTCGTGTTCTCCCGCGTCAACAGCGACCCCTCGCGCGACCACCCGCGCTGGGACGAGCAACGCGTCTACCGCGCGTGCCTGAAGCTGATCGCCGAGCGTCGGCTCGACGGCGACGAGATCGTGCAGCCGGTCGTCCGTTTCGCCGACCTGGCCGAGGAGTATCCGAGGATTGCGGATGCGCCGGAGACGCTCGTGAAGCTCGGCGTCGACTACTGACCGTCCGGGTCGAGATCGATGCCGAAGACATCGCCGAGCCGATCCTCGGCCAGGGTTTCGGCGCCGGCCGCCGCGCCACCGGGCAGCACCGTCTCGGGGCTGATCAGCTCCTCCGGATCGACGCCGCGCAGGCGAAACAGCAGATCCGGGCTGTCGTCGAGCCTGTGGCCGACGCCGTAGAGCACCGCTGCGACGTGCTTGCACATGGTCGCCCAGTCGGGACAACTGCACGCAAGTTCGATCTGCCGCGGCTTCGGGAACAGGCCGCGCTCCGGATCGGACACGACCTCCA
>JAPPKD010000193.1 GCA_028820215.1 Spirochaetaceae bacterium | reverse complement strand
GTGTTTCTCCCATGCCAACGCCGGTCCGACCCGGCCGGTGGGGAAGCTTGACATGCGACTCGAGCGATTCGAAGCCGCCGCCGACCCCCTCGGCCACCGCGAACACGACGTGCACGACGCCGTAGAACAGTGCCACCTCCGAGACCGTCCAGCCCCTGATGCTGCCGAAGCGGCTGAACAGCACGACGATGCCGAGGAGCTCGGTGACCGCTGCCATCACGTGACCGAGCGACTCCATCAGGAACGAAGATCGGTACTGCATCCGGGCGCGCAGACCGGCCGCCGCGTAACGGAGTGCCATGCGCAGCGGCCCCGGGCCGCGCAGCGCCTTCGTGGCTCCTGGATCATCGACTCCTCGATCATCGACTCCTCGATCATCCACCCTGGATCACCACCTTGCGCAGCCCGCGCGCCAGCAGTCGGTGGCCGCCGGCTGCCAGCACGAGGACCCACGCCGACTGCACCGCCAGCGCCTGCGCCGCCGCTGCGCCGGCCAGGTGCCCGGAGTAGATGCGGAACGGCGTGTCGATCAGCCCCGCGAACGGCAGCAGCTCGAGCACGACCTGTGCCCACTCGGGCAGGTAGGGCAGCGGCACCACCATCCCCGAGCAGACCCAGGCGATCCCCGGCACGAGCGCGTTCCAACCCGCGGAGCTGAGCGTCCACAGCATGATCGCCTGCCCGAGCATCGTGATCGCGGCGCCGGTCAGCACCGCCAGCAAGACTCCAGCGGCGAAGCCCAGCGCGGCAGCCGCGTCCGCGGGTGGTCCCAGCGCCCACTCCGGGCGCCCGAACAGGGGCAGCAGGAACACTGCAAGCAGCACCAGCGGAGCGGCGCGGAACACGGTCCTGCCGATCCGCCAGCCGATGACGCTGATCGTCCAGTTGGCATACAGGTCGAGCGGGCGCAGCAGCTCGTAGGCGACCGTTCCGCTCTGGATCCGCTCGGAAGCAAGCGGATGGACGCTCAGCGGGAACAGGCCGAACAGCGCCTGACCCAGCCAGATGTAGGAAACGTAGTGCATGCTGGAGAAGTCACTGGCGTGCGGCGCACTGCCGTAGAAGCCGTCCAGGATCATCAGCCGCAGCAGCCCCCAGAACACCTGCGTGGCCAGGGCGGCAAGAGCCACCGCGCGATACTGCAGCATGGCGCGCAGGTGGACGGACCCGAGCGCGACGTAGCCGCGCAGGGTCGCTGCGGCCGACATCGCCTTCAGCTATGGCGGCGATACAGCTCGGCGATGATCCGCTCGATCGGCGGATCCTCGACGAACAGATCGCGAAGCGGATAGCGGTCGGTCACCTGCCGGATCAGCTCTGCCGCCGAGATGCGGCGTGGATCGAACCGCACGCGGACGTGATGGGCGCGCCGCTCCACCACCTCGGCATCGGGAATGGAGAGCTCGCAGTCCCGGTCCTCCAGGTCGATCGACAGGTACCGCTCGCCGGCGACCGCCGCGCGCAGCTCCGTGACCGAGCCGTCCAGGACGATGCGGCCCGCGCTGATCACGATCACCCGGTCGCAGAGCGTCTCGATGTCGTCCATGTCGTGGGTGGTGAGGATCACCGTCACGCCGCGGTCGCGCAGCCGGCCGATGAAGTCCCGCACGGCCAGCTTGGCGACCGCGTCCAGGCCGATGGTCGGCTCGTCCAGGAACAGCAGCGACGGGCGATGCAGCAACGCCGCGGCCAGGTCGCAGCGCATCCGCTGCCCCAGGCTGAGCTGCCGTACCGGCGTGTCCAGCAGGTCCCGCAGGCTGAGCAGCTCGACCAGCTCTTCGCGCGTCTCTGCGTAGCGGTTCTGCGGCACCCGGTAGATGTCGCGCAGCAGGTCGAACGACTCGACCACCGGCAGGTCCCACAGCAACTGCGTGCGTTGCCCGAACACCGCGCCGATGGAGGCGACGTAGCGGCGCCGGTGGATCCAGGGCGTCATGCCGTCGATCCGGCAGGTGCCGGCGTCGGGCACCAGGATGCCCGACAGCAGCTTCACGGTGGTGCTCTTGCCGGCGCCGTTGGGGCCGATGTAGCCGACCAGCTCGCCGCGCCGCACGGTGAAGGAGACGTCTTCCACGGCCGTCACCAGCCGATGGCGGCGCCGGATCACGCCGGCAAGCGCGCCGAGCATGCCCGCCCTGCGCTCGGCCACGCGGAAGCGCTTGGTGAGGCCGGCGGCGCGGATGTGGATCTCGGAAGCGGACGACGAGCTCATGCGACATCTCCTGATCGGTCAAGGACGCCGACCTCGTCCGTCGCCGCCCGGCACCGGTCCGGGCAGCGGATCACGAGGCCGTCAAGGCGAAGGAGGCGAACGGCGACGTTACCGCAACGGCGCAGCCGATGGAAGCGCGGCGATCGCCGCTACGAGCCGGTCGAGGTGTAGCGCCGCACGCCGAGCTGCCACAGGACGGCGGTCAAGGCAAGAAAGATGAACCCGGCCATCGGGGCGAGCCAGGCGACGGCCACCGGCGTGCCGAGCGGATCCGGGCGGCCCAGGACATGCACGACCGGGAAGTACGTGACGCTGCCGATCGGCACCACGAACAGGAACAGGTACCGGAGCGCGCGGTGGAACACCGGGATCGGATACTGCGTGGTCTCCACGCCGCCGTGGGTGACGATGGCGAACAGCTCCAGCGTCTCGGTGGTCCAGAACGACAGGACGGCGGAGAGCATGAGCAGGGCGAAGTAGGCGGCAACGCCACCCGTGAACGCCCACAGAAGCAGCGCGACGTCGCCGGGCGAGGGGCCGCCTTCCAGGGCGGAGAGCGCCCAGCCGAGCACCACGGATCCTTGCAGCAGCCGGCCGATCCGCTTCGGAGCGAGGCTGCTGCCCAGCACCTGCAGCAGCGTCGAGCGCGGCCGCAACAGCACACGGTCGAGCGCCCCCTCCTTGATCAGCGGGCCGAACAGGTCGAATCCGCGCCCGATCGCCTCGGCCACCGCGAATACGACGTGGACCAGTCCGTAGAAGAGCGCCACCTCCGCCAACGTCCAACCCCTGATGCTCCCGAAGCGGCTGAACAGCGCCCAGATGCCCAGGAACTCCACCCCCGCCGACAGCAATGTGCCGAGCGAGTCCATCAGGAACGACGAGCGGTATTGCATCTCCGCACGCAGGTTGGCAGCCGCGTAGCGCACGGCCATGCGCAGCGTTCCCGGACCGGTCCTCGGGAGTCCCCGCGGCTTCGTGTCCAGGCCGGCGGCCACGGCGCGGTCCTCCCGTCTAGCCATTCCTGGATCAGCCACCCTGGATGACCACCTTGCGAATCCCGAGCCCCATCAGGCGGTGGCCGGCGGCCATCAGGGCCACCACCCACGCCGCCTGCACCAGCAACGCGCGCAGTGCCTCGGCGCCGGCCAGGTGTCCCGAGTAGATCCGGAACGGCGTGTCGATCAGCCCCGCGAACGGCAGCAGCTCCAGCACCGTCCGTGCCACGTCGGGCAGGTAGGGCAGCGGCACGACCATGCCGGAGCAGATCCATGAGGCCAGGGGCAGGATCGCGTTCCAGCCGGTGGAGCTGAGTGTCCACAGCATGATCGTCTGGCCGAGCAGCGTGATCGCCATGCCGGTCAGCACGCCCAGCGCGATCGCGACCGCGAAGCCCAGCGCCGCGGCGACGCTCGCCGGCGCGTCGAGGGCCCAACTCGGGGCGCCGATGAGCGGCAGCAGCACGGCCGCGAACAGCAGCAACGGCACCGCGCGCAGCGCGGTCCTGCCGATCCTCCAGCCGATGACGCTGACGCCCCAGTTGGCGTACAGGTCGAGCGGGCGGAGCAGTTCGTAGGCGACGGCCCCACTGCGGATCCGCTCGGACGCCAGCGGGTCGACGTTCATCGGGAACAGCCCGAACAGCGCCTGCCCCAGCCAGACGCAGGAGACCAGGTGGACGGTCGAGAAGTCGCTGGCCCCCGGATCGCTGCGGTAGAAGCCGTCCAGGATCATCAGGCGCAGCAGTCCCCAGAACACCTGTGTGGCCACGGCGGCGAGCGCCGCGGCGCGATACTGCAGGATCGCGCGAAGGCGGACGGAGGCCACCGCGGCGTACCTGCCGGGTCTCCTGTCGGCGCGGGTGCGCACCGGTGGCGCGGAGGACGACATCGTGAATCTCCTGAATGGGGCCAGGACGCCGACCTCGCCCGACCCTCCCGCGCCGTCGCGGGGGACGGATGACGAAGTCGTTGCTGTGAAGGAAGAGGACTCTTTTACAACGGCTTCGCTCTGCATGGGAAGCGGGCGGAACCAGGTCAGGCAGCGAAGACGGCCGTCGTCGGCGCGGGTACCATCAGCCATGGACTTCGATGTCGAGGCTCCCGATCACCGGCGATCTCGCGCCGGGCGGTCGCTACCAGTTGGAGGGCAATGCAGGCGGCATGGTCACGGCGTGCGTGCGGCCCTCGCACCTGGCGCTCACGTGGGAGTTCGGCGGGGACCTGAGCGGGGGGCGTGCGCTTCCGGGCCGAGCTCGACTGAAGCTCCCGCAGTCTGACGGGGCGCGGCGCGACCGGCCGGGCCGGCTGTCAACGATCCGCGCGAGCGAGTGCGGCAAGGAAGTCCGCCTGATCCGTGCAGGCGAATGCCCCCGCAAGGAGCACGGCCTCCGTCGCTGCGGCGAACGCCGCCGCGTCGCCGGGGAACCCCGCCGAGACCTCGATGCCCCGCGACCGCAGTATCTGGCGGACCATCTCCGCGCGGGCTTCCGCACGGCCGCGCTCGAACCCCTGCCGCCGCTGCGAGCGCAGCAGCGGGTCGTCGTCCGGTCCGGTGCCTTCACGCGCGCCGAGCGCTGCGCCGACCCGCTCCAGCACGGCGCTGGTCTGCGTCGACGGCGCCGGCTCGTTCAGCGCCGCGTGGATCTCCGCCGCCGTCCAGCCGGGGAACGCACGGCTCTCGGCCGCCTCCCGGTAGCGGCCGCCTTCCAGCAGATGGATGTTCAACCCCGGCCGCCGCGACCGCGGCCGGCTCGGCGACGGCGCCTCCGGCACGTCCACCCACACCTCCGGGAACCCCCACGACTCGTAGAGCGGCAGCTTGCCGCGGCGGGCGTCGGTGGTGTGGTCGACTTCCAGCACCACGTCGGGGAAGTCGTCCTGGCCCACCACCATGGCGGCGTCCGGCATTCTGGCGCGGTCGGGATGCAGGTACAGGGACTCGTCGGCCTGCATGATGCTCTGCGGCCGGCCGCGGTGGTCGCGCAGCAGCAGGTCCATGGAGCCGTAGCACTCGATGCGCGAGCCGCGCACTCTGGCTATGGAAACCGCCAACTGAGGCAGGAGACGCGACGGGCGTTCGTGATAGGGACTGACCGGCTCGCAGATCCAGGCGGTCTCGGTGGCCGCCTCCCAGTATTCCAGGCGCCGGTCGAAGGACTCGAGCTCGGCGGGCGGCAGGTGGACGGGCGTGCAGCCCGGGAACGCCGGCGGCTCGGGGGCGGTGCGCGGCCGAACGGCCGGGCCGTCTGCGTGTCGGGTGGGCAGTGTTCCGGCAGCGGGTCCGGCAGCGGGTACGGAGGCGCTTTCCGCAGCGGCCATGCACCAAGGGTAGCTCACCGTTGCGCGCGCATCCAAGTTGGGATCCCTCCGGCGCACCCGACGGAGCCTGAGCCGGACGATTCCGCGTGCGCCGCTTCACCCGAGGGCATGGCGTTCAGCACCGGCTGCAGCGAGCGGCGGCGCGGCGCGCACAGGCGAGCTGGCACGAAGCCGCGCCGCCGGCGTTCGATCGTCCCGGCAGCCAGCAGCGCCGCCAGCGCCTCGTCGATCTCCGCCTCCCGCCAGCCGCGCAGGTAGCCGAAGCCGCGCGTGCGGCGCAGCCCCATGGCCTCCGCCTCGTACGTGGGCTGACCGCCCAGCAGCAGCGCCGTCTCGCGCAGGCCGAAGCGGCCCCGGTGGCGGCGCACGAGGTCGGCGATCCCGGCGGCCTCCGGAGGCGGCCCGGTCACCTCCCGGTCGCAGACGTCGCAGCCGCTGCACGCCACCTCGCCATCGGTGAACGGCGCCAGGAGCTGCTCGCGCCGGCAGCGGCGGGACGCCGCGTAGTCCAGCATGCCGGTGTAACGCCGCCGGTCGGCCGGCGCCATCGTCTCCAGCCGGCGCCGCTCGGCTCCAGCGGCGTGCAGGAGCAGTGCCTCCGCCGGACGGCCGTCGCGCCCGGCGCGTCCCGCCTCCTGCAGGTACGCCTCCATCGACGGCGGGGGCTCCAGGTGTACGGCAGAGCGGATGTCGCCCTTGTCCACGCCCATCCCGTAGGCGGAGGTCGCCACCAGCACCCCGTCGGAGGAGTCGAAGAACCACTGCTCGATCGCCCGCCGTTCGTCGGCGTCCAGGCCGGCGTGGTAGAAGCGGGCGGAGGCGATGCCCGCGGCATGCAGGTGGCGGGCGTAGTGCTCGGTGCCGCCGCGGCTGGACGCGAAGGCGATCAGCGGGCGCGCCATCGTCTCGGCGCACTCGAGCAGGGCGCGCCTCCTGGACAGGACCTGCCGGACCGAGTAACGCAGGTTGGTGCGATCGGGATCGACCGAGACCACCGAAACGGGGGCATCGGCGTAGATCACCTCCCGGATGCGGCGGACGATGCGGCCGCTGGCGGTGGCGGTGAAGGAGCTCACGACCGGTATGCCGGCGGCGCGGATCACCGCGCCCAGCTCCACGTAGGCGGGCCGGAAGCGGTCGCCCCACTCCGAGATGCAGTGCGCCTCGTCGATCACACAGTGGGAGATGCTCAGGCTGGGGAGTTGCTCCCCGAAGCGGCCGGTCAGGGCCTCCGGCGTGGTGAACAGCACGTCGATCTCCCGCTCCGCCAGCCCGTGCAGGATCTGCCGGCGCTCCGGCATCTCCTGGGCGCCCATCAGCGCCGCGACCCGCAGCGGCCCCCCGCGCAGCCGCCGGAGCTGGTCCTGCAGCAGCGAGAGTAGCGGCACGATGACCATCGTCGGACCGGCCAGCAGGCGCGCGGGAAGCTGGAAGCACAGCGACTTGCCGCCGCCGGTCGGCATCAGCACGATCTGGCTGCAGCCGTCCAGGATGTTGTCCACGACCAGCCGCTGCGCCGGGTAGAGGTAGGGCACCCCGAACGTGGCGTGCGCCTCCGCCTCCACCGGATCCTCGTAGCGGTGATCCACCGCTCCCGTGTCCGTTTGCACGTTCGCGAGGGTTAACGTCGGTGCGGGCGGCGGCGCTTTCGACCTCGCTGCCGTCGGTCAGGCGTCGGGATCGAAGTAGTCGTCCAGATCGACCGTGATCGTGTACAGCCGGCGGTAGAGGAAGGTGACGCTGACGGCGACCTGGACGGTGACCTCCGTGACCAGCGCGAGCCCGTCCCGCAGTTCGTAGGTCGCGAGGATGGCAATGCCGCGCACCGAGCGCGGCAGCGGATCGACCGTATAGTTCAGCTCCAGGGGAGCGCCGTCCTCCGAGACCCAGAGCTGCCCGCGGATGGTGTACAGCTCCTCGGGCTGCTCGATGCGGTAGCCGATCGCCGGTTGCCCGCGGATCGTGCGCCGTTCGCCCATCCGCTCGGCGCCCGTCATGGCCAACAGGTCAGCCTGGAACGCGTCGGAGAAGCGAGCGGAGCTGGCACCGGTCCTGCCGTCGGCCTCCTCGGCGTGCTCGAGCGCCTCCCCGTCCTTGACGTCGCGCACCAGCTCGTAGGTCAGTTCGCCGTCGACCACCCGCGCTCGCATGACGGTCTCACGCGTCGATCTGAGCTTGCCGTCCGCGGAGTGCTCCTGCGTATGCGTCACCATGGTGCCGGGAACCAGGTGTCCGGTGGCCGCGGCCATGGCGACGGCCCGCTCCCAGAGGGCGTCGGCGCCCGCCTGGGAGGCGGTGGCGGCCAGCAGCAGTGCGGTGCCGCAGGCGCGCAGGGTGCGCACGGAAGCCCGCACGGCAGAAGGCCGGATGTCGGTGGTGACGCCGGCGCGCGGGGTCCGTACCCTGCCCATCCCTGGACACGCCGATGAGCTCGGACCCATTTCCCCATTCTGACACTGTCGAGGTGGACGGCGCAGCGCTTCCCGCGGCAGCCGTCTGGTCGGCGCTTGCCCAGCACCTGACACCCGCGCGCCGGCAAAGAATCCGGGAGGTGGCAGCCGGCCGGAGTTTCGCGGTGGCGACGGTTATGGAGCATGTGCACGACGACGGCAACATCGCCGCGGTGCTGCGCACCTGCGAAGGGATCGGCTTCCCGGTCGTGCAGGTCATCAGGGCGGCTGCCGACCCGGGAGCCCCGGCCCGACCGCCCAATCGCGTCACCCAAGGCGCGGACAAGTGGCTGGAGGTCGCGTGGTGGAACGCCGGCGACCCCTGGCTCGAGCGCCTGCGCGGGGACGGCTACCGGGTGTTGGTGACTCGCGTCGGCGACGGGCCGACCATCGACCAGGTGGACTTCTCGCGGCCGACTGCGGTGGTGTTCGGCAACGAGCACGCCGGCGTCACTGACGCGACGGCGCAGGCGGCCGACGGCTGGTTCTCGATCCCTATGGCCGGGTTCACGCGCAGCTTCAACATCAGCGTGGCCGTGGCGATGGTGCTGCAGCACGCGCGCCGTTCGCGCGCGGCAGCTCATGGCGGCGATGGCGAGCTCACGGCCGACCAGCGGCTCATCCTGGCGGCGCGCTACGCGGTGCGCTCCCTGCCGAGCGCGGGAGCTTTGCTGCGGCGCGCCCTCGGCGACGATTCGTTTGACATCGGCTGCGCGAGCCATGAGGGTTCGGACGCATGATCATCGAACCCCGTGTGCGTGGCTTCATCTGCATGACGGCGCACCCCGACGGCTGCGCCGCGAACGTCGGCGAGCAGATCGCCCACGTGCGGGAGCGCGGCCCCATCGACGGTCCGCGCTCGGTGCTGGTGGTCGGCGCCTCCACCGGCTACGGGCTGGCGTCGCGGATCGTCGCGGCGTTCGGCTGCGGCGCGCGGACGGTCGGCGCATTCTTCGAGCGGCCCGGCTCCGGCAGGCGGCCCGCCTCGGCCGGCTGGTACAACACCGCGGCGTTCGAGCGGGCGGCGGCTGACGCCGGAATTGGCGCGTGGAGCTACAACGGCGACGCCTTCGCCGACGAGGCAAAGGAGCGCGTGCTCGACCTGGTCCGCACCCACTTGGACGGCTCGGTCGACCTGGTCGTCTACAGCCTGGCCTCACCGCGCCGCGTGCACCCGGAGAGCGGCGAGACCTTCAACTCGGTCATCAAGCCGATCGGCGAGCCGTTCGCCGGCAAGACCATCGACGCCCGCTCGGGCGCCCTGGGCGATGCCAGCATCGAGCCGGCTACGGATCAGGAAGTGGAGGACACCGTGGCGGTCATGGGCGGCGACGACTGGCGGCGCTGGATCGACGCGCTGGACGCAGCGGGCGCGCTCGCTCCGCGGTGCCGCACCCTCGCCTACACCTACCTGGGTCCGGAGCACACTTGGCCGATCTACCGCGACGGCACCATCGGAAAGGCCAAGGAGAACCTGCAACGAACCGCCGACGAGCTTGATGCGCGGCTTCGTCCGGGCGGCGGCCGGGCGCTGCTGTCGGTCAACCGCGCCCTGGTGACGCAGGCCAGCGCGGCGATCCCGACGGTCGCGGTCTACCTTGCCATGCTCGCTCCTCTGCTTCGCGAGCGGGGCACGGATGAGGGGTGCATCGAACAGATCGACCGCCTGTTCCGGGAGCGGCTGTGCGCCGGCGAAGACATCCCCGTCGACGAAGCCGGCCGCGTCCGCCTGGACGACTACGAGATGGCCAACGCCGTCCAAGCGGCCGTGCGCGAGCGCTGGGAGCAGGTAACCGAGCAGGACTTCCGGCAGATCCTGGACGTCGAAGGCTACCAGCGCGAGTTCCTGCGCTTGTTCGGCTTCGGGATGCCGGGAATCGACTACGGTGCGGACGTCGATCCTGCGGTCGCGATCCCGTCGATCGACGGCTGATCGGCCGCGGCTGAGGGGACGATGCCGTTCGACGCCGAGCTGGAGCTCGCCAAGCAGGTCGCCCGCGCGGCCGGCGCCATCCAGCTCTCCCGGCGCGGTGCCGAGGATGTCGACCTCAAGGCCGACGAGTCGCCGGTGACCGAGGTGGACCGCCGCTGCGAGGCGCTCATCCGCGGCGAGCTGCTCGGCGCATTCCCGGACGACGGCTTCCTGGGCGAGGAGTCGGGCACGGCCGCCGGGACGAGCGGCCGCACCTGGATCGTCGATCCGCTGGACGGCACCCGACCGTACATCAGGGGCATCGTCACGCACGCGGTGCTGATCGCGCTGGAGGACGCGGCCGGCCTGGCGCTGGGCATCATCCACCTGCCGGCCCTTGACCTGACCTGCTGGGCGACCCGCGGAGGCGGCGCCTTCTGCAACGGCGAGCCTGCGCGCGTGTCGGCGACCGCGACCGTGGCCGACGCGATCGGCAGCGGGCTGGGCTTCCTGCAGCGCTGCGACGAGGCGATCGGCGCGCGCCTATTCGAGCTGCTGCGCCGCACCGGCTACAGCTACGGGTTCATGGACGCCTACTCGTACGTATGCCTGGCCACCGGCCGCATCGACTTCTGCGTCAACCTGCTCGACGCCCCGTGGGACTGCGCCGCCGCGGCGGCCATCATCGCCGAGGCGGGCGGCCGCTGGTCGGACGCCGCCGGCGTGGAAACCGTGCACCGCGGCACGTTCGTGGCCAGTAACGGCGTCCTCCACCGGGAGGTGCTCGAAGCTCTGCGGTAGGCGCCGGCAGATCGACGCCCGACCCCGATGCCATTAGGGTACCGCCATGATCAACGTGACGGTGTGGTGCGAGTTCATCCAGGAACGGGAGGATCCCGAGGTCGCGGCGGTGTACCCGCACGGAATCCACGAGGCGATCGCCGAGGGGCTGCGGCGCGAGGACGACCTGGCGGTGACCACCGCCAGCCTGGACCAGCCCGATCAGGGGCTGTGGCAGGAGCGGCTCGACGCCACCGACGTGCTGATCTGGTGGGGCCACAAGGCACACGACCGCGTCGACGATGCCACCGTCGACCGGGTGCAGCTCCGCGCCAACGACGGCATGGGCCTGATCCTGCTGCACTCCTCGCACGTCTCGAAGATCATGACGCGGGTGCTCGGCACGCGTTGCAGCCTCCGCCACCGCGAGATCGGCGAGCGCGAGCGCGTCTGGAACATCGAGCCCAACCATCCGATCACGCAGGGGATCGGCGACTACTTCGAGATCGAGCACGAGGAGCTGTACGGCGAGCGGTTCGATATCCCGCGGCCCGACGAGCTGATCTTCATCTCCTGGTTCGAAGGGGGCGAGGTGTTCCGTTCGGGCGTCACCTACCGGCGCGGCAACGGCAGGATCTTCTATTTCCAGCCCGGCCACGAGACGTACCCCATCTACTACCAGCCGGAGATCGTCCGCGTGCTGGTCAACGCCGTGCGCTGGGCGAAGCCGCTGCGCATCATCCCCGGCGTGCGCGGCATCAAGGCCGAGCCGCTGGAACCGGTCCCGCGCCGTGGCTGACACTCAAGTACGACGGGCGACGACGGTGCCGGATTGCGAGCTGGCTTACATGCGGGAACGGGTTCGGAGAGGCACGGAGCAGGCCGACGCCGGTCAACTCGTTTCCGCTGCCGAGATTTTCGAGGAGCTGCGGCACCGCAACGCCGCTGCTGCCAAGCAGGATACGCGCAAAGGGCCATGACCCGGCAGGAGTTGCGCGCGCGGCTGGGGCGCTTCCCGCGCCTGCCGCTCGGCGCCTACCCCACACCGCTGCAGCCGGCGCCGGGCCTGAGCCGGGAGCTGGGCCGCACCGTGCTGGTCAAGCGCGAGGACCTGTCCGGCCTGGCATTCGGCGGCAACAAGGTCCGGCACATGGAGCTGCTCATGGCGGAGGTGCGGCGCGCCGGCGCCGACACCGTGCTCAACGTCATGGGCTATCACTCCAACAACGCGCGGCTGGCGGCCGCCGCCTGCGTGCGCGCCGGCTTCCGCTACCACGTCTTCCTGCGCCATGCGGCGGGCATGCCGGTGCAGGGCAACAGCCTGGTCGACCACCTGCTCGGCGCGGCCGTGCATCTGCTGAACGACGACGAGTCGGAGCGGGACATGGAGCTGGCGCGCGGCGTGGCCGAGCGGCTGCGGCGCGCCGGCGCCGTGCCGTACGTCATGAACGACGAGCTGTTCCCGAAGCTGGCCGGCATGATCGGCTTCGCGGACGCCGGCCTGGAGCTTGCCGATCAACTCCGTGCTGCTGCGGTCAGCGCTCCGGTGCGGGTGGTGTGCGTGGCCGGCCGCAGTCTGTGCGGGCTGGCGCTGGCGTCGCTCAACCTGGACCTGGGCTGGCGCTTCACGGGCGTCCGCGTGGCTTCCGCGCCGGCGCTGGATGACTACATCTTCAGCAATGCCGAGACGATCCGGCAGCGGCTGGACCTGCCATGCACCTACGCGCCCGAGGACTTCGACATCGTGGAGCGCTATGCCGGACCGAACGGGCCGGCGCCCGCCGTCCTGGACGCGGTGCGGCTGGCGGCGCGCAGCGACGGGCTGATGGTCGATCCCAACTACACCGGCGTGGCGCTTGCCGGCCTGATCGACCGCATCGACGACGGCGCGGTCGGCGCCGACGAGACGGTCGTGTTCGTGCACACCGGCGGCACGCCGGCGATCTTCAGCTACGCCGAGGAGCTGGTTCCGGCCGAGACGCTGGCGGTGACGCCGTAACGGCCCGCCGGCCGGCACCGTTGCCGGTGCCGAGCGCGGCGATGATCGCGTCCGGGTCGTAGACGCAGCCGGCCCAGGTACCGCCGCTGGCGGCCTGCAGCGCCGCCCACAGCCGCGTGTCGTCGGGCAGGCCGGGGTGCGGCGCGATGCACGGAGCGGTCGGACGCGCGGCCAGCACGGCCTGCGCCTGTTCCGGAGACAACTCGCCTTCGTCCTCCGTGGCGACCAGCTCCACCGAGCCGGTGAGCTCGCCGCGGTCGACCAGGATCTCGACCGTGTCGCCATCCCGCAACCGGCCGATCGGCCCGCCCGCCAGCGCCTCCGGGCCGATGTGGCCCACGCACGCCCCGGTGGAGACGCCGGAGAAGCGGCCGTCGGTGAGCACCGCCACCTGCTTGCCCCAGGGGATGAACTTGAGCGCGGAGGTCACCTGGTAGATCTCCTCCATGCCGGTCCCGGCCGGGCCGATGCCGGCGACCACCACCACGTCGCCGGCCTGCACCGGGTGCTCGCCCTTCCCCTTGATCGCCGCGACCGCCGCGCCCTCGCTCCCGAACAGGTGCACCGGCCCACGATGGCGGTAGACCCCGTCCGCGCCGACGACGCTGGGGTCGATCGCCGTCGCCTTGATGACCGAGCCGTCGGGCGCCAGCGAGCCGCTCGGAAACACGACGGTGCTGGTCAGCCCGCGGCGGCGTGCGGTGTCCGGGTCCATGATCACGAGGTCGGGGTCGACGCCGTCCTCCTCAAGGCAGTGGCGGCGCAGCTCGTGGCGGCGTGGCGAGTCCTGCCAGCGGTCCAGCGCCTCGCCCCAGGTCACCCCGGCCGCGGTCAGCGCCGCCGGGTCGATCAGGCCGGCGCGGCGCAGGTGCAGCATCACTTCCGGCACGCCGCCGGCGACGAACACCCGCACCGTCGGGTGGTTGGCGGGACCGTTGGGCAGCGCGTCGACCAGCCGCGGGGTGGCGCGGTTGACCCGGCTCCAGTCGGCGACGCCTGGCACCGGCAGGCCGGCCGCGTGCGCGAACGCGGGAATGTGCAGCAGCAGGTTGGTGGAGCCCCCGAAGGCGGCGTGCACGACCATCGCGTTGTCGACCGCGCGCCGGTCCAGTATGTCGGCCATCGACCGGCCGGCGGCACGCTGGGCGACCACCGCCGCGGCGGCGCGGCGGCCCATCTCCAGCCAGATCGGCTGCCCGGACGGCGCCAGCGCGGTGTGCGGCAGCGCCAGCCCCAGCCCCTCGGCGACCACCTGCGCCGTCGCGGCCGTGCCCAGGAACTGGCAGCCGCCGCCGGCGGAGCCGCACGCCTTGCAGCCGGCGGTCGCCGCCTCGTCCAGGGTGATCAGTCCGTGCGCGAAGCGGGCGCCGATGGTCTGCACCGTGCCCAGGTCTTCGGCGCCGCGGGCCGGCAGGGTCACCCCGCCGGGGACCGCCACGCCGGGCAGC
Source organism: Spirochaetaceae bacterium (assembly GCA_028820215.1). The sequence continues at coordinate 40,173 of JAPPKD010000193.1, read as the reverse complement.
GCCCGCTCGCCGGCCAGCGCCAGAAGCATCGCCGGCAGCCCCTTGTCGCAGGAAGCGACGCCGATGATTCCCTGCCGGGTGGGCAGCGAGCGCGCCAGCCGGCGCATCACGATGGCGGCGTCGTTGCGGTAGGGCAGGCTGTCCATCATCCCCGACGTCCCCTGCGAGCGTCCGTCGCAGGGGTCGGTGACATGCGCGGCGAACGGGATGCAGCCGTCGGCCGCCAGCGCCTCCGCCGCCGCGCGCACCAGCAGGTGCACCTCCCAGTGGCCGGTGTGGTAGCCCAGCGCGACCGGCGATCCGTCCTCGGCGCGCAGGCCGCCGTGGGTGGACAAGAGCAGGTAGGCGGGGCCGCCGGAGCGGTCCGGGTGCCAGCCCATGCCCACGTTCTGGGTCAGCGCGAACAGGTTGCCGCTCGGCTCCTCGCGCAGCATGCGCTCGGTGAGCGGAATGGTTCCCGGCGTGCCCTCGCCGGAGGTGGCCGGCAGGGACGGCGACTCGAAGCCGAGGATGGCGTCCAGGTCGCCGGTGGCCTGCGCGTCGGGGACGTCGGCCACCGTCAGGATCCCGCGGCGCCGAAGCCGCCCACCGTGTTGGCGAGCGTGCCGATCGATTCGATCGTGATCGTGATGCGGTCGCCGGCCTGCAGGGTGAAGCCGTCCGGCGGTATGATGCCGGTGCCGGTCATCAGGAAGCAGCCGTCCGGAAAGGAGTTGTGCCGGTACAGGAAGGAGGCCAGCTCCTGCGGCGTGCGCTTCAGCTCCGCCAGCGTGGTGGCGCCGCTGAAGACGGCCGCGCCGTCGCGGAGGATCTCCATGTCGATCCGGGTCGTGGGGTCGGGGACGGTGCCGCGCACGAGGATCTCCGGTCCCAGCGCGCAGCTCCCGTCGTAGGTCTTGGCCTGCGGGAGGTAGAGCGGGTTCTCGCCCTCGATGTCGCGCGAGCTCATGTCGTTGCCGATCGTGTAGCCGAAGATGCGCCCGCCGTGGTCGATGGCCAGGGTGAGCTCCGGCTCCGGCACGTTCCAGGCCGAGTCGGCGCGGATGCGCACGGTGCCGCCGGGCGCGACCACGGTGCGCGCCGAGCCCTTGCAGAACAGCTCGGGCCGATCGGCGGTGTAGACGCGGTCGTAGAAGCTGCCGCCGCCGGCCTCTTCCGATTCGGCCATGCGCGCGTCGCGGCTGCGGTAGTAGGTGACGCCTGCCGCCCAGATCTCCTGGCCTGCCACCGGCGCCAGCGGAGCGTCGTCCGGCGCAGCCTCCGCCGCGCCGAGCCGGCCGTCCAGGTACGCGGTCAGGTCGTCCTGCCGGAACAGCTCGTCCCAGTCGTGGCCGCGGAGCAGCAGCCGCTCCCCGTCCCGCTCCACCACCGTGCCCGCGCCCGTCCTCGACAGCTTCATGACCCGGCAAGCAGAACGGAAGCGAACCGCCCCGTCAAGGCTTGTCGTCACAGCCCGCCCCCACTCCCCAGACGACGGGATGTGAGTGCATTAGGTTTGCCCTGTCGAGTACCCGACGACACTGCAGCGACGGCGCAATTGTTCGCGCCTGCAGGTGGACGAAGCGCCTCCGCTATAGACGATCGGGAGTGGCCGTTAGGTGCTACAAGACACGTTCATCACAGGCCCATGGGCCACGTGGCTGTAAGCGGTCGGAACGCGACATGGGAACACTCGCGATCTCAGAAGATGGTCTTGAGAATCTTGATAGTCCCTTCGAGCAGGTCATCAATCTCCTCACTCCTCGGCTCTCTCCCCCTATCATGATCACAAATGTTCCTGATGTCTGCTAAGTGTTGCACGAAACGCCACTGAGGAACCGATGCTGTGTTGTGGGTCCTCAAAGTTTCGTTATAGTCGGATATGGTAGGGTGCTCTTCCTAATCCTCAAACCATGATTCTCGCATATCTGCCTTAGGTGCTTTTCTATGACGACTCCACATATTGCTCCCGCCGGGCGCAAGTAGCCGGCCTTCGCAAGGGCGCCGGCGCTTTCAATTTCCGTGTCGAACAGGTCTGCTTGAAGAACCGACTTAAGGTCAATCAGAGAGCTGTGAAGTGTAGATCTGACCCCCTTCAAGATGCTCAATTGCTGGTCGAACTCTGGGATTGCGGCTGTTCCGTCGACTATCTTTCCACCTAGCTTGGTGACTGATAGCCCCTGCAAGTAGTCTCTTATCATGTAGTTCTCAGCGGAAATTTCCTTGCGAGCCCTGGGATACTCGTAATATGATGTAAAGTCACGCACTCTGTCTGGCAACAGTTGCGTTATCAGGGAGAGAGATTCAGAGTACCATGGCTGATAATCCGACTTGAAATCTGGTAGACTCTTTAGATACGAAGCCTTCTTGTCGTCTTCCATTTTCTGAAATACTTGATCTCGAAGTCTTTTCCGTAACAATCCAACCTCATAGATAGACCCAACATCTCGCCCTTGTTGATGAGGGAATCTAAGTCGCGTTCAAATCTGTTCTTGCCGGTCATGTTGAAGATCCTCGTCGATTGTGTCTGGTGCGAAGCTCCTGGATTTGGCTATTGTGCCTACGTACGAAGAAGAAGGGAAGTTCGCAGTGCCAAGGACGATCGGGCGGTCTGCAGATATGGCAGCCCAAGCGTCAAGTGGCCGCAAAATCAGGCTGACCTTGGAGAACATGCTCACTCCGGTGATGAACGTGAGCTCGACATGGGCGTCGCAGTCCTTGATCGTGCGGTACAGCCCGCGCAGATCGTCGCGGTTGGCCCTGGCGGTATCCGCATCGTCCACGGCGTCCAGGATCGGCTTGTCGTATTCGTCTACCAGTACCACGACGCGCCGCCCGGACTGGCGGTGCAGCGCCGCAAGGAGCCGGGTAAATCGGCCCGACGGCGTCGCGCCCTCGGAAGCGGGCACCCCGGCTTCGCGCTCCAGGTCCGCAAGCTGCTCCGCCATGCGCCAGCAACTGGCCGGGCCGGCCGTAGTTGCCGCCGCCGAAGCTCAAACGCACCACGGGGTGGTTCCTGGACCAGTTCCAGCCACGTGGATCGCCAAACCGCGGAACAGTTCTTCGCTGCCCTGGAACAACTCCTTGAGGGTGTCCACGAACAGGCTCTTGCCGAACCGGCGCGGTGGGAAAGGAAGAAGTGGGCCCGTCGTCGGCCAGGAGCCGGCGGATGTAGCCGGTCTTGTCCACGTATTAGAAGCCTCGCGGATGATTCGGAAGGTTTGAATGCCGACCGGGAGCCTCCGCTTGGCCGTTGCGGCATTCTACGCCCCGTACCAGCCGATCTCCAGCGAGCTCGCCGCCCATCCGGGCCGCGGAGATCCCGTAGCGTCCCCAAACTCGGTACACTCCCCATCGGAGGGGAAGCCAACGAGTGGCCAGCCTCCCGGAGGGTCGGACGATGAGGACGACGCAACGAAGGTGCGAAGTGTTGATGGCGCTGCAGCCCGGCCCGCGCTCCGCCAACGCCCCCGACCTGGTCCCGATGCGGTGTTGCGAGACGAAGAGATGGGTTCTCCATTGCCCCACACTCAACAGCTATATCGAGTGCAGCATCGTGCTCAGGAAGCGTGCTCCGGCGGATGGGCCTTGCCCCGGCCGAACCGCCGGCGGGGGCACCGAAAGGCGTCGATATTCAAGGACAGTCGCAGCCGGGGGCCTTGAAGATGAGTATCGAGGACCGATGCGAGTGGTGAACGTGCTGGGGGCCGGACCTGACGGAGAAGGCGAGGAACTCGGCACCGCCGAAACCCTGATTGAAGCCGAACGGATCGGGAAACCGGCGGGGTGGTACCGGGTGTACGGGCCGGACGAGATGGTCCACGACTCCAACGACATCATCCTGAGCTACTCATGGAATGTCGGGCGGTGCCTGTGGGTTTCCGAGGCCGCAGGAGCGTATGGCGAACCGCTCACGATTCCCCACTCCGCCGATGCCGGCGATCGGACGCACGGCGTCACCCACTACACCCACACGATCGTGGAGGCGACCGACCCGCCGTCACGATGCGCACGCTGCGATGTCATCCTCAAGCCCGGCGCTGATAGCTGGTACGCGCTGGACCGCAAGCGCGCGTTCGATCTCTGTCACGAATGTGCAAATCCGCCGATCTGGTGGGATCCGGATGATGTTCGCCCCCGGCCCCCTACCCATCGGCCGAGTCGATTGCAGAAGATCCTGCACAAGGTCAGGCGCCTCAGAACGGAAAAGACGTTCGGGTACACCGACAACGGTTTCTGGATTTCGCCGAAAGATCCGTTCTTCGGCGCTCCCCTCACAATCCAAGAGACGGTGAGCGTGGCCGACTCGCCGCTGCGGTGTGCGCGTTGCGACGCTATCCTGGAACCCGGTACCGAGGCCCAGTGGGCGTACGACAGCGAGCGCGAGTTCGGCGTCGCCTGCCAGGACTGTGGCGGCAGATCGCCCGATCTGAGCCACTTGCTGAAAGCCACGGTGTGAATGCAGCCCACGAGTCCAGGAGCGATCGGCCATGAGAGCGATGCAACGCCGGTGCGAGTTGCTGATGGAGCTCACGCCCGGCCCGCCCGCCTATGGCGAAACCAACCCCGATCCCCTGAGATGCTGCGAACGGGAGACGTGGTTCTTCTCTGACCATACATTCGAGCGAGCGAGTCTCTGCACGATCACTCTCAGGAAGCGCGCTCGTCCTGGAGAACCTTGCCCCGGCCAGATCCCCGCCAGCGATGCCGACCCGCGACGAAACGCAGAGCGGCTTGGTGGTTCGAGGGCGCTCCCTCGGGAGGAGCGTCGAGAACCCATGCGGGTGATACGGGTGCTGGCTCCGGGACCGGATGGCGAAGGTGAGGAGATCGGCACCGCGGAGACCGTGATCGATGCCCGTCGCATCGCAGAGTCGGTGGGCTGGTGCCGCGCCTATCGGTCGTACGTCGACGGCCCGAACATGGTCTACGACTGTCTGAGCGTCCAACTGAACTACACGTGGGACCCCGATCGCGACCTGTGGGTCTCCGAGGACAGGGGCGGACATGGCGAGCCGCCCACGATCGCCGTGTCGAACGATCGAGCCGATGCCATGCGAGCCAACATGCGCTACCTCCACCGGATCGCGGAGCTGGCCGACTCTCCGTCACGGTGCGCGAGCTGCGAAGGAACCCTGCAGCCGGGAGCCGATAGCTGGCACTGCTATGGCAGCGGCAGCAACTTCGGTGCCTTCTGTCACGACTGCGTGAGGCCGCCGATCTGGTGGGATCCGGAACCGCGCGGGCAGATCCCTCCGCGGGCGGCAAGTGGACTCCCGAAAGGCAAGCGCATCAGACAGACCGCTGGGGCCAATGCCGACGGCACGACGTGGATATCGCCGGACGATCCAGTCTTCGGAGCTACCCATCACGTCCAGGACACCGTGAGTCTCGCCGACTCGCCCCTGCGGTGCGTGCGCTGCGACGGGATCCTGCAGCCCGGCACGCACTTCTGGCGCACGTACAACGAAGAGCGTGACTTCGGGACCACCTGCTGGGACTGCGAAGGCGCGCCCGGCTATCTGAGCGGTATCCCGGAGCCGAAGCCGCCGGCTTAGTGCGGTTCCGTCGAACCAGAGCTGCCGACGCGCTCGAGCAGATACGCCGGCAGACTGGTGATTGCGAACCCGTCGATCACGGTCGTGGAGCAGACTTGCCGTGCCCCGTCGAGCAGGATCACCGACCTGTGGGGCACTGCGTCGGCGATGAACCGCGTGATGTGCGCCTCCTTGCGACGCGGCACGTAGATGATTGACCTATTCCGTACTCGATACGAGCAGAGAATAGATCAATCCTCTGCTCACTGTCTGGCATGAACGTCCAGGACCGGCAGTCGGGCGATCTTCACACCATTCCTTTGCTCGGCGACACGCAGTTCGTAGAGTTTCTGGAGGTTGAGCCAGAACTCCCCGGAGGTCCCGAAGAATCGCCCTAGTCGCAAGGCGGTATCGGCGGTAACCGCCCGACGACCGTTCAGGACTTCGGTGATTCGGTTGACCGGAACATCGATCCGCCGAGCCAGCTCGGCCGCGCTCATGCCCAGGCCGTCCAGATCTTCACGTAGCGTCTCTCCGGGATGAATCGGGATACGGGCCATCGATGCTCTACCTCCTCAATGTCCTCAATGGTAGTCGACGATCTCGACATTGGCCGGACCGGGACTTCCCGTCGGCCACTCGAAACAGATGCGCCATCGATCGTTGATACGGATACTCCACTGCCCTCTCCGATCGCCCTTCAAGGCTTCGAGGCGATTGCCGGGGCGGATCAGATCGCGGATATCGACAGCGGCGTCGAGCTGATCCAGCTTGCGCCAGGCACTTCTGTCGAACCCCGAGAATGCCGCGATCCTCCGGCCGCGGTGGAAGGTCTCCGTCCTCTTGTCTCTGAAGCCAACGATCATCCAGCCGGGCAGCGTACCGTAGACCGAGTTACGCTTTACGTCAAGCATACATATAGCAGTACGGGGTGGCGACGGGAGAGGCGCGCCCGTGCTGTCTCGGTGGCCGCCTGACCCGAAGCCGCCGGTGTAGCGTGGCTACGCCGAATCCGAGTTGAGGCGTTCGAGCAGGTACGCCGGAAGATTGGCGATCGTGAACCCGTCGATCACGGTCGTGGAGCAGGGGGCCAAACTGATCAGGGACCCGTGGCGCAAGCCGTGGAGGCGCAGGTACTCGACGAGCCCGCGCATGTGCTTGCGGTTCACGGAGAGGGCCGCCTTGCACTCGACCGGCACGGTAGTGCCGTTGCGCTTGAAGATGAAGTCGATCTCGGCGCCGGACGGCGTCCGCTTCCACCCGGTCAGCTCCCGGCCGCTGCTGGCAAGCTCGATGGCGGTCTGGTTCTCGATCACCGCGCCGAGCGGTGTCCGGGCGGCGGATGAAAGGGTCTTGACCGCGCTGATGGCCGGCACGGCAGCCTCGCGCAGCTCGCGCAACACGCCGGTGTCGAACAGATAGCGTTTGGGCAGGTAGTTGTGGCTTGCCTGTGCGCTGCTTCCTCGCTGATCGGACCGGAGTATCAGGTGCCAGCCTTCCAGTCTGGCGAAGACGTGGTTGATGCGCTCGTTCGTGCGGCTGCTCGGCGACGGCACGACCGATGTGTTCTTGGACACGCCGCCGGCGAAGTTCGCGACGCTCCGGAAGCAGGCCCTGACGATGTCGATGAGCTCCTCGCCGAAGATGCGGATGAAGTCCTGTTCGTAGTCGGCGATGATCTGGCGCCGCACCGCAGTGTGGTCGTCACCGGACGCGTACGCCTGCACGACGGCCGGCAGTCCGCCCACGGCGAGGAATCGGTCGAACAGCGAGAGAAGCAGCTCGTGTCGCTGGCCGCTGATCCGCGTGTTGGCGCTCAGCATCTCCGCGGCGAGGTGCGGCTTGTCCAGGGCTCGCAGGAACTCCGAGAAGGAGAACGGCCCGAGGACGAGGTGGCGAACCCGGCCGACCGGATAGCGCGTGTGCGGCCGGAACAGGCGGCGCAGGGTGGAACCGGAGAGGATGACGGTCGCATGCGCCCACGATTCCTTCATGAAGCGCACGAACGAGCCGAGCATGCGGCTCTCCTGCGCCTCGTCCACGAACAAGACCTGATCGGCATCGCCGCGGAACCCGAAGCGGTCGAGCAGCAGATCCTCGAACTCGGTGAAATCGCGGCAGTCATCGATCGCGGAACGGACCAGCGTGTCCCGCTCCAGGTTGATCGGTACGCCGTCCTTCGCGGATGTCGCCAGGACGGCGTCTACGAGAGTCGTCTTGCCGACTTGCCGTGCCCCGTCGAGCAGCAGCACCGGCTTGTGGGGCACCTCACTGCCGACGAAGCGTGCGACATCCTGCTCCAGGCGACGCGGGACGTAGAGATTAGACATATTCTGCATCCAATCAGTGCATAGAATAGGGCAATTCCATGCTCAGTGTCCTATGGGTAGACGTGTGGTCTTGCCTCTACATCGATGACAGGAAGCGGTCGGCGATCGACAGCAGCAGCATGGCGGGGACGTACAGCACCGACACGCGCAGCAGCAGGCGGGAGCCGGATGTGTCGAGCCGGCGCGCGAAGCGGATGCCGGCCGCCAGGTACGCCGCCCCGGCCGCCACCGCGCCGGCCGCGTACCAGAGGCCGGCGGCTCCCACCACCGCCAGGAGGAGTGAGACGGGAATCAGGAGCAGCAGGGAGCCGATGACCTGGACGGTCATGAACCGCCCGCCGTCGCCTACCTCCGTCGCCATCCGCAGGCCGGCGCGCCGGTAGTCGTCGCGGCAGACCCAGGCGATGGCGTAGAAGTGGGGGTGCTGCCAGAGAAACAGCATCGCGAAGACGATCCACGCCCCGGCGTCGGGAGCTCCACCGGTTGCGGCGGCACCGCCGATCAGCGGCGGCATGGCGCCCGGAATCGCGCCGAGCGGCGTGTTGAGCCACGTCCGGGGTTTCAGCGGCGTGTATACGAACAGGTAGAGCGCCGCGGCCAGCAGGCTGAGCAGGGCCGGCTCCAGGCCGGCCTGCCAGGCCAGCAGACCTGCGCCGCCGGCGGTCAGCGCCACCCCGAACCACGCTGCTGCGGACGGCGCCACCGATCCCTGCGGGAGCGCGCGCTCGCGGTTGCGGACCATGCGGGCGTCCACGCGGCGCTCCAGGACGTTGTTGAGCACGCCCGCGCCCGCGCTCGCCAGGGCGGTGCCGGCCAGGGCCGCCGCCAGCGTGCCCACCGGCTGGAACGACCCCGCCGCGGCCCAGTAGCCCAGCGCGGCCGCCACCATGACCATGATCACGATGCGGGTCTTGATCAGGGACCGCAGCCCGCGCATCGCCGCCGCACGTCCCGCGGAGCCCGTGCGCGTACGCGGCGGGGCCGCCGCAGGCGACAGGCTCACGCGGCCCGTTCCCGCACCGGACGGCCGCAGAGCAGGCACCACCAGGTGGCGCCCAACAGGCCGGCGCCGACCAGCACGTGGAGGCTGGCCACGATGGGCGACTTGGCGGTGAGCACGGTCAGCGCTCCCAGCGCCACCTGCACGATCACCAGTGCGTCGATGGCGCCCAGGAGTTGCCGCACCCGGCGCGGCGCCGGCCGGCGTCTCACCCTCATGTTGACGAGCACCAGCACCACCAGGGTCGCCAACGCTCCCAGGCGGTGCAGGAAGTGGACGATGACCTGGCCGCGGGCCACGGGCGCCAGATGCAGGTCGAATCGCGCGGCGTTGACGGCGTCCAGCATGCGCTCGTCGAAGCGCGGCAGCAGCGTGCCGCCCATCAGCGGGAAGTCCGGGATCGCGAGCCCGGACTCGGTGTGCCGCATCAGCGCGCCGAGCAGCAGTTGCAGGTACACGATTCCCAGCAGGACCGCGATCGGGCGCCAGGCGCTGGCCGTCCGCTCCTGGAGGTGCCGCCGCCAGTCCCCGGACTGGGCGTGGGCGATGAGGATCAGCACCAGGAACAGCGTCTGGGCCAGGACGGCGTGCGTCATCGAGATCGCCGTCGGCAGCAGGAACAGCACGGTCAATCCGCCGAGCAGTCCCTGGGCGACGATCGCCCCCACCGCCACCCACGCGAGCACGCGCACCCACCGGCGCGGCTCGCGCCAGGTTATGACCAGCGCCTGCACGACCACCAGCAGCCCGACGGCGGCGGAGGCCATGCGATGGCCGTGCTCGTACAGGATGCCGCCCACCATCGGCGGGAACAGCATCCCGTAGGAGAGCGGCCAGTCCGGCACGGCCAACCCGGAGCCGGTGCTGGTCACCAGGCTGCCGATGAAGATCAAGAGCAGCGTCGCCAGCGCGGTCGTCTTGGTCAGCAGGCTCACGGTGCGTTCGTCGAGGTGCGGATCGGAGAGGTCGACGTCGGGGGTAGCTATCGCCCGGCCGCGTGCGTCACGGCGGCAGCTCGCGCAGCGCGGCTTCCACCGTCTGGACCAGCCGGTCGGCGTGCCGGTCGGTCATGGGCAGCGACACGTTGCCGCCGCGACGAGTGACGATGCCGTCGCCCAGCAGCCGGAAGTAGAGCCACCTTTGGCGGGCGGAGTCGTCCCCGGCCGCCTCGCGGTAGTTGCGCGGCGGGCTCGGCAGGAAGTAGAGCTGGAACAGCGACCCGGCCGTGACCACGCAGCCGGGCACCCCCGCCCGCCGGAAGGCGCCGCGCAGCCCGTCGGCCACGCGTTGGGTGCGCTCGTGGAGGGCCGCGTACGCCTGCTCGGTCATGGTGCGCAGGGTGGCCAGCCCCGCCGCCATGGCGATGGGGTTGCCGTTGTAGGTCCCGGACTGCGGGATCGCCGGCGGACCGCCGGTCGGATCGTAGAGCGCCATCATGTCGGCCCGCCCGCCGAACGCGCCGCCCGCGGTGCCGCCAGCCACCACCTTGGCCAGACACGTGAGATCGGGACACACGCCGAAGGCGCCCTGCGCGCCGCCGGGGCCGGCGCGGAAGCTCACCACCTCGTCGAAGATCAGCACGATGCCGTGCTCGCCGGTGACGCGGCGCAGCCCTTCCAGGAAGCCCGGGTCCGGCAGGGTGAGGCCGACCGCCGTGGACAGCGGATCGACGATCACGGCGGCCAGCCGGCCGGCCTGCTCGCCGATGAGCCGTGCGCACGCCTCGGCGTCGTTGAACGGCAGCACCAGCACCTGCTCCGCGGTCCCCGGGGCGAGCCCGGCGGACGCGGGCACCGAACGCGGACGATCAGGCGGGCCGAGCTCCGGGCCCGGCGGGGGCAGGTAGCTGATCAGCGCCGGGTCGTCGATGCCGTGGTACGCGCCCTCGAACTTGGCGATCATCGGCCGGCCGGTGAAGGCGCGCGCCGCCCGCACGGCTCCCAGGACGGCCTCGGTGCCGGAGCTGCAGAAGCGCAGGCGCTGCAGGGACGGCACCCGCTCGGCCAGCAGCTCGGCCAGCTCCACCTCCAGCGCCGTGGGCGCGAAGTAGGCCGTGCCGCGCCCCGCCGCCTCGCGGATGGCGGCGACCACCGCCGGATGGGCGTGCCCGAGGATCAGCGCGCTGGCGTTGTTGATGAAGTCGAGCCGGCGGTTGCCGTCGACGTCGACGAGGTCCGTTCCCTCCGCGCGGTCGATGTAGAGCGGGAACGGATCGACGAACACCCCGGTCCGCGTGTTGCCGCCCGGCAACACCGACTGCGAGCGGCGGAACAGCTCGTACGAACCGGGGTTGCGGTCACGGTACTCGTCGAGCAGGGAGTCGATCGTGACCTCGGTGGCGGTCGCGGCGCCCATCGGCCGAAAGACTCCTGCCGCTATCCGGTCAGGAGGAGCTCTCCTTGAACTCGCCGACCATCGATTCCACGGTCGCCTTGGCGTCGCCGAAGATCATGTACGAGTTGTCCTTGAAGAACAGCGGGTTGTCGATGCCGGCGAACCCGGAGGCCATCGACCGCTTGAGGATGAAGCAGGTGTGCGCCGAGTCGGCGTTGATGATCGGCATCCCGTAAATGGGGCTGCCTTCGTCCTCGCGCGCCGCGGGATTCACCACGTCGTTGGCGCCGATGACGATCGCGACGTCGACGGTCTCCATCGTCGGGTTCACGGCGTCCATCTCCGCGAGCTGCTCGTACGGCACGTTCGCCTCCGCCAGCAGCACGTTCATGTGGCCCGGCATGCGGCCGGCCACCGGATGGATCGCGTGCTTGACCTCGGCGCCGTTCTCCTCCAGCAGGTCGGCCAGCTCGCGCACCGCGTGCTGGGCCTGCGCCACCGCCATGCCGTAGCCGGGGATGAAGATCACCGAGCGGGCCGCCTCCAGGATGTAGTAGGCGTCCTCGGGCGTCATCGACTTGGCCTCACCCTGGATGCCGGCGCTCTTCGAGGAGCCGCCGGCGGCGCCGAAGCCACTGAACAGCACGTTGGTGAGGGAGCGGTTCATCGCCTTGCACATGATGGAGGTCAGCACGATGCCGCTCGCGCCCACCAGGGCGCCGGTGATGATCAAGAGGTTGTTGGAGATCACGAAGCCGGCCGCGCACGCCGCCAGGCCGGAGTAGCTGTTCAACAGCGAGATCACCACCGGCATGTCGGCACCGCCGATGGCGATGACCGCCATGATGCCGAGCACGAAGGCGAGTCCCGTCACCGCCACCGCGATCCAGTACTGGTCGGGAGCGACGGTAAACCAGACCGCGCCGACGACGATGGCCAGCAGCACCAGTGCGTTGACCACCTGCTGCAGCGGGAACAGCACTGGCCGCGAGGTGACCACCTCGGACAGCTTGCCCCAGGCGATGAGGCTGCCGGTGAAGGTCACACCGCCGATCAGGATGGCCAGGTAGATGGTAGTGGCGCTGAACCCGCCGCCGAGCGCGGCGGTGAACGCGGAAAGGTCCCCGGCACCGGCCCCGAAGCCGACTCCGAACTGGTCCGCGGCCGCCTGAAAGGTGCCCCAGCCGACCAGCATGCTGGCCAGGCCGCCGAATCCGTTGAACAGCGCCACCATCTCCGGCATGGCGGTCATCTTCACCAGCCGGGACGCGGCGATGCCGATGCCGGCGCCGATCACGGCCGCCAGCACTACCCACTCGATCTGGATGCTCTCGATGATGCTCAGCACGGTGGCGAGGATCGCGATGAGCATGCCCAGCGAGGAGATGCCGTTGCCGCGCCGGGCGGTGGAGGCCTTGCCCAGCATCTTCAGGCCGAACACGAACATGATCGCCGAGACGATGTAGGCGACCACGATGAGGTAGGTCACGATGCGCCTCCGCCCTTGACCGAATCTTTGGCCTTGAACATCTCCAGCATGCGGTCGGTGACCAGGTAGCCGCCCACCACGTTGATGGTGGCGAACCCGACGGCCGCCGCGGCGAAGATCGTCACTAGGGTGCTGGAGGCGCCCTGTCCGGCGAGCGCCAGGGCGCCCACGATCGAGATCCCGGAGATCGCGTTGGATCCCGACATCAGCGGCGTGTGCAACTGCGACGGCACCTTGGTGATGAGCTCCAGCCCAAGGAACATCGCGAGCACGAAGATGAAGAACAGAAACTGAAATAGTTGTGCGGCTTCCATGACCCTTCTTTCCGTTGTCTTTCCGGTCCGCGGACGCCGGGGCGTCCGTTCTCTAAAGGTGTTGTTCGGCGTTATCCCGAGGTGATCTTGCGGACCATCTCGTTGACCATCTGCCCGTCGTGGGTGACCAGGCTGCCGGCGATGATCTCATCCTCCCGGTCGAGCTTCATGCCCTTGCTCTCGTCATCCCAGAACTCGTCCACGTAGTTGTACAGGTTGTTGGCGTACATGGAGCTGGCGGAGACTGCGTAGCGGCCGGGGATGTTGCGCAGGCCGATGATCGTGACGCCGTTGACCTGAGTCTCCTGACCGGCGACCGATCCTTCGACGTTGCCTCCGGACTCGACCGCGTAGTCGACAACGACGGCACCGGCCTTCATCCGCTCGACCACGTCGGCGCTGAGCACCACCGGGGCCTTGCGGCCGAAAAGCTGCGCGGTGGTGATGACGATGTCGGCGCCGGCGCACGTATCCGCCATCAGCTCGCGCTGCTTGGCGAGCTGCTCTTCGGTGAGCTCCTTGGCGTAGCCCTGATCGGTCTGCCCGGTTTCTCCCAGGTCGACCTTGATGAACTTGGCGCCGAGCGACTTGACCTGCTCCTCCACCACCGGCCGGGTGTCGAACGCCTCCACCCGGGCGCCGAGGCGCTTGGCGGTGGCGATCGCCTGCAGGCCGGCCACGCCGGCGCCGATGATGAACGCGCGCGCCGGCTGCAACGTGCCCGACGGGGTCATCATCATCGGCATCACGGCGCCCAGCCGCTCGGCCGCCAGCACCACCATGGCGTAACCGGCGATGTTGTGCTGGGAGCTTAGGGCGTCCAGCTTCTGGGCCCGGGTGGAGCGCGGCACCAGCTCCACGCTGATCGCACTCACCCCCTGCCCGGCCAGGGCGTCGATCAGCTCCGGCTCGTTGAACGGGTCCAGGAAGCTGATATGGATAGCCCCCTTCTTCATGGCGGAGATCTCGTCGTCCGGCGGGCGGCGGACGCGCAGGATGATGTCGGCCTTGCCGAGCTCCTGCGTGCGGTCGGTGACGACCTCGGCCCCCGCTTCGCGGTACTGGTCGTCGGAGAAGTGACAACCGGCGCCGGCGCCGGACTCGACGGCGACCACGGCCCCGTCCTTGCGTCCGTAGCGCTGCACGGTGTCGGGGGTGACGGCGGCGCGCGGCTCGCCGGGTTCGGTCTCTCTGGGAACGAAAATGCGCATTACACCCTTATGTGCGGTGCGATCGGCCCGGAAGTCAACCGCGGGCGGTCAGATCAGAGCTCGAACGCCGAGGTCGCTACGTCGGCGACCTCGGTGCCGATCGACAGGGCGGCCGTGGCCGCCGGCGAAGGCGCGTTGAGCACGTGCACGGAGCGCTCGCCGCGGACGATGAGGAAGTCGTCGATCATGGCGCCGTCGGGCCGGAGCGCCAGGGCGCGCACGCCGGCCCGCGTGGGCTGCACTTCCGTGTCGCTCAGCGACGGCACCAGCCGCCGCACGGCGGCGACGAAGCGCCGGCGCGAGAACGCCCGGCCGTACTCCCGGATGCCGTAGCGGGCGTGGCGAAGCAGCAGCCGCCACGTGCCGCGGTAGCCGAGCGATTCCGCCGCGTCCCGCGCGTCGACGTCGGTCTTGCCGTAGCCCTCGCGCTTCAGGGAGAAGACGGCGTTCGGCCCGCACTCCACCTCGCCCGCGGTGCGCCGGGTCAGGTGCACGCCCAGGAACGGCAGCGTCGGGTCTGGGACCGGATAGATCAGCCCGCGCACCTTGTGGCGGGCGTCCGGGGCCAGCTCGTAGAAATCCCCGCGGAAGGCGACGACACGGGCTGGAGGAGTCAGTCCGTCCAGCCGGGCGATCCGGTCCGAGTACAGGCCGCCGCAGTTGATCAGGTGGCGGCTGGCGCGGCGGCCGGCGCGGGTGTCGATCTCGACGCCGTCCGCGGCGCGGCGGATGCGCGTGGCCTCGGCCAGCGTCGAGACGGTGGCGCCTGCGGCCAGCAGCAGATCGCGCAGCTTCGCCGCCACCGCCTGGTAGTCGATGATGCCGGCGTACGGCACCCAGATGGCGCCCAGGCCGCCGGCGTGCGGCTCGATCTCCCGCAGTCCGGCGCGGTCGACCACCTCGACCTCATCCAGGCCGTTGCGGCGGCCGTTCGCGCAGAGGGCCGGCAGGCGCGCAAGCTCCCGCGCGGTGACGGCCATCACCACCTTGCCGCAGGTCTCGTGCGGGATGCCGTGCTCGCGCGCGAAGTCCACCATCTGTGCCCTCCCCTCCACGCAGAGGCGAGCCCGCGCGGACCCGGGGCGGTAGTAGAGACCGGAGTGCAGGACGCCGGAGTTGCGCCCGGTCTGGTGCAGGCCGACCTGCCGCTCCTTCTCGAGCACCAGCACGGACAGCGACGGATGGCGCTGCACGAGGCGGTACGCGGAAGCCAGGCCGATGATGCCGGCGCCGATGATGGTGATGTCGAACCGGTCCACGCTTCACCATATTACTGGTAGGCTCGATACCGTGCGGGACGTTGAGCCCTGGTACCGCGTCTGGTTCGATTCCCCGTACTACGGGATCCTCTATGGCGACCGGGACCAGGAGGAGGCCGACGCGTTCATCCGCCGGCTGGCGCGAACCCTGCGGGTACGGCCGCCGGCCGCGGCGCTGGACGTCGCCTGCGGGACCGGCCGGCATGCGGTGGTGCTGGCCGACCTGGGCTACGGCGTGCTGGGGATCGACCTGTCGGCGCCCAGCATCGCCGTGGCCAGGCGGCGGACGCGGGCGAATCTGAGGTTCGAGGTCCTCGACATGCGCGCGATCGAGTGGCGGGAACGGTTCGATCTGGCCGTGAACCTGTTCACGAGCTTCGGCTACTTCGGGGACGAGGGCGACGAACGGCAGGTGGTGGCCGGCATCGAGCGGGCGTTGCGGCCCGGCGGCGAGCTGGTGATCGACTTTCTCAACGCCGCCCGGACGGTCGCGGAGCTGGTGCCGGCCGAGCGGACCGAGCGCGGCGGGATCGCATTCGACATCACCCGCGAGATCCGAGAGGGCACGATCGTCAAGACGATCACGGTCGACGACCCGCGGCGGGACGGGAACGAGCCGCCGCCGAGGTTTCAGGAACGGGTGCGGGCGCTGGACGCCTGTACCCTGCAGGGTTACCTGCAGGACGCGGGCCTCCGCATCGAGCGCCGCTACGGCGACTATGCCCTGAACCCGTATCGGCCGCAGACCTCGGACCGGCTGATCCTGGTGGCGCGCAAGCCCGAGCGCTGACGAGATGCCATCGAGCCCGGCCGCCCGCATCGCCACCCTGCCGCAGGCTCTGCTCCATCAGGGCGATGCGCTGCTGCGCGACCTGGCCGCCGGATCGGAGCAGGCGGCACGGTTCTTCTCCGTCCCTCCGCGGGACCCCGCGGCGGCCGCGGCCGCCGCGTCCGGGGCGCGGCGCGGCGGGTCTGCCCTGCCGGCCGCGGTGGCGGAGGACCTGGTCACGCACCAGCGCCGCTGCGACGGGGAAGAGCTGTCGGTCGCGAACGCGGAGGCGCTGGCCGCCGGACGGGCGGCCTGCATCGTCACCGGCCAGCAGGCGGGACTGCTCGGCGGCCCGGTGTACACCGCCTACAAGATCGCCTCCGCAGTGCGGCTGGCCCGGCAGGTGGCCGAGCGAACGGGACGGCGGTGTGTCCCGATGTTCTGGCTCGCGTCGGAGGATCACGACATCGGCGAGGCCAACCACACCTTCGGCACCAAGGCCGACGGCGAGATCGGCCGCGTCTCCTTTCGCGCCTCCGGCGGCCGCGAGGTGCGGCGGCTGCCGGTCGATGACGAGATGGCCCGGAGCGTGGCCCGGTACTTCGATCACCTGCTTCCCGCCGGCGACCGACCGCGTGCCCGCCGTGCCTACGCCCTGGACGGCCAGCGCACCTTCACCGCCTGGGTGGCGCGGAGCTGGATGCGGCTGTTCGCGGGCACCGGTCTGGTGGTGGTGGAGCCGGCGCTCCTGCGCCCGGCGTGCGGGGAGCTGTTCGAGCGCGCGCTTGCCGAGCGTGCAGCCGTCGGGGAGGCGCTGGCCGCGGTTGCGCGCGACCTGCGCGAAGCCGGCTACCGGGTGCCGCTCGATCCGGCGACCGCGGGCACGCCGTTCCACGTCGGCGCCGACGGCACGCGCGTGCGCGTCGCCGACGCCGGGCCCCTGTTGCGCCGGGGAGCCGTGGACGCCACCGTCCTGTCCACCGACGCGGCGCTGCGCCCGGTCTTCGCCGACGCGGTGCTGCCCAGCCTCGCGCACGTGGTCGGCGCGGGGGAAATGGCCTACCACGCCATGCTCAAGCCGCTCTACGCGCTATTCGGGGTGGCGCAGCCGGCGGTGCTGCCGCGCCGCAGCCTGACCTTCCTGACCGAGGACGAGGCGGTGGCGCTCGAGCGCTACGGCATCACCGCGGAGGAGGCGCTGACCGGCCGGGTGCATCCGGGCGTGGCGACCCACCGGCTGCTCGGCGACGGCGACGGTGCCGAGTTCGAGCGGGTCGCGGCACAAATCCGCACGGCGTTCCGGCCGCTCGCCGACAGCGTCAGCGCCGTCGATCCGTCGCTGGCGCATACCTGGCAACGCTCGCGCGACCATGCCCTGCGCGGCCTTGACCGGCTGCGCGCGCGCACGGGCCGCGCCGTGCTGGCGCGCCGCGGCTACTCGCCTGCGGCCCTGCACCGCGTGCTCAACCAGATCCGGCCGCGCGGCCGGCTGCAGGAGCGCGTGTTCCCGGTTCCCCACTTCCTGGCTCGCTTCGGCGCGCCGTTCCTGGATGCCTGCTTGATCGGCGAGCCGGAGGAGGCGTTTACTCATGAGGTGCTGGCTCTGCCCGCGGCCGAACCGCTGCGATCAGACCCATCGTGAGAACGCCATGAGAATAGGCATCTCCTGCTACCCGACCCACGGCGGCAGCGGTGTGGTCGCCACCGAGCTCGGCCTGCGGCTGGCCGAGCGCGGCCACTCGGTGGCGTTCGTGAGCTACTCGGCGCCGCTGCGCCTGAGCGTGCTGCCGCCGCGCGTCTGTTTCCACGAGGTCGCGATCGAGGAGTATCCGCTCCTCAAGCAGTTCCCCTACACGCTGGCGCTGGCGTCCAAGCTCGCGGAGGTCGCGCGTTCGCATCGCCTGCGGGTCCTGCACGTCCACTACGCGATCCCGTTCGCGGCGGCGGCCATCCTGGCCAAGCAGATCGCGCCCGAGCTCGACCTGAAGGTGGTGACCACCCTGCACGGCACCGATATCACCCTGGTGGGCAGCAACGACAGCTTCCGGCCTGTGACCGCCTTCTGCATCGAGCGCTCGGATGCGGTGACCGCCGTGTCGCATGCGCTGCGGGCGGAGACCGGCAGGGTGTTCGGGATCACCCGGCCGATCGAGGTGATCCCGAACTTCGTCGATCCCGACCACTACCGGAGCGCTCGCCCCGCCGTCTGGCCCGGGGACCACTCCGCCGCCGGCGCCGAGCGCGTGCCGACCATCGTGCACATCTCCAACTTCCGGCCCGTGAAGCGGGCGGCCGACGTGATACGCGTGTTCGCGCGGGTGGCGGGCGAGGTGCCGGCGCGCCTCGTGCTGGTCGGCGACGGCCCCGACCTCGGGCCGGCCACCGACCTGGCGCGCGAGTTCGGGGTGCTCGACCGCATCCGGCTGATCGGGGTGGTCGACGACGTGGCGCCGTACCTGCGCGCCGCGGACCTGCTGCTGCTGCCGAGCCAGACCGAGGCGTTCGGGCTGGTGGCCCTGGAGGCGCTGGCCGCGGGCGTGCCGGTGATCGCCAGCCGGGTGGGCGGCCTGCCGGAGGTGGTGGAACACGGCGTCTCGGGCTATCTGCTTCCGGTGGGAGACGTGGAGGGGATGGCCCGGCAGGCGGTGACGTTGCTGCGCGAACGGCCGCTGGCGGAGCGTCTGGGACGCGCCGGCGCCGGGCGCGTCGCCGAGCAGTTTCCTCCCGACCGGATCGTGCCGCGCTTCGAGGAGCTCTACCACCGCGTGCTGGGGCTGCCGGCCGGCACGGAGCCCGAGATCGACGACGGCGACGCGCACGCCGAGTCATTCGACAGGTCACATAGCGACCAGCCACACCGTGAACGGGCGTGACGGGCGCCCGTTGCGGCTGGGGACGCGCCGCAGCGCCCTGGCCCGCGTGCAGGCGGAGATGGTCGCCGCCCGCCTGCCGGGGCCGGTGACGATCGTGCCGATCGCGGTCGGTGCCGACGCGGACCGGCGGCCGCTCGCGGCCCTCGCCGGCACGCGTGTGTTTACCGGCGCGATCGAGCGCAGCCTGCTGGCGGGCGACGTCGACCTGGCCGTGCACGCTCTCAAGGACCTGCCGGTGACGCCGGTCCCGGGACTGCGGGTCGCGGCGTTTCTGCGGCGCGGCCCGGTAGGCGATCTCCTGCTGCGGCGCGCCGCGGACGCCGGCGCGCCGCTGGGACTGGCGTCCGGGGCCCGCGTGGGCACCGGTTCGCCGCGCCGCGCGGCCTTGCTGGGACGGCACGCGCCGCAGGCCCGCGCCGAGCCGCTGCGCGGCAACGTGCCGACCCGCATCGAGCGCTGCGTCGACGGCAGCGTCGACGCGGTGGTGCTGGCGCGGGCCGGTGTCGAGCGCCTCGGCGACGCGATCGGGGCCATGCTGGAGGAGCTGTCGAGCGTGCCGCTCGATCCGCCTGACTGGCTGCCCGCTCCCGGGCAGGCCGCGATCGCCGCGCAGGCGCGCGAGGGCGACGAGGACCTGCTTGCGGCGCTGGCCGGGATCGACGATGCGGAGACCGGCACGGCGGTCGGCCTGGAACGAGCGCTGTTGCAGGCGTCCGGTGGCGGCTGCCGCGCCTCGCTCGGCGCCTGGGCGCGGCCGGTCGCGGCGGGCGGGTGGCGCGCCGACGTGGGTCTGCAGGACGGCAGCGGCCGCTGGCGGGTGCGCCACGCCACGGGCGATCCGGAGTCGATCCGGCATGAGCTGGCCGACTGGATCGGCAGAACGAGCGGAGAGAGCCCGCCGGAGGGCGACGCCTGACCCTCGTCCACGCGTCCGACCTGCACCTGTGCGAAGCCGACGCCGGCTACGGCCTGGAGGTGCTCGACGAGCTGGTCGACCTGTGCCTGGAGGTGCAGGCCCAGGCTCTCCTGCTGGCCGGTGATGTCTTCGACAGCTTCGACGCGGCGGAAGCGCTGCGCGAGCCGTTCCGGAAGCGGGTCGAGCGGCTGGCGGCCCGCTGCAGGGTGCTGTTTCTCCCCGGCAACCACGACGAGCAGCGCCGGGGCAGCCGCAGGCTGGCCGCGCTGGATCTGGGTCCGGTGACGCTTCTGGACCGACGGCCGTTCTCGCTCGTGCGCTTCCCGGAGGAAGGCGTCGAGGTGGTGGGAGTCCCCGAACGGCCCGACTACGACGACTTCCGGAGCTGGGGCGTGCCGGACAAGGCGGCGCCCGTGCGCATCGTCCTGGCCCACGGCATCGTCCCCGGCTTGGCATACACGGGACCGGCGGCGGCCGATGAGGACGGCGAGACCGCTGCGGGGCGGCTCGAGCCGCGCCTGTTCCGGGAGCTTGCGGCCGACTACGCCGCGCTCGGCCACCTGCATGGCCGGCGCCAGGCGGTCGACGACGGCGTGACCTTCAGCTACCCGGGATCCGCGCGGGTGTGGCGCCGTGGCGAGTCCGGCGAGCACGGCGTCTGGCGGCTGGCGGCAGGCAGGAACGGGGTGACCGGCGAGTTCGTGCCTCTGCGCGCCGCGGGCCGATACCGGGTCTTCGATGTCCCGGTCGAGCTGGCGGGCACCGTCGACATGGCGCCGCTGCAGCCGGAGCGCTGGCACCGCAACGACTGGGTGGTGCTGCGCGCCACCGGCGTGGTCGAGGACGAGAACGAGCTGGCGGGCGTCCTGGACGATCTGCGCAGGCGGTACGGCGGCGCGGTGCGCAAGCTGGAGATCGACTCCAGGGGGTGCGAGGCGATGCCGGGGATCGCCACGCACCCCCAGGCCGGCCGCGTCCAGGAGGTCTGGGAGGCGAGCGAGCCGCATGATACGGCCGAGCGGCCGGCATGGCTGCGGGCGCGCCAGCTCGGTCTGCTGGCGATCAAGCATGAGCTGGCGGAGGGCACATGATCACCCGTCTGCGACTGGAGCGGTTCGGGGCGTTCGAGGGCCGCGACCTGGAGTTCGCGGCGGTCACGCTGTTCGTGGGGCCGAACGAGAGCGGCAAGACCACGATCGTCGACGCGCTGTGCGAGGTGCTGTGCAAACCCCGCTCCAACCGCATCGCCGGCAAGCGCCTGGCACTCCGGTACGGCACGGACCGGCGGGTTTCGGCGGAGTTCGACGGCGAGCCGATGACCCTCCCGGAAGATGCGTTCGGCGACCTGTTCGCGATCAGGTCCGGCGACCTGACGCTCGACGTCAGGCCGGGGACCGGTTGGGTGGAGGCGCTCAAGGCGGATCTGTTCACCGCGGGGCTCGATCCGAAGCGGTTGCACGCCGCACTGGCGCGGCGGGCGGGCACCGACGGCGGCAGCCGCCACAACCGCGAGCTCCGGCAGCTCGTAGAGGAGCAGCGCCGGCTGGAGGAGCGGCGCGACCTGCTGCTTGAGCAGGCCGCCGCCGCACGCTCCGCGAAGGCCGCCGTCGCCGAGCGGCAGGCCGAGCGCGGCGGGCTGGCCGATGAGCTGGACGGCCTGATGCGCACTCTCGACGAACGTCAGAGGCATGCCCGCCGGCGTCTGCAGCAGGCGGAGCAGCGCGAGGCGGAGCGGCTGCTGCAGGGCCTCGAAGAGCTCACCCGGGGAGCCGGGCAGCGCGCCGGGAGCGCCGGCGAGGCGCCGGCACGGCTGCAGGAGCTTACCGCCGCGAGCGAAGCGGCAGCCCAGGAGGTCGAGCGTGCGCGCGCCGAATTGGAACGGGCACGCCGGCACCTGCAGGACGGTCAGGGCGGCGCTCCGGGCCGCGCGGCCGGCGAAGCAGGACGGGTGCGCGGTATCGCGGCGGGGGTCGCTCTGGGCCTGCTGGCCGGCGGCGTCCTGGCCGCGGCCGCGCTGGTCGCGGGCGCGCCGGTGGTGGTCGCGGTGGCCGCCGGGATCGCGGCGACGGCCGGTACCGCGGCGGTCGCCGCCATGATCCGGCTGCGGTCCGCGGCGGTCGAAGCGGTCCGGGAAGAGACCGACCGCGCGGTGGACCGGTTGCGCGCGCGACGCGAGCGGCACGATCGGTCGAAGCGCGAGCTGCGCGACTTCCTGGAGCGGCACGGCGCGGAGTCCCCGGAGCAGCTCCTGATGCAGCTCGGCGGCGCGCGCGCCGATGAAGCGCGCCGGCGTGATGCGGAGGCGGAGCTCATGGCGGCGGCACGAGAGCGTGGGCTGAACGACCTTCATGCACTGGCCGGCGCGCTGCGCGAACAGCTTCGCGACCCGCCGCACGGGCCGCCGGCCGCCGGGCCGGTGCCGTCGCCGGCGCCGGGGGACGAGGAAGCGCTCCGCGCGCGGGCGGCGGCGGTGCGCGAACGGCTGGACGAGCTTGACGAGCTGGTAGGTCGCGAGCGCGAGAAGGCGGCCGCCCTGAGCGCCGGCGCCGGCGAGATGGCGGAGATCACGGCGCGGATCGCCGCGGCCGGCCGCCGCGCCGCGGCGCTGGAGCTGGACCGCCGGGCGGCCGGCATCGCCGCTTCCCTGTTCGCCCGCATCGCCGACGAGTCGACCGCGGCGCTGGACGAGCTCTCCGCGGACATCGGTGCGCGCTACGCGGCCGTTGCGGGAACGGCTGCCCCGCGGAATGCCCCGGGGCACTCCTCCCCGGCGACTCCGGTCTCCCCGGTGACTCTGGCGGCGCTCGAGGAGGAGCCGCTGATCGTCGACGCCTCCGCGGTCGCGCGGCCGGCGGGCCAGCTCTCGCAGGGCACGCGCGATGCCTACGGCCTGGCGGCCCGCCTGGCCCTGGCCGAGCGGACGCAGCTTGCTCGTGGTGGCGGCGACCCCGGGCTCCTGATCCTGGACGAGCCGTTTCAGGCCCTGGACGCCACCCGAACGGCGCGCGCCCTGCGGCTGATCGCCCGCTTCCAGGAGCACACCGGCTTTCAGCTCGTGGTCATGACCGCCGACGAACGGGTGGCGTTGGCGGTCGCGGGCCGGTTCGCGGGCGCGCGGGTGCACCGCCTTGCCGCCCGCGGGTCGGGCTACCCGGTCAGCCAGTAGTCGGCGAGGTCCGCCGGAATCGCCGGGTCGCCGGCCACGCGCGCGGCGTGCAGGAGCCGCAGGACCTCACCATAGTCACGGCGCGCGTACGCGTCCTCATGTTCGGTCGCGGGTGCATCGCGTCCGCCCTCGGCAGCCAGCTCGTCCACGGAGCGCATCGCGGCCCGCGCGAAGCCTGCCCGTTCCGGATCTTCGTCGCCGGCCATCCGGCTGCAGAGGCGCCGCAGCAGATCGGCCTCGTCCCGGCGGAGACCGGGACGCTCGACCAGCCAGGCGATGCGCGCGCGGTCGTCGGGCGTCGCGTTCAGGGGCAGCACCGACGTACAGCGGTGCACGAAGCGCTCGACCGGTTGCATCGCGTCCGCGTCGGCGGGCGCCCCGGCGTCGAGCCACGCGGTTGCCGCCGGCTCCAGGCGGTGCGGTTCGCTGTCCAGGTGGCCGGCCGCGATCGTCTCCCGTACGCCGGCCAGCGGGGCGGGCGCGCGCATCGTGACGTCGCGAGACGTGTAGCGCTGCAGCGCCACCCGCAGCTCGCCGCGCGCCGCCGGCCCGGTGACGGTCGCGGTGAGCACGCGTCCGGCATCCAGGGCGACGCGCAGCACCAGGTCGGGCCGGCCGGCTTCTGCCGCCCCCTCCTCGATGTTCCCGGTCGCCACGTGCACGGTGCCCAGGTGCTGGTAGCCCGCGCCGCCGCCCGGTTCCTCCAGGAACAGCTCGACGTCGGCGGCATCCTGCCCCGTACCGGCCGTGGTCAGCACGAGCTGCCGGATGCCGCGAAAGCTGTCCAGCATCAGCGGGAAGAAGCAGCCGTCGGCGGTGCGCACCCCGATTCTCGACAGCCCCGCCGCCGGCCGCACCGTCATCGCGGCCCCGCGTGCTGCGGCATCGCCAGGAGGTTCTCCGCCATGCTCAGCAGCGCGTCGGCGTCTTCGACCCCGCGCGCCAGCGACGAGTAGCCCACCCTGAACTCCGGACGGCCCTCGCCGATATCGTCCGGCCAGGCCGTCTCGGACGCCCACCTGAGGAAGTCCAGCGCCAGCAGCGCCGCGCCGTCGAAGTCCAGGGCGGGACAGATCACCGCCAACTGGCCCTCGTGCTTGTAGTGGAAGCAGCGTACGGAGCCTGCCGCGGCCTCCTTCGCCGCGCGGAACACGCGCGCGACCACGTCCGCGGCGCGGTCCGGACCGGCGCCGCTCGCCAGGCGGT
Organism: Spirochaetaceae bacterium; assembly: GCA_028820215.1. Next base: position 15,790 of record JAPPKD010000193.1, on the reverse strand, counting down.
GGTAGTTGACGACCTCGATGAGGACGACGCTCAGGCTCCCCCCCTCGGCCGCGCGGCACGCCACCTCGGACGGCAACACCCGGGCGAGCTGCTCGAAACGGGGATAGCCGGTGTCCCCGGACCGGTCGGAGGGTTCCAGGCCCGCTTCGTAGGCGATCGCCTGCTCGAGCGGCGCCGCCGCAACCGCCGCGACCAGCAGCAGCAGGTGCTCGGTGTGGGCGTTGAACCGCTCGAACGGGAGGTCCTCGATGAGGATCACTCCCCAGGCGCGAGTGCCCGCGCGCAGCGGCGCCGCATAGACCGCCGTGCCGCGGTCGACCCGGCGCAGCGTGTCGTAGCGCGCGAGGTGCTTGGCCGAGAACAGCCGGTCGTTGCGGAGCACCCAGCCCTCGATGCTGCCCGTGACCGGCACGCGGCGCGCGGCGTCGTCCTCGGCGTCCCAGCCTGCCGTGACCCGGACCACGAGCTCACCGGCCTCCGCGTCGAGCTGCCACAGCGAGCAGCGCTCGGCGCCGGTGAGCTCCGTGACCGTGTCGAGCACCACGAGCAGCGTGTCCTCCACGTTCTGGGACGACAGCTCCCGCCAGCGGGCGTGCAGATACGCCAGCGAGTCGGTCTGGCCGCTCACCCGCCGCTCCAGCTCGCTCGTGGCGGCCAGCAGCGCCGTCCGCTGGCGGTCCACGACGTCGCGCTCGCGACCGAGCTCGGCCGCCTCGCGCCGCAGGCGGCGCGCCCGCCTGGCGTGCGCGAAGTGGATCAGGCCGAACAGGAGGACACCGAGCACGCCGGTCAGAGCGAGCATTGGCACCCGCGGGTCCGCGAGCGGACCGGTGGCAACCCAGTCGGCCGTGATGGTGAACCGGGCCGGCGCGCCGGGCAGGATCTCGAAGGCCAGATACGCCAGCGCCGCCCCCGCCGCCAGCGCGAGATAGCCGGCCGTCCATCCACGCAGGGCGGCCACCACGAACGCCGCGAGCAGATAGGGATTGACGGCGGCGTCCAGCAGACCGGGATCGTCGGGAGCCAGCAGGTTGAGCCCGAACGCGGCGACCGCCAGGACGAGCGCCTCGATCAGGGACCTGGCCCGCACCGCGGTGCCTCTCAGGCGCGGGCCATCGCGGCCGATGCCCCGCGCGCCGCGCTGCGGCGCTGGGCGCGGAACAGGGTCCGCGGCGCGGTGCCGTCGATGAGCGGTTCCAGTGCCGCGCTGCCGTTGCCGACGATCACCTCGATCCCCTGCGCGGTCATCATGGCGGCGGCGTCCACCTTCGACAGCATGCCGCCCAGGCCCAGCGGGCTCGACTCGCACGAGGCGTGCGCGCGGATGTCGTCGTCGACCCGCTCTACCACCGGGATCAGCGGCCCGTCCGCGCCGCCGGCGTGCAGGCCGTCGACGTTGGTCAGGATCACGGCGAGATCGGGCCTGACGTGGGTGGCGACCAGCGCGGCCAGGATGTCGTTGTCCGTGAAGTGCCCACGGACGTCGAACTCTTCCTTGTTCACCAGGTCGTTCTCGTTGATGACCGGCACCATCCCGCGCGACAGGTACGAGTCCAGGATGCGCAGGATCGTGCGTTCCTCGCGCGGGGTGTCGAAGTTGTAGTGCGTGAGAAGCACCTGCGCGACCTGTACCCCGTGCTCACCGAAGAGCTCCTGGTAGCAGTTGGCCAGCGGGATCTGGCCGATGCCGGACAGCATCTGCAGCTCCAGCGGGTCGCCGGGCCGCTCGGTCCTGCCGACCACCTCCATGCCGGCGGCCACCGCCCCGGAGCTGACCAGCAGCACCTCGTGGCCGCGGCTGAGCAGCCTGGCGATCTCGGCCACCTTGGCGCGCAGCCACGTCCGGTCGAGCTGCGATCCGGGGCCGATCACCCCGGTGCCGATCTTGATGAGCACTCGCATCCGCTTCAGTCCGTCGGCAGGTCGCGGTGATGGAAGCTGCGCGCGCCGCCGGTGTAGTCGGCGACCACGTGGCCGTCGCCCTGCAGGCGATAGGCGTGGGTGATCAGCCCTTCGACGCCGACCGGGCCGCGCGCGTGGATGCGGGTGGTGGAGATGCCGACCTCCGCCCCCAGGCCGAACTTGTAGCCGTCGGCGAAGCGGGTCGAGCAGTTGCAGAACACCGAGGCGGAGTCGACCTGCGCGAAGAAGGCGTCGGCGGCCTGCCGGTCGGTGGTCACGATCGCATCGGTGTGGGCGCTGCCGTGCTCGTTGATGAAGGCGATCGCCTCCTGCAGGCCGTCCACGATCCTGACCGCCAGGATCAGGTCCAGGTACTCGGTGTCCCAGTCCTCGTCGGCGGCCGGGTGCGCGTCGATCAGCGCGCGCACGCGCTCGTCGCCGCGCAGCTCCACCTGCGGCATGGATTCGCGCAGCCGCGGCAGGAGTCGTTCCGCGACGTCGGCGTGGACCAGTACGGTCTCGGCCGCATTGCAGACCGCCGGGTACTCGGTCTTGGCGTCGGTGACGATCGCCACCGCCTGCTCCAGGTCACAGGCGGCGTCGACGTACACGTGGCAGATCCCGTCGGCGTGGCCGAGCACGGCGATGCGCGTGCGGTCCTGGATGCTCCGCACCAGCTCCGGCGAGCCGCGCGGGATGATCAGGTCGACCAGGTCGTCCATGCGCAGCAGGTCGTCGATCTGGTCGCGGCTGGTCGCCAGGTGCAGCGCGCCCGCGAAGCCCGCGCCGGTGGCCGTCAGGGCCGAGCGGATGCAGTCGAACAGCGCCTGGTTGGACTCGGCCGCTTCCGAACCGCCCTTGAGGATGGCGGCGTTGCCGGACTTGATGCAGAGCGAGGCGATCTGCACCAGCGCGTCGGGCCGCGATTCGAAGATCACGCCCAGCACCCCGATCGGCACGGTCACCCGCGTCAGGGTCAGGCCGTCGTCGAGCTGGCGGGCCAACTGGACGCCCTGGAGCGGATCGGGGGCGGCGGCGACCTCCCTCAGGCTGGCGTCGATGTCGGCCATCTTGCTGTCCGACAGGCCGAGCCGGTGGATGAGGGGCTGCGCGACCCCCTCGGCACGGGCGCGCTCGAGGTCGCGTGCGTTGGCGGCCTGGATCGCGTCCCGGTTGCGGTCGATCTCCTCGGCGACGGCGCGCAGGGCGGCGTCGCGCAGGGTGGCCGGCATGGTGCGCAGGCGGCGGCTTGCCTCGCGGGCGCTGCGGGCCGCCTGCTGCATCGTCAGGGTCGGGGTCGTCAGGGTCTCGGTCGTCATGTTCAGCCTCCGGCCAGCTCGCGGCCGCGTTCGGTGGCGGCGGCGATGGTGTCGGCGATCACGGCATGCAGGTCGGAGGACTCCAGCACGGCACGGCCGGCCACGGTCGTCCCCCCCGGCGAGCTGACCATGTCGATGAAGGCCGCCGTGTCGTAGCCGTGCTCCTGCAGTAGCGCCGCCGTCCCCCTGGCGGTCTGCAGGGTGAGCGCGCGCGCGGCGTCCGCGGGCAGTCCGCAGGCCTGGCCGGCATCGATGAACGCCTGCAGCAGCCGGGCCATGAACGCCGGCCCCGACCCGGACAGGGCGGTGACGGCGTTCAGGTGCTCCTCGTCCACTTCCAGTGCCACGCCCAACGCGCGCAGCAGATCGCCGACCAGGCCGGCGTCGCCGTCGGTCGCCGCCGGACCGCGGGCGAAGCCGGCCGCCATCTCGCCCACCACGCACGGCAGGTTGGGCATGACGCGGATCAGGCGCGCCCCCGGAAGCCAGTCCGCAAGGCGCGCGAGGGTGACGCCGGCGGCGATCGACACCACCAGGCGCTCGGCAAGGTCGACGCCGGCCCCGGCCAGCTCGGCGGCCACCGCTTCCAGGTCCTGCGGCTTGACGGCCAGGAACAGGACCTCCGCGCTGCGGGCCACCGCGCCGTTGTCCGCGGCGGGCGTGGCGCCGACCTCGGCGCAGAGCCTGTCAAGGCGCTCGGTGAGTGGATCGTGGGCGGTGATCGCTCCGGCCAGTCCCGCGGCGTGAATGCCGCGCGCCAGCCCCGACGCCATGGTGCCCGCGCCGACGAAGCCGAGGGAGGGTCGTGAGGTGTTCATGGGGTCGCCATCCGGCGAGCGACGCTATGTCGCCCGACGCGGATCGATCATGAGGATGCGCGAGCCGCGCTGACGATCATAGAGGCTGCGCCGTGCGGCCGGCAATGCATCAAGGTCGGCGTCCCGGAACCCCAGCTCCCGGAAGAAGTCGATCGCCTGCGTGGTCAGCACGAACACCCGGCGCGCGCCGCCGTCGCTCGCACGGCGCAGCAGCAGCTCGACCAGGCGGCGGCCGACGTTGGCGGCGCGGTGCGACGGGTTCACCGCCAGTCCGAAGATCTCCGCGTCTCCGCCGCCCAGCCGGTCCAGCCCGCTGCATCCCTGGATCGTGTCGTCGACGCGGTAGACGACCCAGTCGTCGATGGCGGCGCCGATCTGCTCCGGCGAGCGCGGCACCAGCAGGCCGCGGGTGACCAGCGGCTGCAGCAGGCTCATGATGGCCGGCACGTCTTCCGGAGTGGCGGCGCCGAAGTCCGCGAAGCGATCGGCGTACACCATCGTGCCGGAGCCGCCTACCGAGAAGATCTCCTCCAGCAGCACGCCGTCGCGCCTGCCGTCGATCACGTGCACGCGCTCGACGCCGCCCCGGCAGGCGTCGACGGCCAGGCGAAGCATCGCCCGCGCCTCGTCGCCCAGGTTGGCGTCCGCGGCCAGGGCGGCCGCCTCCTCCACCGTCATCGTCGAGAACGCGCCGGAGTCGCGCAGCGGCTGGGCGCCTGCCGGGCGGTCGGATCGTCCGGGAGCCGGGATGCCGGGCGCGGCAGCGGCGACGAACAGCTTGGCGGCGTGCATGCCGGTGGCGACCGCCACGGCCAGGTCGTCGCTGCCCAGGTTGTAGGCGGTGCCGACCGTGTTCCAGCCGAGGGTGGTGACGATCGGCACGACCTCGCGGTCGATCAGCGTCCGGATCAGGGCGGCGTTGACCCGTTCCACGCGCCCGGACCGGTCATAATCGACGCCGTCGACCACGCCCAGCGACCGGGCGCGCACCCAGTTTCCGGATGCGGCGTGCCCCCCGCACTCGCTGAACAGCGACATCAGCCGCGTGCTCAGCGCCGCCACCGCGTGGATGACGTGCTCCATCATCGGCTCGGTGGTGACGCGCAGGCCGCGGTGGTAGCGGGAAGGCAGCGACGCGCGTTCCAGTGCCCGGTCGATCGCGCCGCGCGCCCCGGTCACCACCACCGTGCGGATCCCCATGCGCTGCAGCAGCACGATGTCGTGCACGAGCACCGCCGCCATCGGCGACTCCAGCACGCGGTCGTCCACCTTGATCACGAACAGGCTGCCGCGGAAACGCGCCAGGTAGGTGACCGCGTCGCGGATCGCGCCGACTGGAGCGGTCATGCGGTCTCCAACCGCGCGCCCGTCTTGACACGCCGCCCCTTCTGAGCCGACATTGGCTCGGTCATGATAACCAACCGCAGCCTCCGTTTCGCGCTCTGCGCCCTTCTCCTGCTGGCCCCGCTCGCCACCTTGGCGGCGCAGGAGATGTCCGACGACATGACGGGGAACGACGACGGGTTCTACGTAAGGGCGAGCTACGCAGTCGCGTTACCCGCTACACACGAGATCGGCACGAAGGCGCACGATACCGATATAGGCTTCCTGGGAGGCCAGCTCGGCTTCGGCTACAAGGTGTTCGGACTCCGCCCGGAGGTTTCGGCCGGCTACCGAACGGCGACTATCAAGAACACCGGCGGTAAGGGGTCGGTCAGCTCGCTGGACGTGATCGGCAGCGTCTACTACGACACGGACGGTGATATCTCCCTCTACATCGGCGTCGGAGGCGGCATTTCGAGCATCACCGTCAAGGAAAATGCCGACGACACGGGCGTTTCAGCGGTTGCTCCGGCGTTCCAGGCGGCTGCGGGCCTCGGCTACGCGCTCACGGAGGATCTGACGATCACGCTGGGATACCGCCTGACCGGCACGCTGGAAGCGGATTTCAAGGACAGGGGCAAGCAGGAGATGACGCTCGGCCACAACGTCGAAATAGGGATTCGCTACTCGTTCTGAGTCTCCGGCCACAGCGGACCAGGACCGGCCCTAATGTTGTGAGATCGCTCCGCTACCCGGCCGACAGCTCCCGGCCGGGGATCGACCGTAGCCGGCGGTGCGCACTCTGCGCTCTCCTCCTGCTGGCGCCACTCGCCTCTCTAAGCGCGCAGGAGATGCACGCCGACGTGATGCGGAGCGACGCTGAGTTCTCCATCAGCGCCGGCTACGGCGTCGCCCTTCCCGCCGACCGGACGATCGGCGACCGCACGATATCGACCGACCTGGGCTTCGTGGGCGGCCGGTTCGGCGTCGGCTACACCATCTTCGGATTCAGACCCGAGCTGTCCGTCGGCTACCGCATGGCCAACATCCAGGACCAGAATGAACAGTCCGTCACTTCCATCGACGTGATCGCCAGCGTGTACTACGACGTCGATACCGGCAGCGAGATCATTCCCTACCTCGGCGTCGGTGGCGGCATGTCGTACGTAACCGTCAAGGAAGGCAACACCAAGTCGGTGTGGGCGCTCGCCTTCCAGGGAGCGGCGGGCATCGGCTATGTGCTCACGGAGGATTTGGCCCTCACCCTGGGCTACCGACTGACCGGCACGCTGGACGCCGGGTTTCCGAAGAATGAGGACGGCGCGTTGAAGACCGCGCTCGGGCACAACGTCGAGTTGGGAATCCGCTACTCGTTCTGAGTCGCCGAGGTGCCCGTTTTGACGCGGTCACATTGACACGGCCGCGTTGCCCAGCCGACAGTTCCGTCATGACGACTACCTGCAGCCGTCGCTTCGCGCTGTGCGTCTGTCTCCTGCTGGCTCCGCTCGCCACCCTTGCCGCGCAGGCGCACGACGACGCCAGCGGCGGTACCGGCCTTTACGTCAGCGCCGCCTACGGCATCGCTCTCCCCGCCGACCGAACGATCGACGAGGAGACGCTCACCACCGAGGTGGGCCTGATCGGCGGCCACGCCGGCATCGGCTTCCACCTGTTCGGCTTCCGCCCGGAGTTGGCGGCCGGGTATCGCCTGACCAATGTCAAGGACCGGGAAGAGCAATCCATCACCGCGATCGACGTGATCGCCAGTGTCTACTACGACCTCGGCATCGGCATTCTGGTCGCCCCCTACGTCGGCGTCGGCGGCGGGGTTTCGCAGTCCACCGTCAAGCAGGAGAAGAGCAAGTCGGTATTGACGCCGGCATTCCAGGGCGCCGCGGGCATCGGCTTCATCCTGGGAGACCTGACCCTCACTCTGGGCTATCGCCTGCGCGGCACGACGGACGCCGAGATCCCGGATACGAAGGAACTGTTGGAGGCGAGCCTCACCCACAGCCTGGAGGCGGGGCTGCGCTTCTCGTTCTGAACTCCGGCGACGGCCGGTGAGGCGCCGGAGATCCCCGAGCGGCGACTGATGACCGGGTCGATTCCCGATGACCGGGTGGCGGCACCAGGTAATTGCTGCACTCCCCTCCGTTCCCGGCCCGCAGCGGCGCCGGTGCCGCGCCGCTCCCGCTCCGGCCCCACGCCGGGTGCGGCGCCGGGGCCGGACGCCGCCCGCCGTTTGTTGGCCCGCGTCGGCGATACGGAGCGCCGGCGCTGCGACGCGCTTGCCGGCCGCGTCCCGATCCCCGGCGGCGGCTTCATGATGGGCACCGACAACCCCGACGGCTTCCCGGCCGACGGCGAGGGGCCGGTGCGCGAGGTGACCGTCTCACCGTTCGTCTGCGACGCGTTCTGCGTGACCGGCTACCGCTTCGCGCGCTTCGTCGCCGCCACCGGCTACGTCACGGAGGCCGAGCTGTTCGGCTGGTCGTTCGTGTTCCACGCGCACGTGCCGGAAGCGGTCGCCGACCGATACGAGGTCCGTGAGGTGCCGGGCGTCGCATGGTGGCGCGGGGTGCCGGGCGCCTGCTGGGCGCAGCCGGAGGGACCCGGCAGTACGCTGGACGGCCGGCTGGACGAGCCGGTCGCGCACGTGTCCTGGAACGACGCCGTGGCCCTCGCGCGCTTCGAGCGGGGACGCCTGCCCACCGAGGCGGAGTGGGAGCTGGCCGCGCGCGGCGGGTTGGAGCAGGCGGTCTACTGCTGGGGCGACGAGCTCGAGCCCGCCGGCGAGCACCGCTGCAACATCTGGCAGGGAGCGTTTCCCGATCGCGACACGGCCGCGGACGGCTACGCCGGCCGGGCGCCGGTCGACGCCTTCGCGCCCAACGGACTCGGTCTCTACAACCCGGCCGGCAACGTCTGGGAGTGGTGCGCGGACTGGTTCGCCACCGACCACGGGGCCGGCCGCGTCGACCCGCGCGGACCGGCGCGCGGGCGCGGCAAGGTGATGAAGGGCGGCTCGTTTCTGTGCCACCATTCGTACTGCAACCGCTACCGGGTCGGCGCCCGCACCGCCAACACGCCGGACAGCTCGACCGCCAACTGCGGCGTGCGGCTGGTGTTCCCGCCGGACTCTCAGGAGGCATCGTCATGACCGATCGCGAACAGGCGCTGGCCGAGCTCGACATCCACGGGTTCACGATCGTGCGTGACGTCCTGGACGCCGGCCAGGTGGCTGCGATGAAGGAAGCCCTCGTGCGCTGCGAGCGGGAGGTCGGGACCGATCATCGGCACCGCGGCTCGGCCCGCCACGTGGCCAACCTGCCGACGCTCGATCCCGTGTTCTTCGCGTGCCTGGACCACCCGAAGATCCTGCCGCTCCTCGTCCACCACCTGGGGGACACGCTGATCCTGGGAAGCCTGAACGCGCGCATCGTGCGGCCGGGCGACGGCGACCAGGCGCTGCACAGCGATATCGGCGCGGATCTGTTGAACATGGCCTCACCGGTGATGATGAACACGGTGTGGATGCTGGACGACTTCTCGGCCGAGAACGGCGGAACGCGGGTCGTCATCGGCTCGCACCGGAGCGGGCTGCAGGAGCCGCCGGAGGGGTTCCGGGTCGGGCAACGTGCACCAGGCGCAGGCGCCCGCCGGCAGCGTGCTGGTGTTCAACGGACAGTGCTGGCACGGCGGCGGCGCCAACCGCTCGCAAGGCCGGCGGCACGCGCTGTTCGGCCACTACCGCAAGCACCTCATGCGCTTCCAGGTGGACCCGCACGAGGGGTTCCCGGCGGAGTGGCTGCCGCTGCTCAACGACCGGCAGAAGCGCCTGTTGCGCATGCACAACGGCCTGGGCGCCCCCCGTTCCGCCGACTCCCACCGCTGAGAAGCCGATCGCCCGCCTGCTCAGCTTCCGACGGTGAGCGCGGCGAACCGGTCGAAGAAGTCGGGGAAGGTCTTGGCCGCGCAGCCGGGATCCAGGATGGTGAGGCCGGGCACCCGCAGGCCGGTCACCGCGAACGCCATCGCCATGCGATGGTCCTGGTAGGTGCGGATCGCGGCCGGCGCGAGGCGTGACGGCTCGATGCGCAGGCCGTCCGGGCGCTCCTCCACGGTGGCGCCCAGGCGTCGCAGCTCCGTGGTCAGCGCCGCGATGCGGTCGGTCTCCTGCACGCGGATGTGCGCCACGTTGCGGATCGTCACCGGCGCGTCCGCGAACGGCGCGATCGCCGCGAAGGTCGGCGTCAGGTCGGAGACGGCGTTGAGGTCGACGTCCACGCCGCGCAGGCGCTCCGGCCCGGTGACGGTGATGCCCTCCGCGTCCTCGCGCAGGTCGCAGCCCATCCGCCGCAGGATGTCCGCGCAGGCGATGTCGCCCTGCGAGGAGTCGGCGGCCAGCCCGCGGACGCAGACGCTGCCGCCGGTCACCGCGGCGGCGGCCAGGAAGTATGAGGCGTTGGTGGCGTCCGGCTCGACCTCGTAGTCGCGGCCGCGGTAGCCGGCCTCGGCGCCGATCTCGAACACGCCGAGCCGCGGCCGGCCGACTTCGACGCCGAAGTCGCGCATCACCCGCACGGACAGGTCGATGAACGGCTCCGAGGGCACCGGGCCGTCCACGACGATGGTGGTGGCGCCGGCGGCGGCCGGCGCGCACAGCAGCAGCGCCGACACCGGCTGGCTGGAGTGTGCGGCGCTCATCTCGATGCGCCCGGCGGGAAGGCCGGCGGCCTCGATCTCGAACGGCAGGTGGCCGGGCTCGCCGCTGAAGCGGAAGCGCGCGCCGGCGGCGGCCAGCACTGCCGGCAGGTCGCCCATGGGCCGCTCGCGCATGCGCTGCGCGCCGTCGAAGCGGTAGACGCCCCGTCCGGCGGCTGCGACCGCGGTCAGGAAGCGCGCCGTGGTGCCGGAGTAGCGCACGTCCAGCTCGGCCACGTCTGCCGGGATGGTGCCGCCGGCGCCCTCGACGGCGATGCGGGCGTGCGCGGGGTCGGACTCGATGCCGATGCCGAGCCGCATCAGCCCGTCCATGCACGCCTCGGTGTCGTCGCTGAACTGCGCGCCGCCCAGCGTCGAGCGGCCGGTCGCCAGCGCCGCGACCACCAGCGCGCGGTTGGTCAGGCTCTTCGAGCCCGGCACCGTCACCGTGCCGCTCACCGGGCCGGCGGCCGGCGCTACCTCGAGGGCTTCCATGCGCCAAGCGTACCCCGCGGGCGGCGCGCGGCGCTTGGCGGCCGCCAACGCTTGTTGGCCCGACCCGTCGGCCTATAGGATTCGCACCATGAACCGTGAAGCGATAGCCGCCAAGGACGGTCCGCCAGCCGGCGGCCCCTACTCACCCATCATCCGCTACGGAGACGTGGCCTTCATCTCCGGACAGGTCGCGCTCGACCCCGCCACCGGGGAGCCGGTGCGCGATTCGTTCGAGGCCGAGACCCACCAGGTGCTGCGCAACCTGCGCGCGCAGGTCGAGGCCGCCGGCTCCGGTATGGACAAGGTCCTGAAGACCACCGTGTTCCTGGAGGACATGGACAACTTCGCGCGGATGAACGAGATCTACGTACAGTACTTCCCGGAGCCGCGCCCGGCCCGCAGCACCATCAACGCCGCTCCACCCGGCGGCTACCGGGTGGAGGTCGAGGCGATCGTCGGGTTCTAACCCCATGCACGGCCTGCTGGTGGCTGCCGGCCTGTTGCTGCTGAGCGCCGCGTCCTTCACGCTCGCGCTGCCGATCCTGGACTTCACCGGCGTGCTCCGCCGGCTGTTCGACGGCTACCCGGCCACGCCGGAGATGGCGGCGCGCCTGGCGATCGCCGGGGCCATCTGCCTGGTGCTGGGCTGGCTGCTGTACCGCAGGCAGGGCGGCGCCTGACGGGCAACTACCCTCGTTTCCATCTTTTCGTCTTTGCTGTAATGTGGGAGATCATGAAAACGGTCATCAACGTCACGAACCGGGGCGTTCTGACACTCCCGGTGAAACTGAGGAAGCAGCTTGGTCTCACGGCCGACAATCTGGTGATCGCTGAATCGACTCCCGATGGAGTATTGCTGCGCCCGGCGGTTGCGCTGCCGATCGAGATCTACACGGACGAGCGGGTGAGAGAGTTCAACGAATCAGAGGCGGAGTTGTCGGCCGAACTCGATACGGAGAGCAAGCGACCCGATTAGGTGCGGATATTCCTGGATGCCAACGTCCTGTTCTCCGCTGCACAAACAAACGGTGCGGTGCGCATGCTGGTCACTCGATTGCACGAATCAAACCACCGGCTGATCGCGGACGCGTACGTCTGGGAGGAAGCCAAGCGGAACCTGGTAGCACGATACCCATCCGGGCTTTCCGCTCTTGATGCGCTGACCTCAACCATCGCGATAGTCCCGCTCCGTGGCGATCAAGGTCCGGAAGCCCTGCCAGTCGACGACAAGGACAAGCCGGTGCTGGCGGCCGCCATCACCCTCGACTGTCGTGCGCTGATCACCGGCGACCGGACGCACTTCGGTCACCTGTTCGGGAAAGCCGTGCAGGGGGTCACGATCTATAGCCCCGCGCTCGCCGCTCGATCGCTATTGCGCTGACGGCCGCGTACCGCTCTGCGTTCGCCCGCGAGGCTGGCGTCGATCAGCCCCGCGAACAGCGGGCTCGGCGCGCCCGGCCGGCTCAGGAACTCCGGATGGTATTGCACGCCGAGGTAGAAGGGGTGTGTGGGAAGCTCCGCGACCTGCACGATCGGCTGGCCCGGCGCCCATCCGGAGAAAACCATGCCGTGCGTCTCCAGCAGCTCCCGGTAGAGCGGATTGAGCTCGTAGCGGTGCCGGAAGCGCTCCTCGATGCTGTCCGCGGCGTAGAGCCGGGCGGCGGCCGATCCGCCCCGCAGCTTGACCGTGCGCTTGCCCAGGCGCATCGAGCCGCCGATCCCCTCGATCTTGTACTGCTCCGGCAGCAGCAGGATGATCGGCGAGTCGGTTCGCGGGTCCACCTCCTGGGTGTTGGCCGCCGGCAGGTCGCAGCAGTGGCGGGCGAACTCGACCATCGCCGCCTGGAAGCCGTAGCAGATGCCCAGCATCGGCAGCCCGTGGAGGCGGGCGTGGGTGACGCAGGCGATCTTCCCTTCCCAGCCGCGGCGGCCGAATCCGCCGGGCACCACCAGCCCGTCCAGATCGCTCAGGTGCTCGGTCGCCTGCTCCTCGCGCTGCGCGGGCGAGCCGGCGGCGTCGATCAGGTCTGACGGCACGTCGACGACCTCGACCCTGACGTGCCGGTGGGTGCCGGCATGTTCCAGCGCGTTGTGGATGCTGGCATAGGTGTCGCGCGGGCCCAGGTACTTGCCGGCGATGCCGATCCGCAGCGTCCGCCGCGGCCGGGTGAGCGCGTGCAGATAGCGCTGCAGACCGCCGGCCGCCGGCATCAGACCGCCGGCCGCCGGCGTGTGGGCGGCGGCGCCGTCCGTACCGTCGGCGCCTGCCGATGCCGCCGGGGAGGAGCCCAGTCCGAAGTACTCAAGGCAGATCTGGTCGACCTGCTGCTCCTGCAGGTGGCCGGGCACGCGGTAGATGGAGCTCTGGTTGTGCAGGTCGATGACGTTGCGCACCGGCATGCGCAGCCGGTCTGCCAGCTTCTGGCGCACGCCGGGCTCCACGGCGTTCTCGGCCCGGCAGACCAGCATCTGCGGCTTGATGCCCATCTGCATGAGGAGCTGCGTGCCGTGCTGGGCGGCCTTGCTCTTCTGCTCGTTCAGGTGGCGCGCCTCGATGATCCACACCAGGTTGATGAAGAAGACGTTGCGCTCCCCTTCCTGGTAGGCCAGGTCGCTCATCGCGGAGATGTACGTCCGGTTCTCCTCGTCGCCGACCGTGCCGCCGATCTCGACCAGCGTGATGTCGGCTCCGGCGGCCAGCGTCGACTCGCGCACGAAGCGCACCAGCTCGCCGGTGACGTGCGGGAAGAACTGCACGTCGGAGCCTGAGAACTGGCCGCCGCGCTCCAGGGCGTTGATGCGCTGGCTGAGCTTCCCGTTGGTGAAGTAGTTGTGGTGCGACAGGCTCCTGCCCAGGAAGCGCTCGTAAGTGCCGATGTCCATGTCGCACTCGGTGCCGTCGTCGAGCACGAACACCTCGCCGTGGCGGTACGGGCTCAGGGTGCCCGCGTCCTCGTTGTAGTAGCCGTCCATCTTGATCAGGTTCGTCGAGAACCCGCGGTCGGCCAGCAGCCGGGCCAGGCCGGCGGAGAAGATGCCCTTGCCCAGGCCGCTCATCACGCTGCCGGTGATGATGAGGTAGCGCGCCTGGCCGACCCGGTAGCCGTCGGGAAGGGTGCGGTAGCGCTCGCCCGGATCCGACACGTCGCTGAGCGCACGAAGGGCGCGGGGGACCGGAAGGTCGCTCATGCGGCGTTGAGGTGGCTGAGCTTGTTGCCGTAGTAGGAGGCCAGGTGCGGGTGGTGGATGAAGATCTCCCGTTCGTCGTACTCCAGGGTCTGGTATGACCTGGTGGCGATGATCGGGATGTGCGGGTAGTTGAACAGCTCCGCCGTGCGCTCCAGGAGTTCGTCCAGCGACTTGCGCCTGCCGTCGCGGTACAGCGGGGTGGTGTCCAGGCCGGCCTCGTCGGCCGCGGTCACGGTGCGGTCGACGCGCTCTTCCAGCTCCGCGCGGGAGATCCGGAAGCGGTTGTCGAGCGAGGCGAACACCGCGGTGCTCTCGTACACCCGGATCAGGCGGGCGAGCTGGTCGTACACGGAGCGCGCCGCCTCCTTGGCGCGGGCTCGCAGGTCGGCCGCCATCGCGTCGCCGAACTTGATCAGCACCCGCGAGCGCTGGTTGCGCACGCGCCGCTTGAGCGGCACGCTGATGAACGCGTAGTAGTTGTCGTAGACGTATTTCGCGAACTTGCCCTTGCGCGATCCGGACCGGTAGGCGCGGAACACCATGTCCTCCGGCACCCGCTCGTAGGAGATGTTGATCGGGATGTAGCTGGCATCCTCCACGCGCAGGTCGCGCAGGGCGTTGCGGACGGCCAGGAAGACCAGCGGTGACAACGGGTTGAGGTGGCCGGAGTAGGATCGCCCGTACTTCACCTCGCCGGAGAACTCGTCGGTCTCATAGCCCGGAAACACCAGCAGGTGCAGGCCGTCGCTGTCGAAGATCCGCTTGAGCTGATCCAGGTACAGGCCGTTGTACTGCTCGCGCGTGACGACGACCGGGCGCGCGCCGAGCGTCTTGAGCATCCAGTTGCGGAACCACCGGCGGGCGTAGAAGGCGTGCTGGTCGCGGACCGCCATGAAGCCGCCGCACTTGCGCAGAAAGGTGTCCAGCGGTCCGATGAACAGGTTGTCTCCGGCCTGCACGGCGGCGCGGATGCCATGCAGCGTCAGGTACGCCTGCACCATCATCCAGTCGTACTCGCTCTGATGGTTGGCCACGAACACCAGCCGTTCCCCGGAGTGCGCCCGCCGCTTGGCATCCTCCAGCCCCTCGATCTCCACCTGCGTGAAGCAGGAGCTGAACAGGTGGCGGTCGACGTTGGTCGCCACGCGGTGCACGTACCGCTCGTTGCGCCAGTGATGGAGCAGATCCAGCAACTCGACGCGGCCGGGGTTTGCCCTCACCGCATGCCTCGCGCGAACGGGGAAGCGCCGGTCACCAGCGCAGGGTGGTGGAACGCGCAGGCAGGGTCAAGCGAAGGGGAGGGGCAGATCTGTGTCGCCGAAAGGCGACCGGCATCGGTGCGAGGAGTCCGTCCCGTACCCTCTGATCAGCCCTCCGACTTCCTGCGCGCGCGAGCTCTGAACGCGAGCCCTACCGAGCCGACGCCGCCGACGATCGCTACGAGAGCCAGGGCGGTGGTGAACGCCAGCGTGCCGATCACCGGGTGCCAGAGCATGAATACGCCTATGACGATCTGCAGCAATCCCAGGAAGAACCGCCCCCAGGACCACGACTCCCCGGCTCGACTCCGGACTCCCAGGATGTTCGTGACGCCGGTGAAGATCGCGGTGAAGGCGGCGATCAGGAACAGAGCCGCAGCGGTGATGACCGCCCCGGCAATGGGATGGCCCAGGATCACGAGCCCGGCGAGGATGCCGACGATGCCGCCGGCGACGCTCCAGCCCCAGCCCTTCTCGCGGGCGAATAGCCCGTGGGCGATGTCGATGACGCCCCCGACGAGCCAGAAGACGGCCATGGCCTGAACGAGAAACAGGCCGGTCATGACCGGCCTGGTCAGAAGCAGAACGCCCAGAACGATGGAACTGACGCCCCAGAGCAGATACGCCCACCAACTGTGGGTCCGCTGCTGTCGGTCTCGCTTCTTCATGCCCGACCTCCTGAGCACGCGGTGTCAGTTCGGTACCAAGCCGAGCGTGATTGCCCTCTCATGTCAAGCTTCCCCACCGGCCGGGTCGGACCGGCGTTGGCATGGGAGAAACA
>JAPPKD010000243.1 GCA_028820215.1 Spirochaetaceae bacterium | reverse complement strand
CCGTCGCCGGTCAGGTCGGCCACGCGGGCGTTGCCCTTGCAGTAGGTGGGAAGCACGGTGGAGCGCTCGGCGGAGAAGCCGTCGGGCGAGCCGTGGTAGATCACGGAGGAGGCGGCCATCGTCTCCGGCTTGTCGTCGTAGGTGTAGGCCACGCCCAGCAGGTCCAGCCAGCCGTCGCGGTCGAAGTCGCCCACCTGCACGTAGTGGAAGAACTGTCCCCGGCCGGGGAGGAACGTGCAGCGGTCGGGACGCAGGCCGTCCGGGCCGCCGTGGAACACGCGCAATCCGTCGCGCCCCGTGCACACCAGGTCGGCATGGCCGTCCTGGTCCAGGTCGGCGAGGACGTAGGTGTTGGTGCCCCCCGCCGGCAGCTCCAGCCGCCGTCGCGGGTCGAACCTGCCGCCGGGGCCGCCCGGGTAGACGTACAGCGGGAAGTCAGGATCGTTCTGCGACGGACCGGCCTTCGTGTTGTTGAACACGATCTCCGGCCGGCCGTCGCCGTCCAGGTCGGCGGCCGTGCAGCCCATCGCGCCCCTGGTGGGCAAGGTGCTGACCCGGCCCTCGGAGAGTCCCTCCGGGCCGTTCCAGAAGACGACCGACCCGGTCTCGTAGGAGCGCCCGTCCTCGAGGCGCGAGGCGATCAGGTCGATGCGCCCGTCCCCGTCCAGGTCGGCGGCGGACAGCCAACTGCAGTTCGGCAGCGGCAACGTCTGCCTCACGTGGTCGAGCGCGCCGGCCGACCGGATCTGCACGCCCTCGCGAGTCACGACCAGCAACTCGTCGCGGCCGTCGCCATCGACGTCGGCACATGCCACCCGCACCGCACCTTGCGTGAACAGCGTCCAGTTGCCTTCGACCGGCAGGATCGTCCGGTCGTCCGGGGAGAAGCGCCCGCCGCGGTTCCAGTAGATCTGCACCTGGTTGCCGCCGGCGAAGATCACCTCCCTGGCGCCGTCGCCGTCCAGATCGGCCAGCTCCACCTGCATCGCGTAGTGGGTAGGCAGGCGCAGCGGGCGATCCACCGCGAATCCGACGCCCTGCCGGCGGTAGATGAAGGAGTCGGTGTCGTACTCGAACCCCTCGCGGTAGTTGGCCACCACCAGCTCCAGCTCGCCGTCGCCGTCCAGGTCCGCGCAGGCGACGGCGAGCGCGGCGACGCCGGGGATGCCGAACCGCTCGCTGGCGTCCTCGAACACGCGCGGGCGGGTCTGCAGAAAGACGTGCAGGGGTCGCGGCTCGCCGGCGTTGTGGTGGTCCACCCACGCCGACGGGACGATCAGGTCGGGCAGTCCGTTGCCGGTCAGGTCGGCTGCGGCGAAGTCGTAGGCTCCGGCGGTGGGCAGATCGACGCGCTCGCCGGTCAGGCCGCCGGGGCCGCCCCAGTAGAGGTAGGACGAAAGCTCCGAGGTGACGCCGTTCTCGGCGTTGATGACCACCAGGTCCAGGTGGCCGTCGCCGTCGATGTCGACCGCCCGGCTCATCCAGCCGCTGTCGTTGGGGAGCTCCCGCCTGCCCCATCCCTCGCCTGGAGCATGCGGCTGCGTGTAGATCCAGGTCGGCCCGCGCTCGTCGTAGCCGTGCGAATTGGGGAACACCAGGTCGACGTGCCCGTCGCCGTTCGTGTCCGTACGATGAATCCACTCGACGGCCCCGGCGGCGGTCACGTAGAGGTTGTCGCCGCCGTTGTCGAACTCGCCTTCGCGAAAGGCATTGAATCCGCGATGAATCCAGCGGTCGGGTTCGTCAGCCATCAGCGCTTCGTATAGGGCGGACGTCGCCGGCCGTCAAGGCGATCGGCGTCAGCGTTCGCGGCGGGCCGCCAGCAGGGCTCCGGCGGTGGCCAGGGCGACGCCGACGACGGCCAATCCTGCGACACGGTCGCCGCGCAGGACGACGCCGAGGATGAGCGCCACCACGGGGATCAGGTAGGTGATGAAGGACGCGCGCACCGAGCCCGCGCGGCCCACCAACGTGCCCATGATCCAGTAAGCGATTCCCGTGCCCACGATCCCGACGGCGAGCACCGCGAGCAGCGCGGACCAGCCGAACGCGGATCCGGCCAGGCCGTACAGGCCAAACGGCGCGGTCCACAGCGCCCCGAGCGCCGTGATGCGCGCCATCACCGGGACCGCTCCGTAGCGTTGCTGCAGCGGAACGGCGAGGTTGACCGCCACGCCGTAGCACAGGGTCGCGCACAGGATCAGCGCCACGCCGACGGCGCTGGCGGCAGCCGGCGCAGCCGTGGACCACGCGATGGCGGCGACACCCACCGAGCCGATCAGCAGCCCGGCAAGGCGGGCGGGTCGCGGCATGCGCCGCAGCAGCGTCGTGGCCACGAGCGCCGCGAAGATCGGCATCGCCCCGTTCAGCATGCCGGTGAGCGCCGAGTTCACCCATTGCTGCGCCACCGGGAAGATCGTGAACGGCACCGCCACCCAGACGAACGACAGCACGACCACCCGCAGCCGGTCCTGGGCCGCCAGCGGCCGGCGCGCGGCGGGGACCAGCCACAGGGTCACCGCACCGCCCGCGGCCCGCAGGAAGGTGACCAGGCCGGGCCGGAACGCGTCGAGGGCGATGTCGATGAGCAGGAACGATGCGCCCCAGATCGTCGAGATCGAACAGAACAGCGCCCAGTCGGTCGCGGTGAAGGCTCCGGGGTTGGCGCTCTCCGCGGTCGTGAAGACCCGGCTACGGCCCATGCGCGGGCTTCAACGGAGTCCCAGCTCCTCCAGCAGCGGCGGTATCCGGTCCCTTTCCGCTTCGTCCAGCCCCCGGAACGGAGCGGACACCGTGTCGTGTTCGATGATCCCCATCAGCTTCAGCGCGCACTTGATCCCGGAGAAACCGGCACCGGAGCTGCCGCCGGCGCGTATTCGGGTCAGCCGCGTCGCGGCCAGCACCTGGTCGAGGCAGCGCCCCGCGGTCTCCTCGTCGCCGCGTTGGCCGGCCTCCCAGGCGCCGGACACGCTGCGCGGCGCCAGGTTGCCGATGCCGGGGATGATGCCGTGAGCCCCAATACCGGCCATGGTCGCGCGCCACACGGAGCCGACGAACCGGTACAGGGCGAGGTTGCGGCTGCGGCAGAGCATGACGAGCTGCGCGAAGGTCTCGCCGGCGCCGGTGCTGTCCTTGACCCCCGCGACGGTGCCGTCCGCGGCCAGCGCGGCGATGGTCTCCGGCTCGACCGTCACCTTGACGGTGCTGGGGATGTCATACACCCACAGCGGTTGCGCGCACCGGTCGGCGATGGCGCGGAAGTGCCCGATCAGCTCGTCCTGGGTGTTGCTGTAGTAGTACGGCGGTGTCGCGGCGATGCCCGCGACCGGGCAGTCGCGCAGCGCTTCCGCGGCGGTGACGGTGGCTCGCGTCGCGGGCGCGGATACGTTGCCGATCACCGGCACCCGGCCGGCCGCCTCCTCCACCACGGTCTCGATCACCAGCCGCCGCGCCGGCTCGTCCAGCGCCGCGAACTCGCCCGTCGTGCCGGCCGCCCAGATGCCGTGGACGCCGTTGTCGATGAGGTAATTCGTGAGGCGCCGCAGCGACGACACGTCGACCTCCTCGTCCGGCTTGAGCGGCGTAAGAATCGGTACGACCACGCCGCGCACGTCCAGGCCGCCGTCTGCTTCGTTCATCGATGTTGCTCCTTGTCTCTGCAAGAGTGCGGGCTACCGGCCATCCATGGCGCTGATGCGGGCTATGCCGATCTCGTCGGCCAGCACGTCGAGCAGCTCGACGGTGGACGCGTCGAGCGGGACCCCGCCGCGCAGGCGCTCGGCGGCGTTGCGTGACTCCGGCTCGCCCGGCATGAGGACCTCCGTGAAGCCCGGCTGGGTCGCCGAGCTCTTCAGCCACTGCGAGTACTCGTCGACGATGGCCCGCATCGCGTCGGCCCCGCCGAGCGCGTCGGGATCGATGGCGGTCAGCAGGAAGTGGTTGCGGAAGCTCCCGGCCATCACGCCGACGTGCGAGCCGGACAGGGACCCGCCGAGCAGGTCCGCCATCACCGCAAGGCAGTAGCCCTTGTGACCGTTCACGCCGCCGAACGGGAGGATCCCGCCGCCTCGATAAACGTCGTTGGGGTCGGTGCTGGGGTGTCCGCCGGCGTCGATGAGCATCCCCTCGGGCATGGTCCGCCCGGCGTTGCGGTACACCTGCACCTTGCCTTCGGCGGTCGCGCTGGTGGCGATGTCCATGACCACCGGCCCGTCGCCGCCCGGTATGGCGATCGCGATCGGGTTGGTGCCGAACCGCGCCTCGCGGCCCCCCCAGGGCACGACGAACGCGGCATGCACCAGGCCGCAGAAGAGCTGTGCCACCAGGCCTTCCTCGGCGAGGCGCAGCACGTAGGAGCCGGAGCGCCCGATGTGGGCGGCGTTCTTGACGCTGACGGCGGCGACGCCGACGGCCCTTGCCTTGCGCCCGGCCAGTTCCACGGCCAGGTACCCGGCCGGCGCGCCCCAGCCCGCGCGCGCGTCGACCACGGCCGTGCCGGCGGTCTCGGATTCGACCGCCGGCAGCACGGCGGGGTCGATCTGGCCCGACTGGACGGCGTCGTGGTACTGGCGCAGCCGCATGACCCCATGCGACTCGAGCCCCGCCAGGTTGCCCTCGACGAGGTGGCGCGCCACCACCGCCGCCTGCTCCGGCGCGGTGCCCGTGAATTCGATCACCTCCTCGGCGAAGCGCTGGAGCTCGTCGGCGTGGTACACGGATGGTGTGTCGCTGGTGTCTGGCATGGGGTCCCCCGGAAAATGTGCGGCTCAGTCGAAGATCAGCACGCCGCGCTTGTGGCCGCCGGCGAGCATGTCGGCGTACCCCTCGTTGATCCGGTCGAGGGAGTAGCGCCTGGAGATGAGCTCGTCCACGAGCAGCCGGCCGTTGCGGTAGAGGCCGTGCAGGCGGCCGAACTCGCGGCTCGGATCGGTCGATCCGAAGAAGGAGCCGAGGATGCGGCGCTGGTTGACGTGCAGGTCGAGTCCGGGGAACGAGGTCGTGCTCCCGTCCGGCGCCACGCCGACGATGACCAGAGCGCCGCCGCGGCGCGTCGCCTCGTACGCGGCCTCCTGCACCGCGGGCGGCCCCACGGCCTCGAAGGCGTACTCGACGCCCCGGCCGCCGGTCAGCTCCTTTATCTTTTCATGCGCGTCCTCGCCTGCCGGCACGAAGTGGGTGGCGCCGAACTGCCGGGCGATCGCCTCCTTGGCCGGGTCGCTGTCCACGGCGATGATCGGCCAGGCGTTGCTCAGCCGGGCGCCCTGCACGACGTTGAGCCCCACCCCGCCGCAGCCGTAGACGGCCACGCTGTCTCCCGGCCGGATGTCGACGGTGTTGAGCGCGGCGCCGACGCCGGTGGTGACGCAGCAGCCGACCAGCGCGGCCACCTCGAAGGAGATGTCGTCGGCGAGGGGCACGCAGCTCTCGACCGGGGCGATGGTCTGCTCCGTGAACGTGGACAGCACGCTGAACTGACGAGCGGCTTCGCCGGCGATGCGAAAGCGGGTGGAGCCATCCGGCATGGTGCCGTTGCGCCAGTCCCAGAAGGTCTCGCACAGGCCGGCCTCGCCCCGCAGGCAGTAGTAGCAGTGTCGGCAGGCGGGCGCCCAGTTGAGCGCCACGCGCTGTCCCCTGCGCAGCGTGGTGACCCCCTCGCCGACCTCCTCGATGACGCCCGCGCCCTCGTGGCCGAGAATGACCGGGAGGTCCCGCTCCAGGAGGCCGTGCACGAAGTGCCAGTCGCTGTGACACAGGCCCGCCGCCTTCAGCTTGACGCGAACCTCGCCCGTGCGGGGCGGCAGCAGCTTCACCTCCTCGATCGCGAAGGGGCCGCCGACCCGGTGCAACACCGCTGACTTCATTGCCGGGAACCTATCCCCGCCGGCCGCGCCGCGCAACCTCGCCGGCCGACATCCGGACACGGACGCCGACGTGTCGGCGCCGCCGCGATCCTAGTACCCCTTCAAACTGTAGTTTGGGGGTAGCGTGTTACGGGAACTCGGCCTGTGCGCGCTGTTCCAGCGCGCTTGAAGCCCGTGTAGCGACCTGTGTCACCCGTCGACATCAGTTTGAAGGGGTACTATTCGGGCAGCCAGGCCTTCGGGGCGATGCCGTCGACGTGACTCTTGACGTCCATGACGACCGGGCGGTTGGCCGCGAACGCCTTGGCGAGGGCGCTCTGCAGGTCGCCCGGCCTGTGGACCGTCAGCCCCATCGCGCCCATCGACTCGGCGATGGCGGCGAAGTCGGCATCCGGAAACAGCCACTGTTTGTCGGACGCCGGCGAGCGGCCCTCGTAGCTCTCGACGCCGTGCTTCTCCTGGTTCAGGGAGTGGTTGTTGTTCACCAGGATGACGACGTTCAGACGCTCCTTGACCGCCGTCTCGATCTCGGCGAGGTGGTACCAGATGCCGCCGTCGCCAGTGAAGCACAGCACCGGCCGCGCCGGGGCCGCGCACTTGGCGCCCAGCGCCGCCGGCAGCCCCCACCCCAGGGAGCCCGCACAGCGGAGGTAGCTCTGGGTGGGGTGCTTGAGGTCCAGCATGGTGCCGGTCCATACGCCCGAGTGGCCGGTGTCGGAGACCAGGATGGCGTCGGCCGGCAGGTGCTCGCTCAGCTCGCGGCAGATGCGCTCGGGCCTGGCCGGCGCGACGTCGGAGCCCCAGTGCTCCTCGACGCTCTCCTTCCAGTCGCGGACGAGCGTGCGTACCTCGGCCAGCCAGGCGCCGCGGTCCGGGCCCGGCTGCGCCGCGTCCAGCATCGCCGCCAGCGACGCCCTGGCGTCCCCCTGCAGCCCCACCTGCACCGGGTAGTTGCGGCCGATCTCCGCCGGATCGATGTCGAGCTGGATGACCGGCGTGCCCTGCGGCGGAACGCGGAAGTCGAGCGTGAGCTGTCCGCCGGTGTGGCTGCCGATGAAGAACACCAGGTCGGCCCGGCACAGGATGCGGTTGGCGCACTCGCGGGAGTAGTTGCCGGGCGTCCCAACCGCCAGCGGGTGGTCGGCCGGGAACATCGCCTTGGCGTTGAGCGCCGTGGCCACCGGAATCGACAGCTTCTCGGCCAATGCGATCAGCTCGTCGCGTGCGTCCGATGCGGTCACGCCGCCGCCGGCGACGATCACCGGCCGGGCGGCGTCGTTCAGCACCCGGAGCGCCTCGGCGATCGCCGCCGGGTCGGCCACCGGCCGGAACGGCGGCACGCGGGTGAACTGCCGCTCCACGACCACCTCGGCATCGAGTTCGCCTTCGGCGATCACCAGCCCGCTGATCTGCTCCAGGTCGAGATGGGTCGGCCCGGGCGTGCCGCTCACCGCGCTCCGGAACGCCTGCCGCAGGTACACCGGCAGCATGTCGGCGGCGTGCACGCAGGCGCTGTACTTGGTGACGGCCGCGAACGGTGTGACGTGATCGACCTCCTGGTACGAGTGGCGCTGCTGGTGGAACTGGCGCTCGCGGCCGGTCAGCGCGATGACCGGCGAGCAGGCCAGGAAGGCGTCCTGAAGGCCGGCCGCCAGGTTGGCGGCCCCGACCGACTGGGCCATCACCAGGGACGGGCCGCGGCGGACGCGCGCGTAGGCGTCGGCCATGTAGGCGGCCGCCTTCTCGCCGTGGGGCTGGATGGCGGTCACGCCCAGCTTGCCCATCTCCAGGATGGCCGGGGGCATGATGTAGGGCATGTAGAAGACGTGCGTGAGGCCGTAGCCGTGGACGGTCTCTGCGACGAAGCGGGCGCCGGTCATCATGGGCATTGCGATGTGATGGGGACCCTTGGCAGGCTTGCCTGTCAAGCTTCCCCACCGGCCGGGTCGGACCGGCGTTGGCATGGGAGAAACAC
>JAPPKD010000131.1 GCA_028820215.1 Spirochaetaceae bacterium | reverse complement strand
CCGGTGGCGGTGGCCTCCCACCACCGCATGGTTCAAGAACGCCTCGTGGCGCTCGATGTCGGCGCACCACGCGTGGTTCGCCCGCTCGATCGCAACACCTCGCAGCAGATACGGATAGACGCGGTGCTCGGGGTTCGCCACGGTGGTCCGCGGCTTGCGGTAGATCGCCTCCAGGCCCAGCAGCCGCATCAGCCGCCGCACCCGGTGCCGACCAACCGTCACTCCCTCGCGCCCCAGGTGGCGCGCCATCTGGCGGCTGCCGTAGAACGGGTAGCTCAGATACAGCTCGTCGATGCGCCGCATCAGCCCCAGCGTCTCGGCGCTGTGTCCGCTCGGCTGGTAGTACAGCGTCGAGCGGTTCAGTGCCAGCAGCCGGCACTGAGCACTCAGGCTCAGGGTCCGGTGGTCGCGTTCGGTCATCTCCCGCCGTTGCTGCACGCTCAGCGCCCGAGCCCGCGTGACAAAAAATCGCGCTCCACGGTCAACTCGCCGATCTTCGCGTGCAGGTCATGGATGACCGTCTCCTGATCGGCGTGCCGGGCGCTGGCGCCCCCGGCGAACACCTCCTGCAGACCCTCCAGCGCTTGGCGCTTCCAGCCTGAGACCTGGTTCGGGTGCACCTCGTGCTTGGCAGCGATCGCCTGGATCGGGCGGTCGCCGCGCAGCGCCTCCACCGCCACCTGTGCTTTGAACTTCGCTGTGAACCGGCGCCGTTTCGTCGCCATCTCGTTGGCCCTCCTCCTGGCCAGGGTTACACCTTAACCACCTGTCCAGTTTTCCGGGACCACCTCACCAGCTCGACACGATGCGGTCGCGGTTGGGGATCGGGGGGCGCACGGCGGTGCCGCCGCGCAGGTGGGACTCGTAGAGGCCGAAGCCGATCTCGGTGGAGAGCATGGCGATCCGCAGGTTGCTCACGGTCGGCTCACCCGTGCGGATGGCCTGCACCAGGTCGCGGATCTTGCGCACCGTGCCGCTCCAGTGCTCGAGCGGCTCCACGGGGACCGGGTCGAAGCCCGAGCGCGTCGCCTTGCTGCGCACCTGCAGCTCCTCGCCGTCGTTGTGCACACGGATCAAGCCGTCCTCGCAGACCAGCTCGAACTCCAGGTTGCCGGTGCCGGCCACAGCGATGTCCGGGCCGTCGGCGAACTCGATCAGCGCGCTGCGGATCTGCGTGTCCTTGACGAAGTGCATGTGCGAGGTGTCTCCCGGCGCCGGGTTGAGCGTGTCCAGCGTACCGCGGATCGAGGTGACCTCCTCCGGATCGCCCGCCAGGTACAGCACCGTGTCCAGCCCGTGGCCGCCCACGCTGTTGCCCCAGAAGCCCACCACCAGCTGCAGCCGCCCCAGGTCACCGCTTGCCGCGATGGCCCGCGCCTGCTGGTAGGCCGCCCAGTTGCGCCGCGGCGGACCGAACTCCAGCATCGTCCCGGAGCGCTCGAACGCTTCCCGGATGGCGTCGGCCTCGCGCAGGGTGCAGCACAGCGGCTTCTCCGCGAACATGCCCTTCACGCCGTGCTCGGCGCCGTAGACCATCGCCTCCAGGTGCTGCTCGGGCCGCGTGCAGATGCTCAGGATGTCCGGCTGTTCGGTGTCGATCAGCTCCCGGAAGTCCCGATAGCCGCGCGGCACGCTCCAGCGGCGCTGGAACTCCTGCAGCTTCGCCTCGTCGACGTCACAGGCCGCGACCATCTCGGTCACGTCCGTGGTTTCCGCGTAGCCGCCGGCATGGGCGAGCGGCCGTACGCTCCCGCCGCGCCACTCCGGCGTCCGTTCGTCGTCGATGGTGCTGGCGATCCGCCCGCAGCCGATCATGCCCACCTTCAGTCTCATGCGCCTGCCTCCTCGCCTTCGACAAGGTCTTCCGCGCGCAGCTTACGACACACCGCCGCCGCCGCGTCCTCCGGGGACAGCTCCGGCGGCAGGACCAGGTCGGCCTGCACGCCGTGCAGGTCCTCGCCCATGCGCACGATCAGGATGTCGTTGGGCTGATTGAGGATGCGCAGCGTCTCCGCTTCGTAGACGTCCAGGTCGGCGACCGTCGTGAGCACGATCTGCCCGGAGTCGGTCAGGAAGTGGGCGATCTCGCCGAGATGGCGGATGTTCTCGTCGCGCGTCTCACCGCTGGAGGACTGCTGCTCCCGCTCGACGTCGGCGTCCAGCCCGCCGGCGAGGTTGGACAGCCCGAAGTAGTAGACGTTGCTGCCGCCGTGAAACAGCTCGCGCTCCACGTCGCGGGCAACCCGGACCAGCAGCGGATGCAGCGAGCCGGTCAGCACCACCAGCCGCGGCTCCTGGCCGTAACGGTCGGCGCGCTCGCCGCCCGAGACGGCGCCGTTCACCCAGGCGTAGTCGCGGCGCCGGACGTGCTCGCGCAGCGACTCGCTCAGGTCGGACAGGTACTCGGTGATGATGCCGCCGCCGGCGATCTCGTACTGGTCGACCAGCACGAAGCGGCCGGTGGCAACCAGGTCGGCGTCGATGCCGAGGTCGAAGGCGATCGGCTTGTGGGTCTCCAGCACGCACTCGGCCACCTCGTGCCGCCCGACGTGCTGCTTGGCGCCGCTGCGCTCCAAGGTGTCGGCGTCGAGGACCTGCACGATCTCCTTCACGTGCACGGTCACCCGCGTGCTGGCCAGCTTCAGCAGGTAGCGGCGGCCGCGCACCAGCGGGTTGCGGTCCAGCCAGAACAGGTTGGCGCGGAAGGTGGTGCCCACCCGCGGCGGCGCTTCGCCGTCCCGGTACATCACCTCTCCCGGCCGCACGTACAGCTCCTCGGCCAGCGTGATGCCGGTGGCGGAGCCGGCCGCCGCCTCGCGCGTCTGGGCGATGTTGAATCCTTCGATGCTGCGCACATGCGACCGCTTGCGCGACGGCAGGAACTCCACCGCGTCGCCGACGGCCACGGTCCCGCTGGTGATGGTGCCGGCGATGATGCGCGCGTCGTCCCCCCGCACCGGGAACTTGTAGACGTCCTGCACCGGCAGACGCAGTGCCTGCTCGGTCTCCGCGCCGGCCGACTCCAGGGCGTCGATCCGCGCAAGCAGCGGCGGACCCTCGTACCAGGGAGTACGAGGCGAGGCCGTCACCAGATTGTCGCCGTGCCGCCCGCTCACCGGCACGAATCCGAGCGGCGTGGCCTGGATGTCGGCGAGGAATGCCGCGTACTCCTCGTGAATGGCCTCGTACACCGCCTGGTCGTAGCCGACCAGGTCCATCTTGTTGACCACCACCAGGATCTGGCGGATACCCAGCATCGCGGTCATGAAGCCGTGGCGGCGGGAGTTCTCGCGCACCCCTTCACGGGCGTCGATCACCAGGATCGCGGCCTCGGCGCGGGCGGCGCCGGAGATCATGTTCTTCAGGAACTCCACGTGCCCGGGCGCGTCGATAATGATGTAGCGGCGCCGTTCCGAGCGGAAGAACACCCGCGCGGCGTCGATCGTGATGCCCTGCGACTGCTCGTCGCGGAGCGCATCGATCAGGAACGCGTACTCGAACGGCTTGCCTGCGCGCTCGCAGTTGCGCCGCACCTGCTCGATCCGGCCGTCCGGGAGCGAGCCGGTGTCGTGCAGCAGGCGGCCCACCACCGTGCTCTTGCCGTGGTCGACGTGGCCGACGATGACGATGTTCATCGCGGCCAGCTCGGCCGGCGGGGCAGCCGTGGTGCCGGTGGCGAGCGCGGCGGCCGGCTCGGGAGTGGGACCGGCCATCACATGTACCCCTCGCGCCGCAGTGTCTCGAGGGTGCCGTCGCCCTCCTTGTCCTGCTCGCGGCCGGCCCGCTCGGCGATCCTCGAGAACCTGCCGGTGCGGAGTTCCTCCACGATCTCCCCCACGGTGGAGGCGGTCGACTCGACCGGCGTCGTGCACGGGTAGCAGCCCAGCGAGCGGTAGCGGGTGCCGTCGCCCTGGTCGAAATAGAGTGGCACCACCGGGATCTGTTCCGCCTCGATGTACTCCCAGATGTTGAGCTCCGTCCAGTCCAGCAGCGGGTGGACGCGCACGTGGGTGCCGGGCGCGAAGTCGGTCTTGAACTGGTTCCACAGCTCGGGCGGCTGGTCGCCGATGTCCCAGTCGCTGTGCTGGTCGCGGGGCGAGAAGTAGCGCTCCTTGGAGCGGCTACCCTCCTCGTCCGCGCGGGCGCCGACGATCACCCCGGTGTACGGCTCGGTGTTGGCGTCCTGGACGTAGCGGTCCTCTTCGTGGTCGAAGCGGTAGCGCGGCCAGGCGCCGGACAGCGTGTTGACCAGCGCGTCGGTCTTCAGCGCCTTGCAGCAGGCGATCCGCGACAGCGCGCCCGCCGGGAAGGTCTGCTTCGCGTCCAGGGCGGCACGGTTCTCGCCGTAGATCAGGTCGAGCCGCCAGTCGCGGACGAGCTGGTCGCGGTAGGCGATCATCTCCGGGATCTTGAACGAGGTGTCGATGTGCACCAGCGGAAACGGCACCGCCCCGAAGAACGCCTTGCGGGTCAGCCACAGCAGCACGGTCGAGTCCTTGCCGATCGACCACAGCATGCAGAGGCGCGAGAACTCCCGGTACGCCTCGCGCAGGATGTAGACGCTCTGCGCCTCCAGGCGCTGCAGCGCCGTCATCGGGGCGGCGGTCACGAGGCGGCCCTCATACGACATGTGCGGCCACGTGCAGCCCGCACTCCTTGACGGCGTCCTGCTCCCACCACCAGCGCCCGGCGCGCGGATCCTCGCCCGGCTCGACCGCGCGCGTGCAGGGAGCGCAGCCGATGCTCAGGAATCCGCGGTCGTGCAGGACATTGGAGGGCACGTCGTGAGCGCGCAGGTAGTCCCACACCTGTTCTTCCGTCCATGCGGCCAGCGGATTGGCCTTGATCGCGCCGTGCGCGGAGTCCCACTCCACGCACGGGGTGTCGGCGCGGTCCGGGCTCTGCGCGCGGCGCAGCCCGGTGATCCAGGCGGCGGCGCATGCGAGCGCGCGGCGCAGCGGCTCCACCTTGCGGACGCCGCAGCAGCGGTGGCGATGCTCCACGCTCTCGTAGAAGAGGTTGGGACCGGCGTCGCGCACCATCTCCTGCACCGCGCCGGCCTCCGGGAACAGCACCTCGTAGTGCATGTGGTAACGGCTCATCATGCGCGCCATCAGGTCGTAGGTCTCCTGGTGCAGGCGGCCGGTGTCCAGCACGAAGATGGATGCGTGCGGGTCGATGCCGAGCAGCATGTGGCTCAGCACCTGGTCCTCGGCTCCCAGCGAGGACGCCAGCTTCACCGCGCGGCCGTGGCGTTCCACCAGGGCGCGGAGCAAGGCCTCCGCGCCGTCGGCGGCGACGGCGTTCAGCCGCTCGATCTCGGCCTGGTTTACCTGCATCCGTATCTCTTCATCGGCTCCAATCGATCGTTACGCCCAGCGTGTCCGGATCCTGCTGCAGCATCCGGTAGGCGGTCGCGGCATCCGCCGGCGCGAAGCGATGGGTGACCAGTTCGTCCACCTTCACCACTCCCTGCTCGATCAGGGCGAGCGTCCGCTCCATCCGGTCACGCCGCTGGCCGTTCGGGAAGTGGGTCGTGGTCTCCCCCGCCCGCAGCCAGTGGATGTCAACCTCGCAGGCGCCCGGCGAATAGTAACCCAGGACGACAAGATGACCGTCGTGTACCAGCAGGGCTGCAGCGTCGCGGACGAGATCGGTCTTCCCCGTGGTCTCCGCCGCGATGCGCAGGCCTGCCGGGGCGCGGCTCCGGACCCACTCGCCCAGGTCCTCGGCATGGGTGTCGACCACCTCGTCGGCGCTGTGCTCGGCAGCGATCTCCAGCCGCCGGCGGCGGTGCCCGGCCAGCAACACCCGCGCTCCGCGGTGGCGCAGCACCTGCGCCGCCCACTGTCCCACCAGCCCGTCGCCGATGACCAGCGCGGCGTCGCCGGCGGCGACCGGCGGCCGCGCGCCGCCGTTGTAGCCCACCTGCGCCAGCAGCAGGGCCGAGGCGCTCTGCGTGTCGACGGCGGACGGCAGCGGAATCACGTCGGCCGCCGCCGCGACATGCCAGGCGCAGTGACCGGCCCACCAGCCGCCTTCCCAGCCCGGCGGCTGCTTGCAGCGTGCACTGAACACCCGGTCCCCCACCGCGATTTCGGTCACCGCGTCTCCCGCGGCGCGCACGCGGCCGGCCGCCTGGTAGCCGGGCGTGAACGGGAAGCGGACGGTGCCTGCGCCCAGGCGGATGGTCCCGTGCAGGCAGTGCAGCTCGGTGCCGGCGCTGATCGTGGTGTGCTCGACCTCTACCAGCACATCGTCCGGCCCCATCGTCGGCAACGACACGTCGCGCAACTCCACCTCGCCCACGGCGGGAAAGACGATCGCGGCGGTCGATGTCGGACTCGGGCTCATCTTCGTGACTGTATAAGAAAAGCAGAGGGGCTTCCGATAGTCCGGTGGCTCACTGCTGATTCGGATCCGCTCCAGCGCTGTGTGGCGATGCCCACTGTTCCGCAGGCGGCTTCATCGGCGCGCGGTCGGCCGATCGCGTCGGCCCTGCGCACGGCTGTACGAACAGCCTCGGACTCGCACCCACAGGAACGCGGAGACGGCTGCCGAACGACCGCCCTGCCATACGCCCACTATTGACTCAAATCACTTATATTTATATATTTATTCATGTTATTCTCCGCCATCAAGAGCACGATCACGTCCACCGTGTGCGCCCTCTCCGACGATGAGCTCATAGAGCAGACCGGCAGGTTGGCGCGCCTCGATCACCAAGCCCACGTCTTCGTCATCGATCACCTGATCGAGATCGAAACCCGGCGCGTCTACCTGCGGCGAGGTTTTTCCAGCCTGTTCGACTACGTCAAGCGTGGGCTCGGCTACAGCGACGCCGCCACGTGGCGATGGATCAACGCCATGAAGCTGTGCACGAGGATCGACCGCGTGCGCGAGCGGCTCTGGGACGGCTCGCTGACCCTGGACGCAGCCGCGCAGCTGCAGCACGCCTTTGAGCGGCGCGAGCGCGAACGAGCGCGAGAGGCACGCGGGGGCGGGACCGGCTCGGCCGTGCGGCCGAACGGCTCGACGCGACCGCCTCCAGCACGGTCGGCCCATCGGAAGCCGGCACCGACATTGGAATCCGACCCGAAATTGGCTCTGGACGCATCGGCGCAGAAGGCGCTGGTGGAGCAGGCGGCCGGCAAGAGCACGCGGCAGGTGATGCAGATGCTGGCCGATGTGGATCCTGCGCTGGCGGTACCGGCGGATCGGGTGCGGGCGCTGGGCGAGGGACGCTGGGAGCTCAAGGCGGTCATCGACGCGGACTGCCAGCGCGGGCTGGAGCTGCTCAAGGGGCTGCTCTCGCACGTCGATCCGCGCATGACGCTGGGGCAGCTCGTGGGGCGCTTGGTGCAGGAGGGACTCGACCGCCACGATCCCGGCCGTCCGCCGCGCCGTGGACGCGCGCGCGGCGCTTCCGTGGGTCCCGACCGCCCCGCGGCGGCGCAGGAGGCAATCTCCGACCCGGCCGCTGCATCGGCGCCGGAACAGTCTGCCTCCGCGGACCGCGGAGCCACTTCGGCGTCGAAGCGGATTGACCGGACCGGCAGCACCGGCGCTCCGGCGACGAAGACGGACCGCGATTCGTACAGCCCAGCACCGTCTGCACGGACGCGAACGGCACGGCCGATAGAGGTCCTCACTTCGGCGCCGAAGGAGGGCGCACGGGCCAAGCGCGCCATTCCCGCGGCAGTCAGGCGAGAGGTCTGGCAGCGCGACGAGGGACGCTGCCGCTATGTCGATCCACGCGGCGGGCACCGATGCCCGTCACGGCACCTGCTGCAGATCGATCACGTGCTCCCGTACGCCCTGGGCGGCGGTGCGGAGCCCGAGAATCTCAGATTGCTCTGCTTCGCCCATCACCGCGACCGCCACTCGGAGCGAACCTCACGGCGAGGGCCGCCCGCGTAAGCGTCACATCCCGAGCTGGACGCCGGGGATGTCCGATAAGCGCGCTTGCGCACGCGGCAGCCGCGATCGATGAGCGGCAGTTGACGCTGCTTACCGATACTTGAGGTTTTCCGGCACCGCTCGGCACTCCATCTCCCTTCGGATCTCCAGGACGTCGGCGGGAACCTGCAGCTCCACGCCGGCGCGCGTGACCGTCTCTCCGGCCGCGATCGGCCGCTTCAGGGTCGCGCCCGCCGCCAGGCCGATCGGCAGGGTGTCGGCTGCCAGGGAATCAGCGGACGGCATCAGGCGGCCCCAGACGGTCGAGCCGCCCTCGCCGTCCAACACCTCGCCTGCGCGGAGGTCGCGCTTGGCGACCGCCACCACGTCGGCGGCGAACCCCTCAGGCGCGCCGGTAGGCTCGCCACGCAGTACCGCGGAGGCGATGCTGATGCCGAGCTCCAACCCGATCAGGTGCGCGGGGCGATACAGCGCCGCGTACCGGCCGCTCTGATCGGTGGGGACGCCGTACTCGCCGAAGCAGGCCGCCGCATAGTCCGAGGGGGCGGCGAACGTCACGAACACGCCCCGGCGCAGATCGTGCTCGACCGGACTGCCGTCACGCTGCAGTGACGAGACCACCTCCACCGCGCCCGCGTGCGGCAGCGTTCCGCCGTCGCCGGCCGGCTTCAGCGTCTCGGCCAGATCGTCGCTCCCGCACGGCGGAAAGCACAGCCCGCCGGTCGCCGGCTGCAGCCCGGTCGCGTTTGCCACCGCGGCCATCTCGATCGCCGACTTGGTGCCGTCCAGGAAGGAGTTGAACATCCTGGCGTTCATGCCGCCGCTCGCGGCGCGCTCCGGGCTGATCCCGTAGTGCTGCCAGACGGTGTCCGGCGTGGAGGCATGGAAGGCCGGCAGGTACTTCGTGCCCTTGCCGGCGCACACCACCTCGAACCCGCAGATGCGCGCCCAGTCGACCAGCTCCACGATCAGGGCCGGCTGATCACCGTAGGCCAGCGAGTACACCGTATCGGCCTCGGCCGCGCGGCGAGCCAGCAGCGGGCCGGCCAGCACGTCCGCCTCCACGTTGACCATGACCACGTGCCGGCCGGCGGCGATGCAGGCAAGCGCGTGGCGCACCCCGGCGACCGGATCGCCGGTCGCCTCGACCACCACCTCGGGATCGCCCTGGCGGATTACGGCTTCCGCGTCCGGGTACAAGGCGATCTCCGCGATCTCCTCATCGCTCCAGCCCGACCGCCGTAGCGTGGCCTGCGCCCGCTCCGGGGCCAGATCGCACACGCCCACGACGCGCATGCCGGGCGTCGTGCGCACCTGCGCAAGGAACATGGAGGAGAATTTGCCTGCGCCGATCACGGCGACGCGCACGGGATCGGACTCGCGTGCTTTCAGGAGTCGATACATGTCGAACTACGGGCCGAATTGGACGGAACGTGTCAAGGCCGATTGCCGCTGCGCGAAGGAGCCGATCCTCCCCGCTCCAGGTCGAGCCATGCCGACCGGAATGCACCGCGCACGGGATCATGGAGCCGAAAGCCCTCGACCACTCTGTCTCTCGCCCCGTCCCGGGACAAGCGGGAGGTATCGACCTCGACATCGTACCGGCCCCACGTGTGCACGCCATCCTCCAGATGCGAGCGGCCCTCGCCGACTCTTCGATCGCCCCGAAGCTGCTCTCTTCGTTCCAACTCGCTGATCTCACAATGCACGCCGACGAAGAACACCGAGTGATGGCGGAGCAGCGTCACGAGATCGAGGTACCAGCTCCGGAACTCGATCACGTGCTCGATGATCAGGTCGTTGCCGGCATCGGCGATTGCCGCGGCACCGCGGTGGAATCCGTCGAAGAAGCGCGGCCGGATGGTCCGCCACGACCACTCCCCGGTCTTCGCCGTGCGATCCACGGACGGCAGAACATCCGCATCGACGAGTTGATCGGAAGAAAAGTAGAAGAACGGCGAGCCCAACGCGGACTGTACGGCGCGGCCCAGGGTCGTCTTTCCGGAGCTGCTCGGCCCGTTCAGGAGTATGACTCGCGAGGATCTCACGGCAATTCGCGCTCGTCGGGAGTCACACGAGACGAATTCTGCCACACTTGGACGCATCTGACTCGGTCTCGCGACGCTACGTGGCGAGCACGATGATGCCTTCCGTCCTCGCCTGGATCACTTTGGCGCGCGAGATGCGCGGCCTCTTGCTGGCGCTGCGCGTGGAGGACTACGTGCGGGTGCGCATCGCCGCCGAGCAGGGCATCATCCCCCGGGGACGGGAGGTCAACGTGAGGGCACACATCCACTGGAGCACGGTGATCTGCCGCCAGCCGGAGCGCTACCTCTCCTGGCCCACCATCGCCCGCAGGGCGAACGGCGAGCTGCTGGTCGTCTTCTCCGGCGACCGGGAAGAGCACTCCTGCCCGTACGGCAAGACGCAGCTCATCCGCTCAGGCGACGGCGGCGAGACCTGGTCGGAACCTGTGACCATCCGCGACACGCCGCTCGACGACCGGGACGCCGGCATCCTGGTGCTGCGCTCGGGCGTGATCGTGGCGAGCTCCTTCACCGTGCCGACCTGGTCCAGGCTGGACGGCTACCGAAAGGTCTACCCGGCGGAACAGGTCGACGCCTGGCAGCGATACCTCGACACGGTGTCTGACAAGGAGAGGCAGCGCTGGCTCGGCAACTGGACCCGCCGCTCCACCGACGGCGGACGCACCTGGGAGGAGCCGGTGGACTCGATCGCCTCCGCCCCGCACGGCCCCATCCAGCTCCGCGACGGCCGCCTGCTGTTCCTGGGCGTCGACAAACCCGGCGATCCTCCCTACCGGTTGCTCGCCGTCGAGTCCGTGGACGAAGGGCGCTCCTGGCGGCAGATCGGCACCGTGCCACTGGCGGCCGCCGACCACGCCGTCCACGCCGTCGCCGAGCCGCACCCCGCCGAGCTGCCTGACGGCCGCCTGGTCTGCCTGTGGCGCTACCAGCCGGAGCAGTTTACCGAGCACCGCTACCTGCGCCAGACCGAGAGCGACGACGGCGGCCGCACCTGGACCGAGACGCACGCGACGCCCATCCTGGGGTATCCGGCGCACCTGCTGACGCTCGAGAGCGGGGCGCTGCTCGCCACCTACGGGCGGCGCGTGCCGCCGATGGGCCACCGCGCCTGCCTGAGCCTCGACGGCGGCGCGAGCTGGGACACCGGCAACGAGATCGTGCTCCGCGACGACGCCCCGGACATCGAGCTTCCCTGGCCGGCCACCTGGGACCTGGGCTACCCCGCCAGCGTCGAGCTGGCGCCGGGCGAGCTGCTGACCGTCTACTACCAGATCGCCCCGCCCGACCGGAAGCCGAGCATCCAGGCGACCCGCTGGTCGCTCACCTGAGTTGGTCGCTCAGTTGACCGGGGCCTCCGTGCCGGCGTAGCCGGGCAGCCGCCCGGTCAGCGCGCGGATGCGCGCGTTGCCGTGCCGGGCCAGCAGCTCGTTGGAGGCGCGCACGCGCGGCACGGCGCGCAGCGCGGCCCGTTGCCGGTCGTTGCCGGGCATGCGCGCGAACTTGAGGATGATCGACCGCCGCGGATGGACCTTGCCGTAGACGGAGTGGAACAGCCAGTTGTTGAAGAACACCACGTCTCCCGGATCGGTCTCGATCGCGTACGCGGGAACGTCTTCCCCGCTCTGGCCGAAGTACCGCCGGTCGCCGCCGGCCCTGGTCTCCTCGTGGAACGGCAAGAGCGACTCGTGCAGCAGCGCCCGGTGCGACCCGGGGATGATGCGCAGCGCGCCGGTGTCCCGGCGCAGCGGGTCCAGGTAGAGCATGACCTTGAGCCGGTACGGCGCCATCTGCTCCGGGAGCCAGCCGCCG
This sequence comes from Spirochaetaceae bacterium, assembly GCA_028820215.1. The sequence goes on along the minus strand of JAPPKD010000131.1, from coordinate 42,691 downwards.
TCAGCGTGCCAGTGATGGTCGGCGAGGCTGTCGAAGCCCCACATGCCCTCGGAGCCCTCCCACAGCACGTCCTCTCCGAGCAGGTCGCAGACGGCCTGAAAGATGCGGTCGTCGACGACCAGGTCGGTCAGCGCGTTGCTCCGCTCCACGAACGGCGACTCCCAGACCACGTCGCCGTCGCCCGGAGGATGGCCCAAGACGTCCGCACACACCGACTCCATCTCGCCGAGCGCGGCGTCGACCTCCAACGGGCCGAGGGCGCCGCGACGTACCACGACTCCCAGCGCGTCGAACTGCGCCACCTCGCCGGCCGACAGGAACCGCGGGGCTTCGGTCACAGTTCGAGAAGTGTCTCACACGGCCGACGCCTGCGGAATGGCCGGCCGCGCGCGATCGGAGTAGGCTCGTCGCGCGGCTTGCGCCCACGCCATGAACCACGCGACCGATCGATTCGAGGTGATCTCATCCGGCGGCGCCCTGGGCGCGGAAATCCGGGGGCTGGACCTCCGCCAAGCGCTCGACGCCGCGACGGTGGGCCGGCTCCGAAGCGCCATTCTCGACCACTGCGTTCTGGTGTTCCGCGACCAGGCCATCAGCGAGGCGGACCAAGTCCGCTTCACCGGCTACTTCGGCAACCCCGTCGAGCATGTCCGCCGCCAGCCCGACCGCCCGGTCAAGGAGATCTTCCTGATCTCCAACATCGAGGAGAACGGGCAGCCGATCGGCGCCTTGGGCCACGGCGAGCTCAGCTTCCACTCCGACCTGTCCTACCTGCGCCAGCCCGGTACCCTGTCGCTGCTGTACGCCGTGGAGGTGCCGGAGAGCGGCGGCACGACCCAGTGGTGCAACGGCTATGCCGCGTACGAGACGCTGGACAACGACCTCAGGACGAGGGTGCACGGCCTCCGCGCCATCCATCGCCACCCGGTCGAGGAGCAGAACCCTCCCGAGCCGGTGGACCACCCGGTGGTGCGCACCCACCCGGAGACCGGCCGCCGGACACTGTACGTCGGCCCGCACCTGACCCGCTCGATCGTCGGGATGGAGCCAAGCGAAAGCCGCGCCCTGCTCGACCGGCTGTTCGCGCACATGACCGAGCCGCGTTTCGTGTGGACGCACCAATGGCGCGCCGGCGACCTGGTCATGTGGGACAACCGCGCAACCATGCACCGCCGAGAGCCCTTTCCGGCCGATCAGCGCCGGCTGATGAAGCGCACCCAGGTCCTTGGCGAGGAAGTGCCGTCTTGACGGGTCGACGCCGCGGCGATCCGCCTCATCACAACGGTTGTCAACGAGATCGTTGACGGTACGTCAAAGCAGGCCCCAGTCGAACACCACCCCCAAGTACCCGTCCTTGCGGCTGGTAAGCCCTTCGTAGACCGCCTGGCAGTGGGCGGGCGAAGCGACCCGATCGAGCAACGGTTCGACCCGTAGCCGGCTGGCGGCGATCCACTCGACCAGCCGGCGGTAGTTGGTCTCCACGTCTCGTACCCGTTCGGCGGGGTGCGCCGGCCAGCGCCACTCCAGCGATCCGATCATCCGGATCGCCTCCAGGTGGATGCGCAGCAGCATCGGCGTCACGTCGAAGGTGGCGCGGGCGCGCGGGCTGCCGAGCAGGATCACCTCACCGTGGCGCCGGGTGGCCATCACCGCCTGCTCCACCACCTCGCTGATGCCGATCGCCTCCACCGCGACGCGCACACCCTCGCCCGCCGTCCACTCGAGCACCGCCTCCTGCAGGTCGTGCGCTCCCGGGTTCACCGTGCGCTCGATGCCGCAGGCGCGTGCCTTGTCCAGGCGGTAGTCGGACAGGTCGGCCGCCATCACCTCGGCGCCGGCCATGCGGAAGAGCTGCGCTGCGAAGTTGCCGACCAGCCCCATGCCGGTCACCAGCACCGTATCGCCGGGCTGCACGCTGGAGGAGCGCAGCGCGGAGATGCTCACGCCGGCCATGCGGGCGAACACCAGGTGGCTGCCAGGAGCGTCCTTCGGAACCGGCAGCGCCATGCGCACGGCGTCCGCCTTGACCAGCGACGCGTGCCGGGAGAAGGAGAGCACCCGGTCTCCCTCACGGCACATCTCCACCGCCGATCCCACCTCCAGAACCCGGCCCAGATGGCCGTAGCCGGTGCCGCGGGGATATGTGCCCCCGTCGCCGAACGGCATTTCCCGCACCAGGCCGGTATAGCCGGCCCCCTCGGTGCCGGCGCTGACGATGGAGTACTCGGCCTCCACCAGCGCCTCGTGCGGCTGCAGCGCTCCGTTCAGATCGAGTTCCTGCAGCTCGATACGGCCGGGCTCGACGACAGTCAACTGCCTGGTCTTCATGCGGTCCCCCGATTGCGACGGTAGTCGCCTGCCATCGTGCCGATGTCGACCGTCGGGCGCTATACCGAGGCCGGGAGGCTCGATAGGCTCACCTCGGTCATCGATCCCATGTCCCTGCCCGCTCCCTACCAGCAGATGGCGTTCGCCGATGAGCTGCTCGACCGGCCGGACGAGCTCCGGAACGCCTACGAGCGGGACGGATACCTGTTCTTTCGCGGCGTCCTGGACCGCGCGGAGGTGGGCCAGGTCGCGGGCGATCTGCTGGAGGCGATGCGCGCAGAGGCCCTGGTGGAGCCGTCCGCGGACGGCCGCCAGCCGGCCCGCTGGAGCGGCCGGCCGCTCGACGCCATCGACGACCGCAGCTTCTACGACGTCCCCTACCACCCCGAGTTGCTCGACACGGAGACGACGCAACGGCTCCTGCTCCGGGTGTTCGGCGAGCCGGTCTTCACGTTCCGTTCCCTCACCGTGCGCTATGCCCTGCCTGCCGACGACCGCCATATCTCGCTGCCACACCAGGACCACTTCTTCATCCGCCACACGGCGGCGTTCCGCACGCTGTGGGTGCCGTTGCTGCCGATCGAGCCGGCCGGCGGCGCCCTGGCCGTGGCCGCCGGCTCGCACCGCGCCGGGCTGCGCCGGCACGAGGAGACCGACGTGCTCTCCTACGTGCTCAAAGGGCGGCGCCAGCGCGGTTTGCCACTGACCGACGTCCCGCAACCCTGGCACACCACCACCTACCGGCCGGGCGACGCGCTGATCTTCCACAGCCACACCCTGCACTGGGCGCTACCCAACGAGTCCGAGTCCGTGCGGCTCTCGGTGGACGTGCGCTGTCAGCCCGCCTCCGAGCCCCGTTCGTAGCAGTCACGCACCACGGTGCCCGTGCAACGCGAGCTGCGCCGAGATGCACAGGCGATCGCGGCCGCCGAGGGCATGAGCGAGGACCTGTTCGAGAAGGTGATCATCGAGATGATGGCCCAAGGCGTGCCTGCCGAGCGCGGCCGGATGGTCGAGTTGGCGGCGGCCCTACGGTGATGACCGAGCCGGAGAACGGTTCAGGCCGCGAACGGGTTCTCGACGCGGACGCCGGCGAAGTCCATGCCATTCTGCAGATCTTCGGACAGCGCCACGGAGCATGCCAGGGTGCGCGCCGCTTCGACGATCAACGAATCCCAGAGCGAGATCTGCCACCGGCGGCTGGTCGCGAGTGCCGCCTGCAGCAGCGCCATCGTGTTCTCCTGGATCGGATAGCGGAGCCAGGAATGGATCAAGTCGGTGGCCTGCCCGTGGCTGAGCCGATCGTCTCGCGACGGCCGCGTCGCCTGTACGTAGAACTCCTGCAGCACCTGGACGGACAACGCAAGATCGGCGCGGTCAAGGATCTGCAGCGCGATGGTTTGTTTGCGCCGTTCCTCCTGCTGCCCCGCAGGCGGTCTCGACACCGCGTAGAGCAGGATATTGGTGTCAACGAAGTGCATCGCGCTCGTGGAGGTGGTCGCGGGGCAGGCGGTCCGAAGCGTCGAAGCGGCGGATCGACTCGATCGTGCTGCGCTCGAGCTGTTTTCGGCGCTCGTAGTCGGTCTCCTCGCCAGAGAACGTGATGAGGAAGTCACGCACCACCGCGGAAACGGAGGTATGGAGCTCCGCGGCGCGAATACGCGCCCTGTGATACGTATCCTCGTTCACAGAGACTGTGATATTCTTCATCTTCACAGCCTGATGGATGACTCCGAGTCGGTCAACGCGAAACGGCTGTCAACGGGATGAAAACATGACCAGCGCATCGCACGGCCGACGGCCCAACCTGCTCTACATCCACTCCGATCAGCACAACCCGTTCGTGACCGGCTGTTACGGTGACCCCGTCGTACAGACCCCCCACCTGGACGGACTGGCGAGCCGCGGCGTGACCTTCACCAACGCCTACTGCCCATCGCCGGTCTGCGTGCCGTCGCGCATGTCGATGCTTACCGGCAAGTACCCGCACGAGATCGACGTGTGGACCAACCACAACATCCTGGGCAGCGACCACCCCACCTTGGCGCACGCGATGGGCGCCGCCGGCTACCGGCCCGTGCTGATGGGCCGCATGCACTCGGTCGGCATCGACCAGCTCCACGGCTACGCCGAGCGGCCGATCGGCGACCACGGCTCCAACCATCCCGGCGACGGAGAGACGCCCGGGGAGGCGTGCGCAGCGATCGAGAACTCCGGCGCCGGACAGAGCAGCTATCAGGTGCACGACGAGGACGTGACCGCGGCCACCATCGACTTCCTCAACCGGTTCGGGATCCGCAGGCGCGCCGGCGTGAACGACGATCCGTTCTGCCTGTCGGTGGGGTTCATCCTCCCGCACGCCCCCTACGTCGCGCGCCGCGCCGACTTTTACCGCTACCGCGACCGCGTCACCCTGCCCCGCGTGAGGACGCCGTTCGACGACCGGCTGCATCCGTTCGAGTCCTGGTGGCGGACCTTGTGCGGCGTCCAGGACGTCCCCGACCACCTCATCCTCAGGGCACGGGCTGCCTACTGGGCGCTGATCGACCGGATGGACGCGCTGATCGGTGACATCCTGGCGGCGCTACGCCGGAACGGACTCGAGGAGAACACGCTCATCGTCTACCACTCCGACCACGGTGACATGGCCGGCGAGCACGACCTGTGGATGAAGCGCTGCCACTACGAGGCGTCGGCCCGCATCCCGGCGATCGTGTCGTGGCCGGGCAGGCTGCCGGAGGGCGTGGCGTGCGACCGCGTAGTCAGCGCGCTCGACCTCAACGCCACGATGCTGGAGGCTCTGGACGCCGAGCCGTTGCCCGGATCCCACGGCCGCAGCCTGCTGGGCCTGCTCGGCGGCCGGCAGACCGACTGGGAGGACCAGGCCTTCTGCGAGTACTGCGTGTACGAGGGTTGGACGACGCGGCTGATCCGCCGCGGCGACTGGAAGCTCGTCTACTACCACGGCCACCGGCCGCAACTCTTCAACCTGCGCGAGGACCCGGACGAGGTGGCCGACCGGAGCGGCGACCCCGCCTGCGCGGCGCTCGTCAGGGATCTGACCGCGGCCGTGCTGGCCGACTGGGACCCGGATGCCGTCGAGCGGAAGATGGACGAGCGGCGCCGGGCCACCGACCTGATCGCGCGCTGGTCGCGGCAGACCGGCGCCCCCGAGCAGTTCGTCTGGCGCAGAGACCCGGCCTTGGACTTCGTGGAGCCGGGCTGAGCTACTTCCCCTTCCGCAGGTACTCCAGCCACGTCTCCTTGGCGGACTCGAGCTCCTCCATCAACACGCGCCGCGAGTGCTCGTCGGCGAACACGGGCGCGCGGGAGAAGTAGCGCAGCAGGTCGTCGATGCCCTTGATCGATCGGCGCTTCGCCTGCACCTCCAACCGGGCGATGCGCCGCTCGCGTACCGCGGCATCCAGCTCCGCGTCGGCCTGCAGCTCGTCGATCCGCTCGAAGTAGGGGCGGGTCCATGCCTCCGGCACCTGGCCGGTGCTTGTGATGTACTCGGCGTTGTGGTGCCGCTCGTGGACGACGCGGCCAAGCACCTTGCCGACGATCACCACCCCGAAGCGGACGCCGAGCGTGAACAGCGCGATGACGGCGGCGAAGGCGAGCAGGAGCGGCAGCATGATTGCAGCCCCATCATAGCGCCTCGACGCGGTCGGCCGCCGCTGAGCCGGGGGTCGGGTGATCGTGATCTCAAACGGGTTGACCCGGAGCGGGGCAACGGCACAGACTCGGGTCCTCACGTGGATACCGCTACCCAGGCCCCCGTACTGGAGCTCCGGGACCTCAGAACCCACTTCTCGCTCGACGAAGGCACGCTCAAGGCCGTCGACGGGGTCAGCCTGACCGTCCACCAGGGGCAGACCCTGGGCATCATCGGCGAGAGCGGCTGCGGCAAGAGCGTGACCGCCCAGTCCATCCTGCGCATCGTCCCGACCCCCGGACGCATCATCTCGGGAGACATCCTGTTGCACCGGGACGGCGAGCCCGGCGTCGATCTCGCCGACATGGACCCTTTCGGCCATTCGGTGCGGGCGATCCGGGGCAAGGAGATCTCGATGATCTTCCAGGAGCCGATGACCAGCCTTTCGCCGGTACACACGATCGGCAACCAGATCGAGGAAGCCATCCTCCTGCACAAGACCAGGGACAAGCAGGAGGCGCACTCGCTGGCCGTGGACATGCTGGACAAGGTCGGCATCCCCAATCCGTCGCAGCGCATCAACGAGTACCCGCACCAGCTCTCCGGCGGCCTGCGCCAGCGCGCCATGATCGCGATGGCGCTGTCCTGCAACCCCAAGCTGCTGATCGCCGACGAGCCGACCACGGCGCTCGACGTGACCGTGCAGGCGCAGATCCTGGACCTGATGGAGCAGCTCCAGGAGGAGTTCGGCATGGCGATCCTGTACATCACCCACGACCTGGGGGTGATCGCCGAGATCGCCGACGAGGTCGCGGTGATGTACCTGGGGCGTGTGGTGGAGCACGCGGTTACCAAGGAGTTGTTCCGCAACCCCCTGCACCCCTATACACGGCTGCTGCTGAAGTCGATTCCGCGCATGGGCAAGGAGGCCAAGCAGCGCCTGGAGGCGATCGAAGGCACCGTGCCGATCCCGCTCGACCCGCCGCGCATGTGCGGCTTCTTCAGCCGCTGCCCGGACGCCATCGCCGGAACCTGTGACATGGAGGTGCCGGGCCTGGTCGAGATTTCCCCCGGCCACTCGGTGCGCTGCTACCTGCACAGCGCAGAGACCGAACCCATACCCGAGACGCCGGAGCAACCCCGGCGAGCGTTAGGAGCGGCACGATGAGCGAACCCGACAGCCGCGGAGGCACGCAGCAGTCCGCCGCCACGGGCGGAGCGCCCGCGGAAAACGGAGCGCGAACGCTCCTGAGAGTGGATGAGCTGCGCAAGTACTTCCCGATCGAGAAGGGGTTCCTGCGCCGCGTCACCGGCCACGTCAAGGCGGTCGACCGCATCAACCTGTTCATCAACGAGGGAGAGACGCTCGGCCTGGTGGGAGAGTCAGGCTGCGGCAAGACGACCCTGGGGCGCTGCATCCTGCGCGCGATCGAGCCCACCGACGGCTCGATCAACTTCCAGTTCCAGGCCGCCGACGCGCCCATCGACATCACCAAGCTGGACAAGAACCGGCTGCGGCAGATTCGCCGCCACATGCAGATGGTCTTCCAGGACCCCTATTCGTCGCTCGATCCGCGCATGACGGTATTGGACATCGTCGCCGAGCCGCTGGTGGCCAACAACCTGGCGCGCGGACAGGAGCTTGAAGAACGGGTCAAGGAGCTGGTGAACATCGTCGGCCTGGAGGTCAAGCACCTCAAGCGCTATCCGCACGCCTTCTCCGGCGGCCAGCGCCAGCGCATCGGCATCGCCCGGGCACTCGCGCCGAAGCCGGAGTTCATCTGTTGTGACGAGGCGGTGTCCGCCCTCGACGTGTCCATCCAGGCGCAGATCCTCAACCTGCTGGAGGACCTGCAGGCCGAGTTCAACCTCACCTACCTGTTCATCGCCCACGACCTGAGCGTCATCGAGCACATCTCCGACCGGGTGGGCGTGATGTACGTGGGCAAGATGGTCGAGCTTGCCGAGACCGAGGAGCTGTTCGGCAGTCCCAAGCATCCGTACACGGAGGCGCTGCTGTCCGCGGTGCCGCAGCCCGATCCGGAAACGCACATGGACCGCATCATCCTCCCGGGCGAGGTGGCCAATCCCGCTAACCCGCCGTCCGGGTGCTACTTCCATCCGCGCTGCCTGTACGCCCAGGACCGGTGCCGTTCGGAAGAGCCGGCCTGGGAGGAGGTGGCGCCCAACCACTTCGCCGCCTGCCACTTCGCCAAGGAGCTGAGCCTCAAGGGCGTCCAGTAGACGACGGCAGCGCCGGATCGTGAAGCCGCCAAAACCGTGACGACTCTGGTCGCCGTCACCACCTACTACGACCGGGATCTGATCGCGCCGGCGCTTGCGCCCTTGCGCGCGCGGGCGGAGGTGCGCTTCGGCCCGCGGGTGGGCCGCAATCTGCAGGCCTCCGAGCTCGTCGCAGCCCTCTCCGGGGCCGCTGCCGTGATCGCTGCCGACGAGCGCTACGACGCCTCGATCCTGGACGCCGCGCCGACGCTGCGCATCATCGCCCGCGAGGGAGCGGGCTACAACGGCATCGACGTCGCGGAGGCGACGCGGCGCGGGGTCGCCGTCACCAACGCTCCGGTCGTGCACGAGGCGACCGCCACGATGGCGCTCGGGTTGATGTTCGCGGTGGTCCGCAAGCTGATCAGGTGCGACCGCGCCGTGCGTACCGGCCGCTGGACCGATCGGGAGCCGTTCCTGAATCCCGGGCTGGACGGCCGGACGCTGGGCCTGATCGGCTTCGGCATGATCGGGAAGGGCGTAGCCCGCCGCGCTCTTCCCTGCGGCATCCGCGTGCTGGCCCACAGCCGGTCGCTCACCGCCGAGGAAGCCGCCCGCCACGGCGTCATCGACGCCCCCTTCGAGCGGGTGCTCGCCGAGTCGGACATCGTCAGCCTGCACGTCCCTCTGACGGAAGAGACCCGTGGCCTGATCGGCGCGTCCGAGCTGGCCGCGATGAAGCGCGGCGCCTACCTGATCAACACCTGCCGCGGGCGGGTGGTGGACGAGCCGGCGCTCATCCAAGCGCTCGCCTCCGGCCACCTGGCCGGCGCCGGCCTGGACGTGCTGGCCGACGAGCCCCCCGATCCAGGCAACCCGCTGCTGTCGATGGAACAGGTGGTGCTGTCCCCGCACGTGGGCGGCGACACCGAGCGCACCATGGTCCGCGCCGTGGAGGTCGCGTGCCAGAACGTGCTGGCCTGCCTGGACGGCCGCACGCCGCCGACCATTCTCAACCCTGAGGTGCTCAACCCGCCCGCGTAGCGCTCAGATGCTGGAGCGGACCGCCCATCCGTAGTCCCCGAAGCCTGCCTGAACCGATATTCTTGTGCTGTGTCGAGGCGTCGCTCATTCGGACTGCGGCAAACGTCCCGCACAGCCGATAAGACGAAGGTAGGGACGAACTCAATGACCACGCAGTCGGTGACCAGGTGGTGTCACCTCGCGATCGCAGCCGTCTTCCCGCTGGTGCTCACGGTCTGCGCCACAGAACCCGTGTCCATTCCCCTCGACCTGGGTATTCACATCGCACCACCGTCGGTGACCGCGCTCCCGGCCGCCCGGTTGAAAGAGCCGGCGATGCCGCCGCCGCCGCTGATCGAGTTCGCGGCCGTCCCGCACGTGGCCCAGCCGGCTCTCGATGCCGGCCTGTTTGGCGCTGGGGGGGAAGCGAACGTCACGCCACACATCGAGCCGGAACGGCCGCCACATCCCGGACGATCCGAACTGCTGGCGTCGGGCCCCATGGACGAGGTTGGAGGCCCGCCGAGGCCGGTGGGCGCGGGAGCCGAGGGGACGCCGGGCCCCGGCGAGCACACCATGCCCGCGCGCCCGGAGCACCCGGTGAGGAAGGTGCCGCAACCGATCATGCCGGGTGCGATCGTGACGCCCACAGGAGCCGGCGCCGGTGCGGCTCCCGCCGTGGGGGCACAGGTGGAGCCGCAGCGACCGCGACATCCGGCATCGAGCGCGGCGCTGCCCGTGCTCCCGTCCTACCCGCAGCCGGCGCGTGCCGGTGTTCCGACGATCATTCAGCCGCCCAGCGACGCCGACCTCGACCGGGTGCGCGTGCTGATCGCGCGCGCCGAGGAAGTGGCCGCGCCGTTCTACGACCCGCAGAACCTGGACGTGGCCCGCACGGCTCTGCGCACCTCCGGACGAATCCGCGAGGTCGACCCGGGTGGATCCCACGTATCCCTGAAGGCCGCGGAAGCGCGGGCCGTCGCGGCATTCGAGAACTCGGTGCGGCTGGCCGCGGAGCGCCTGCGCAACCTGCTGCAGAGCCGGCTTGACGATCTGCGGGGAATCCAGGCTGATCTCTGGGTGCCGGTCTCCTTCCAGGAAATGGTCGACGCCATCCGGCGTGCCGAGGATCTCTACCGGTCAGGCGACTACTTCGGAGCGTACCGGCTGGCCCTGGCCACCGCCGACGACATGCTGGCCTTGCGCGATTCGCTCCTCGACCGGCTGGAGCTGCTGTACGGAGCACGGGTGGAGGCGGAGCGCTGTCTGGCCGCCGTCCAGCAACTCGACACAACCGGCTGGGCCGCGGCGAGGCTGCGGGAGCTGCGGTCGCTGTACCAGCGGCTCAACACGCTGTACCTGACCGGCCTGGAGGCATTCCAGTCCTACCGGCTGGCCGACGCCGAAGAGGCGTTCGGCGCCGCGATCGAGGTGTGCCGCAACCTCATGTCCGTGGCCGACGAGGCCTATACCGAGCACATGGAGCGGGCCGCCGCGCTGCTGCAGGCGGTAATGGAGGAGCTGGAGGCGGCGTCGGAGCTTACGGTGGTGACCGAACAGGGCGACGTCATCACGCCGCAGCCATGGTCGGGCCGGCCCGTGCTGGACGCGCTGCGCGCAGGCGGGGCGCGTCGCAGGGCGATCCTGGACGGGATCGAGCGCGGGGCTTCGAACGATCTGCTCATGGCTCGGGAGCTCTGGATCGATGGCGTGGTGGCGTTCGATGACCGGAAGTACGGTCAGTCCATCGAGCGCTTCGAGGACGCCCGCCGTTACCTGGAGCGCTACAAGCTCTACACGGTCCTCGGCATCCACACCGTGCAGCTGATTCCGGAACGGCGCGAGAGCCTGTGGCGCATCGCGGAGTACGACCGCTGGTACGCCGATCCGTTCCTGTGGCCGCGGATCTGGCGGCGCAATCGCGACCTGATCCAGAACCCCGACCTGATCTACCCCAACTGGAACCTGATCATCCCGGCGATCTGATGCGTTGGAGGTAGACGCAAAGAGCCGGCGGAAACCCGCCGGCTCTTTGCGTGACCCGATCGTGTGACCCGAGTGAGGCGCGTTACTGCCCAAGGGCCTCCTCGACCGAGATCTTCCCGGACTTGAAGTCGGGAACATTGAAGGTGAGCTTGCCGAGCTCATCCAGCAGGCGCTGCGCGCCGGCGTTCAGGTACTTCTCCACGTGAGCGTCCCACTCGGCGTCCACGTCGAAGTCGGCGTTGGTCATCGCCTTGAAGTAGAACTCGTCGCGGATCGTCCAGAGCGCCGCGGTCACCTCGCCGGCGATCGCCGTGTAGTCGGTCTGGTTGAAGACGTCTTCCTTGTACGGCGGCAGCGAGAACTGCTGGCCGGGGCCGGTGAAGTAGTGGTCGATCCACGCCTGGTGGTGGTCGTTCCTCGCGCGCGCGACCGCGTACCGGGCCGGGAACGTCTGATGCGTGAAGTAGTGGCCGCCGACGTTCTCGAAGGTCCAGCCCTCGAGCGCCTTGCGGGGCGAGTTGGACAGCGCGATGTCACTGGAGCGATCGGGCTCGCCGTCCCACTCCCAATGCACGCCCTCCAGGCCGCCCGGGCTGCCGGCCATGATCCGTCCGAGCGGGTCGAAGTTCACATAGTCGTATATCTGCAGCAGGCGCCGCAGCTTGTCGTCCGACACGTTGCGGTTGACGGTGTACGCGACCACCCGGCTGCCGAACGGCAGTGCCTGGTTGTTGTACTTGGTGCGGTACGTGCCGTTGTGGCTGAGGCCGGTGAATGCCATCCACTTGGCGCCGTCTTCGCGTACCGCCGTCCATCCCTGTCCCTGGCCGGTACCGTCGCCCCAGCCCCAGCCGGTGACGCCGCAGGTGGTGCAGATGCCGTAGACGCCGGAGGCGATGCGGTCCTTCCACTGCTCGAAGCCGACAGCCGGCAGCTCCGGATCGATGTAGCCTTCCGAGTACCACTTCTGCAGCCGCTTGGTCGCGTCCCGGAAGCACGGGCAGTTGCCGTCCATGACCAGCTCGCCGCCGTACGGGGGCACCGTATCGCCGTCGTAGTCGTAGCTGGGCTTGTTGTTCAGACCGTAGGCGTAGAGGACCAGCGACGCGCGGAACATGAACGCCTGCGTCTGGTCGCCGGTGAACCCGTACGGGATGCGCACCTGACCGTCACCGAAGTCCAGCTTGTCGCGGAACGCCGCCAGCACCGACTCGAACTCGTCGATGTCGTGGACGGCGGGTTCCCAGTAGAAGGTGTCGGGCTTGTTCTCCGGGCTCTGGTCGACGGCGTCGAAGAAGTCCGTCATGCCGACCCGTTCCAGCCAGTCGTAGCGCAGGTAGTGCTGGGCGCCGTTGCCCTCCTTCCCGAACTGCTGCTGGAAGCGCGGGATCGCCCAGTACTCGTCGGTCGATCCGGGGGCCAGGAAGTAGGCCCAGCCGGCCGTGCCGATCTCGCTCATGGCGTCGACGTAGAACGGCATCTCCTCTTCGATCATGCTGCGCGGGATGGTCCGGTAGGCGCCTTCCATGAACTTCTGGTCGTGGAAGTTCCAGACGTACCAGGCATCCGGATGCTCGCCCGACGCCACCAGCAGGTTGTGCTTCTCGCGGTCGTTCTGGTGGTAGCGGATCGTGTCGATCTCGACGTTGAACTTCTCCTCCAGAAGCTGCTCGATCACCGTGTTCTCGCCGACGCCGGCGCCACCCACACCGGCCCAGGTGATGGGCATCGGCGCATCGGCGGCCATCTCCCCTTCGGCGGCTGCGAACAGGCCTGCGGTCGGCAGCAGCAGCAATCCGAGCATGACTATCGAAAGCTTTCTCATCGTCGCTCCTCGTGCGGGATTCTCCGGCCGGACGGCCGGCTCGGCATGGTGAGCGATGATATTCGGCAGGGCCGCGCGTTGTCATCCCGCCGACGGCGGGGCGATGCTACAGACGGCCGATCGCGGCCAGCGTCCCCCACAGGTCGAGCTGGTCGACCGCGTGGTGCCGGTACACCCCGACGGCGTCGGCGCCCGCGGCCAGCGCACGCCGCGCTCCCTCCAGCAGCAGATCCGGTTCCTGGAAGCTTCCCGCGTGGTAGCAGGAGAGCTCGGCGTACAGCGGGATGCGCCCGGCCACCACGCGCGCCGCATGGCCGACGCGCCGCTCGACCGCGTCCGGGTCGCTCTCGGTCCGGAACCACAGGTAGAGCTCATCGATCGCGCCCCGCTCGGCCCATGCCGCCCAGTCGTGCAGCCCGTGCAGGGAGCGCTCGGGATCGCGGGCGATGATGGTGGCCGAGAACACCGCCCGTTCGGAGACCGCCTTCACCCGACCGCGCGCCTCGACGAGCATCTCGGTCACGTAGCCGGCCCGGAACGCCAGCCATTCCGGGTCGTCGGGGGGCAGTGCGCGGGCGTCGCGTCCCGACGCCCGGCGGTACTCGGCCACCGTCCGCTCCTCGTATCCGGCCGGCACCAGCCCGCCGGCGTCCTCCATGCCGTCGACGAACTCCACCTGCACCCCTTCGGCGCCGGTGTCGGTCAGCGCCTCGGCGATCTCCGCCGCCTGCTGCGCGCGCACCTCGGGAAACGCGGGGCTGAGGCACAGACGATCGCAGTAGCCCAGCGTGTCGGCCCCGTCAGCGGTCCGGGCCCGGTACTCGGGATGCGCGGCCGCGAACGGACCGATGCTCGGCTCGCCGCGGTCGGGGCCGACCAGAACCGGCCGGTGGCGGTCCAGGATCTCGCGCGCTTCTGCAGACGCCGGATCCACCCCCAGGTAGTTGAGCGACCACGTGTAGGACACCGGCCGCTGTCCGTGCGTGGGCATCGGCGTGCAGGCCACGTAGGGATGCACCTCCAGGCCGCGGCTGCGGGCCCGCTCGACCACGTCCGGCGCCCGCGGGCCGACCAGGCGGGTGACGCCGGCATCGACCGCGCGATCGATGTAGTGCGCGGCGCCGTCGGACTCGATGATCCCCCACAGGGTCAGCGGCCGGTTCATCGACCGCACTCCCACTCCATGGGAGGCCAGCGGGCTATCCCTGCTCCCATCGCCCGTACCAACGTCCCGAACGCGCTTGCCAGTTTCCTGAATGACCGGCAGCGGCGATGTGCGTCCGAGAACGCGAACCGGGCGCTCAGCGCCGGCTGATCGTCTCGTTCGAAGTAGCTCGATCCAGCGTACATTCGCGCCTCCAGTTCTCCTTTCGCATCCCGCGGCGCTTCGGGCTCCGAGTGCAACGTCGCGTCGCTTCTGATGCCCCGCACGCCTCGTAGGGATTCGATCGCACCCAGGAACCACGCCTCGTACTCCCGCTTCGCGAGAATCACTTCACACGGCACGCTGCCGGCGACCGCCGCAGCCCACCCGCGGATCTCCGGTGCCAGCTCCGCCGGGCAGTCATCGTCTGCATCGAACAGGATGAGCACTGCCGCGCAATCCGGCTGCAGGAGCGCCAATCGGACCGACTTCTGCAGCTCGGCCTTCTGCACGAGTTGGCTACGACTGCGACGGATCGAGCGGCCCACGCCAATCTCCCAGGTCTGCGCTTCGTCGACCAGGCGGCGCAGCAGCACGGGCACCGCTTCTACGTCTCCGTGGCCTTCCACGATCGGCTGAATGGTCATCCAAGATCGGACGTGAAGAGCTCGCACTGCTGCGGGTTGACGGTGAACAGCTTCGCGGAGGCGAGAGCGTTGGACCGCAGCAACTCCCCGGCGCCCATCAAGTGCTCCCGTAACGCGGCACGGGCCGCTTCCGACACGGGAGCTATGCGGGATGCGCCCCGATCCCAACTCACGACCCTGAGATGTCGGTCTTCGATCCAGGAAGCATCGAGAATGTCCGGGCTGTGCGTGGTCACGATCACCTGCATGAAGCGACTCGCATGCCGCACCACGTCGAGCACCGATCCCAGCGCTCCGGGATGCATCGTCACTTCCGGCTCCTCGATTACCAATACGGAAGGTGGCGGGCGTTGAAACACGGCGGTAAGCAGCCCCAACGCCCGTAGCGTGCCGTCGGACATGCTGAACGACTCGAACCTCACCGGTTCCGATGTCCCCCAGTCTTGAGCGAATTCCAGCGTCAGCTTGTTGCCGTGCTTCTTCGGTCGTACGTCGACGGTACTCGGTACGATGGTGCGCAGAAGCGTCAGGATCCTCTTCCAGCCGTCCGGCGACTCCCGCTCGATCTCGCGTAGCACGCTCGCCGCGTTGGCTCCATCCGGGCGCAGGCGTATGCCGCCATCCGGATCCTGCATCTCCCGAATCACCGCGGGCTCGATCCGATACGCCTGCATGTTCGTCAGGAACCGGAAGACCGGCTGAAATCGTACATCCCCTCCGATCAACGGCAGAGCCAGCGCATTTGCATCCACCGCGGGTTCCAGCGACCGGACATTGCTTCCGAACGAAGTGCCCCTGCGGTCGAACCAGTTGCGGACTCCGTCCGGCTTGGTGACAATGCACTGCTCGCGCACGACCTCGAAACCGTAGTTCTTCAGTGCCCGCAGCTCGAACGCGTACCGAGCTGCACTCGATTCCCCGTTCAGGTCTCGCAACGTCATCCTGATCCCGAGGTTGGATGGCCGCCCGCGGGCAGAACTGCGATTGGCGACGGCGGAGAATCCACCGCGCCGGTCGAAGGCCGCCTGCAGCGGCGAGGTCATCACTTCGGCGAGAAACCCGAAGGTATCGGCGAAATTGCTCTTTCCCGAGCCGTTCTGTCCGATGAGAAACGTCGGGTTGTCGAACTCAACCACGTCCCGCGGGAAACTCCGGAATCGCTGCAGAGCGATGTTGCTGAGCGTCGGCATCGCGTCTACCGCCAAACCGTTTGACATCGTGCACGCTATCCGCACACCGCGCGGAACACCCGCAGGTAGTTCAGGCCCAGCACGGCGCGGATCACCTGCTCGTCGTGTCCGCGGGCGGCCAGGCCGGCGGTCAGGCGAGGGTATTCCCCGGCGTGCGGGATCACGGTGCCGCCGCCGTCGAAGTCAGAGCCAAGCCCGACATGCTCCGGTCCCGCGACCTCGATCGCGTGGTCGACGTGGTCGAGCAGGCGCTCCAGGTCGGGCTCCGTGTCCGAGACGAACTTGGGCACGAAGGTGATCGCCACCAACCCGCCGGTGGCTGCCACCGCCTCGATCTGCCGGTCGTCCAGGTTGCGCGGCTGGCTGCACAGGGCGCGGCAGTTGCTGTGCGAGGCGATCAGCGGCTGGTCGGTCTCCGCGACCACGTCCCAGAACCCTGCGTCGTTCAGGTGCGACACGTCGACCAGGATCCCGAGCCGGTTCAGCTCGTGCACGAGCGCGACGCCGTGGCTGGTCAGCCCGCCGGACGCGGGCTCGTGCGCGCCGGCGGCCGCCCAGGACACGGGGTTGTGCGTGATACCCACGGACCGCAGACCCAGTGCGTACAGGGCGGAGAGGATGTTGAGGCTCCTCTCCAACCCGTTGGAGTCCTCCAGCGCCAGGATCGCCGCGATCGCCCCGTCCTCCTTCGCCTGCGTGAGGTCCGCGGCAGTGCGCGCGATCCGGAAGCCGTCATCCTCGGCCATCTCGGCCATCAGGATGCCGAAACCGTCCAGGGCATAGGCGGCGTGGTTGTTCCAGGCCTTCGTGACGCAGACGGCGAAGAACGCCGCGTCGATGCCGCCGTCGCGCATGCGCTGCAGGTCGAGCTGGATGCGATCCCCTTCCGGAGGCCCGTGGAGCGCCCCCCTGAGCTGGGCGATGGTGCCGCCCCCGGCATGGCGCGTCGGCGCGCCGCCGAGCCCGCTGCCGCTCGACACGCTGGCGACGACCGAATCGTTGTGGCTGTCGATGACCAGCGCGTCGCGGTGCAGCTCCAGCGGATCCATGCGGCGATGGTGCCGGCCGGCCCGGATTTGTTCAAACGGTCCCGGAACCGGATCGGGCAGGCCGCGCTTGCCGGACTGCCCGCGACAGACGATGCTCGGCGTGCATGGCTGCGGGCGTGACGGACGTGGACCTGGCACTGTGCGGCGGCGGCCTGCAGAGCGGGCTGATCGTCGCCGCCGTGTGCGGATCGGGCTCTGTGGGCGCCGTCGCGTTGGCCGAGCGCGAGCGGATCGGCGGAAACCACACCTGGTGCTTCCATGCCGGGGACCTGTCGCCGGCCATGCGGCGCCACGTCGACCCGTTCGTGGCATACCGGTGGAGCTCCTACGAAGTGCGCTTCCCCGGCTACCGGCGGGTACTCGATACGCCCTACGCGATGATCTCGAGCGAGCGGCTGCGTTCGGAGGTTCTGCGCATGCTGGAGCAGCGCGCGGGGTCGATGGCGTGCGAGCAGATGCCCGCCGAGGTCGACGGCGCCGGCACCCTGCGGCTGGCGGACGGCCGGACGCTTGCCGCGCGGACCGTGGTCGACGCGCGCGGCGCCGGGCGGGCGGCCGTCCCGTGCGGCTGGCAGAAATTCTATGGCGAGGAGCTCACCCTGCGGCACGGGCACGGGCTGACCCGGCCGATCGTGATGGACGCCACGGTCGCCCAGCGCGACGGGTACCGGTTTATGTACGTCCTGCCCCTCGCGCCTGAGCGCGCGCTGGTGGAGGACACCTCCTTCTCGGACGGCCCGGAGCTGGACGAGGACGAGCGCCGGTGGCGGATCGCCGACTGGCTCCGGGAGCACGGCTGGGAGGCGCTCCGGGTCGAGCGCACCGAGCGGGGCGTGCTGCCGATGCCGATGGCCGAGGCGCCGGCGGATCCCCCATCGCCCTTCGCCGGCACCTCCGTCGTGACCGGTGGCTACCGCGGTGGCTGGTTTCACCCCGGCACCGGCTACTCCCTGCCGCTGGCCGCCGAGCTGGCCGAGCTGATCGCGACCACTCCGGCGGATGCCCTGCGCGACGCGGTGGCCGCCGTGGCGAGCGAGCGGCGGCGGCGCGCCCGGTTCTGCCACCTGCTCAACCGGCTGCTGTTCCGGTGGTATCCGCCGGCGGCGCGGCGCGGCATCTTCGAGCGCTTCTACCGCCTCCCCGAGCCCACCATCGCCCGCTATTACGCGATGCGGCTGCGCCCCGGCGACAAGATGCGCATCCTGGGCGGCCGGCCCCCCGCCGGCCTGTCGCTCCCGGCCGGGACAGGCGACCGCCTCACGCACGCATCGGGAAACGGATGACCGACCACTCGCGCGGCGCCCCGGGTCAGCCGGGCGGCCGCGTCGCCGCCGACTTCGACCGCGTCGCCGCCTCCTACGACCTGCTGGTCGGACTCAACCCCGGCTACCGCCGGCACCTGCGCCGGAGCGCGGAACGGCTGGAGCTGGCCGGCGAAGCCCGCATCCTGGACCTCTGCTGCGGCACCGGACAGTCGACCCTGGCGCTGCGCGCCGTCTACCCGCAGGCCACGCTGTGCGGCCTGGACGCCGCGGCCGAGATGCTGCAGGTGGCGCGCGCCCGTCCGCAGCTCGCGGGCGTCGAGTTCGTCCACGGCGACGCCATGGACCCGGCCGCCGCCGGCATCGACGGCCCGTTCGACGGCATTCTGATGGCCTACGGGATCCGCAACGTGCCCGACGCCGACGCCTGCCTGCGGCGGGTGCGCGAGCTGCTGGCCCCGGGCGCGCCGGTCTGCTTCCATGAATACTCCGTGACCGGCTCGCCGTTCCACACCGCCGTGTGGAAGGCGGTAACGGCGCTGATCATCATTCCCGCCGCACGCGTGGTGACCGGCGACGACGGGCTGTTCCGCTATCTGCGCGACAGCGTCCTGGCGTTCGACAGCGTCGACGGCTTCAAGCGGCGCCTGCGGCACGCCGGGTTCGCCGATGTGCGGACCCTGCCGGCCGGCGGCTGGCAGCGGGGTATCGTCCACTCGTTCCTGGCCCGGCGCCCGGAAGACGATCGGTGACCGGCCGCGAAGCGCCGCGCGTCGCGGTGGTGGGCGGCGGCATCGCCGGCATGGCGGCGGCCGTCGTGCTGGCCGAGCGCGGCATCCGAGTCACCGTGCTGGAGCGCGAGATGGGCCTGGGCGGACGTGCCGGGGCGTTCCCGGTACGGCTGGCTACCGGCGAGACGGTGCAGATGGACCGGGGATTCCACGCGTTCTTCCGCCAGTACTACAACCTGCGCGCGCTGCTGCGGCGCATCTCGCCCGACCTCGACCTGCTGCAACCGCTGGACGACTATCCCGTCCTGGGCACCGGCGGCGCGCAGCAGTCGTTCGCCCGCCTGCCCCGGCGCGCGCCGTGGAACATCGTCTCCCTCACGTGGCGCACGCCGTCGCTGACCCTGGCGGCGCTGCGCCGCGTGCGGCTGCGCTCCGCGCTGTCGATGCTGGCCTTCGACGCCGAGCGCACCTACGAGCGCCACGACCGCCGCTCGGCCACCGAATACCTGGACTCGCTGCGCTTTCCTCCCGACGCCCGGCAACTGCTGTTCGACGTGTTCGCGCATTCGTTCTTCAATCCGGAGGGTGGCATGTCCGCCGCCGAGCTGCTGATGATGTTCCACTTCTACTTCACCGGGAATCCCGAGGGGCTCCCGTTCGACGTGGCCCGGCAGCCGTTCTCAACCGGGATCTGGGAGCCGATGCGGCGCTACGTCGAGGAGCGCGGCGCTACCGTCCGCACCGATACCCAGGTCCGCGGCATCCGGCGCGAGGCCGGTTCCTGGGCGATCGAGACGGGCGGCGAAGCCGATCCGGTGGCGGCCGACGCCGTAGTGCTGGCCCTGGACGTGGCCGGGCTGAAGCGGCTGTTGCCCGCCACGCCGTTCGACCGCGGCGACTGGGCGGCGCGCGTGCGCGCCCTGGAGACGACCCTGCCGTTTGCCGTGTGGCGCCTGTGGCTGGACCGCCCCATCGCCGCCGAGCGCGCGCCGTTCGCCGGCACGGCAGGCTTCCCGCTGCTGGACAACATCTCCCTGTTCCACCTGTTCGAGGACGAGAGCCGTGCCTGGGCCGACGGGCACGGCGGCTCGGTGGTCGAGTTGCACGCCTACGCCGTGCCGGACGGGACCACCGAGCAGGAGCTGCGCACGGCGATGCTGCGCGGCCTGCACCAACTGTATCCGGAGACCCGCGACGCCCGGCCGCTGGACGAGGTGTACCTGCTGCGGGACGACTGCCCGGCGTTCGCACCCGGTTCGCGCGCCGGCCGCCCGGGGGTGGAGACCCCGCACGCCGGCATCTACCTGGCCGGCGACTTCGTCCGCATCGAGCAGCCGAGCGCGCTCATGGAGCGTGCGGCCGCCTCCGGGATCGCCGCCGCCAACGCCATCCTGGCCGGGAACGGGCTGCGCCCGGAGCCGCTGGCGTCGATCCGCCCCCGCGGCATCCTGCCGTCGGCGGCGGCATGAGCGGCGACCGCCGCGAGCGCGGCTTCCTGTTCGGCCGGCAGCCCGCCGGCGCCGAGTCCGCCGCCGAGCTGCAGCGGCTCCCCGACTGGCAGCAGTCGGACCCCAAGTGGATCAGGGGTGCGCTCCGGCGGGCGATGGCGCTGCCCTCAGGCGGCTGGCACGTCATCGACGCCGTCCGCGCCATCGCCGACCGGCCGCGCCGCTACCGCGTCTCGAAGCGGGAGCTGGTGGTGTGGCGGGGCGTCGACGGGCTGCTGGTGGCTCCCAACGCCTGCCCTCATCTCGGCGCGTCGCTGGCCGACGGCCACGTCCGCGACGGCTGCCTGGTCTGCCCCTGGCACGGACTGGTCCTGGATCAATCCGGCCACGCGGGCTGGCGCGTGCTGCCGAGCCACGACGACGGCGTGCTCCTCTGGGTGCGCCTGGACGGGACCGAGGAGGAGCCCACCGCGAAGCCCCACCTCTGCGTGCGCCCCACCGGCGGCATCGACGCGGTGATCCGCATGGAAGCGTCATGCGAGCCCGAGGACGTGATCGCCAACCGCCTGGACCCCTGGCACGGCGCGCACTACCACCCGCACTCGTTCGGCCGCCTGCGCGTCATCGAGCAGACCGACGACAGCATCGTGGTGCGCGTGACTTATCGCGCCACGCGCCGCATGGGCGTGGAGGTGGACGCGCGCTTCGACTGCCCCGACCCGCGCACCATCGTCATGACCATCATCGACGGCGAGGGCGCAGGCTCCGTGGTGGAGACCCACGCCACTCCGGTCGCGCCCGGCCGCTCCGCCATCATCGAGGCCACCGTCGCCACCTCGGACCGCTTCGGCTTCCGCCTGGCGTCCCGCGCCGCGGGCCTGGTCCGCCGCGGCATGGAGCGCCGAGCCCACCGGCTCTGGGTCGAGGACGCCGCCTACGCCGAGCGCCGCTACGCCCTGCGCACCGGCAACGTCTGAGCGCAGCCGGCGGCTGAAGCCGAGTCAGCGCGCCAGCACGCGGTAGGCCAGCCCCGCCGCCCCGGCTCGGGTGAGGGGCGTCGCGGACTCGGGCCCGTCCCGTTCCGGCGGCATGCCTCGCACGCGCAGCAACTCGTTCCACTCGCCGCGCGTAACGCCCCGACCGGCCGGCGCGCAGTTCAGGATGCGGCGTGCCAACTCGTCGGGCACGTTGACGCCGGCGCGCACGTCTGCCAGTCCGCCGGCCCACAGCGCGGCTTCGGCCCGGTCCAGCGGCTCCGCCGGGCGCGCGTCGTACGACCCGAAGAAGCCGTGCACGCCGAGCATCTGCAGCGCCGGCACCGCATCCCCGTCGCCCGGATTGCCGTCGTTCAGAAAGGTAAGCATCGCCCCCGACTCGACCAGCGCGCGTTGCACGGCGCCGATGTCCACGTCGGCCACCGGGACCCCGTCGGCGCCGGCCTGGGCCGCGGCGATGCCCGCGGCCTCGCCGATCGGCACCATGGTGGGCTCGACGCGGATGGTCCCCCACCCCACGTGGCTGGCCGAGCAGCACCCCGGCACGAGCAGATTGTCGATCTCCCGCGGCAGCAGACAGCGGTACGGCACCTGCCCCGGCCGGGTCAGCTCGGTCATCAGGATCTTTCCCTCCCGGCTGGACCCGCCGACGGTGTCCCAATGGCACTCGTGCGAATCGAGGGCCCACTCGGTGACGCCGATGCTGTCGGCGTGGATGGGCGCGCGCTCCAGGCCCGGTGCCAGCGTGCTGTCGTGCTCGGTGAACAGGTAGCGCCCCACCAGGCGCCGCGCCTCGCGCACGTACATCTCGTACGGCACGTTGTCGTTGTCCGGGAACTCGTCCGCGGCCAGGCCCCATTGCCGGGCGCGGCGGCGCAACTCGTCGGGCACGTCGGCGTCGTTCTGGAGAAAGTGCAGCAGCCCCAGCGCCCAGTCCCGGTGGCGCTCGGTGATGCGGCGGCGCTCCTCCCAGGAGGCGAGCGGATAGCGCCAGCCACCCTCCGGGAGGTTGGCAGCGTTCCAGCTCACCTTGTGCACCCGGACACCGCCGGAAACCGTCCAGCGGTCACGCAGCTTGTGGAACAGCTCGCGGCGGTACCAGGCCGGCTTGGCCGGCAGGCGCCGCTGCTGCGGGTCGTTGGTCAGGCAGAGGCGCACGTTGTAGGCCTGGATCGCGGCGTCGCCTTCGCCGGTGGAGCCCGCGCAGATCTCGCCGGTGATGGCGCCGTACGTCCGCAAGCGCAGCTCCCCGCGGCGTATGGCGCGTGGATAACCGTCGCGGGCGGAGTCGCGGCGCAGGATCGAGAAGATGCGTCCGGCGTGGATCTCGTTCAGCTCCCGGCGCGACTCGCGCCCCACGCGAAAGCGCGCGCCGGCCGCGGCGTACAGGTCGCCCTCGTAGCTGGCGTCGGCAAAGGTGGCGGCCTCGATCTCCCCCGCGCCGCCTGATCCCTCGAACGTTACGCCGAGCAGCAGCCGGCCGGCGCGGGACACGCGCCGCGGCGCCCGTTCGCGATACAAGGACAGGCCGGCGGTCTCGTCGACCAGCGAGTCCAGGACCGCCTCCGCCACGTGGGGGGCGAAATACGGATGGCGCGACGACACCTCGGGCGGGTCCCACTGGGTACGGCGGTACGCCTCGGAGTCGGCGCCGCTCTCGCGCCGGGTCAGCTCGCACATGCGCGCCACCATCTCGTCGTAGAGCGGCGCCCGCGGGCCGTCGTAGACGGTGTCAAGCACGCCCAAGCCGTTGGTCCACATGCCGCCGATGTGCGCGTGGTGATGCACCAGGGCCACCTTCAGGCCTTCCCGGGCGGCGCGCACCGCGCAGGCGATTCCCGCCGGAGTCGCGCCGTACACGCACAGATCGAACCGTTCTCCGCCGGCCATGCCTCGCCTGGTTCCTTCCCCTTATCCCTTGACCGCGCCGATCTGGATCCCCTTGACGAAGTAGCGCTGGATGAACGGATAGATGAACACGATCGGCAGCGTGCTGATGATGATCATAGCGTAGCGGATGGTCTGAGGAGGCGGCAGGTGCTCCACGTCGATGTCCTGGATCGAGTCCACGTCGGTGCCGGCGATCACCAGCGCGCGCAGGATGTTCTGCACCGGCAGCTTCGCCACCGAATTGATGTAGATGGCCGCGTCGAACCACGCGTTCCAGTGGGCGACCGCGTAGAACAGTCCGATGGTGGCGAAGGAGGGAGCGCTCAGCGGCACCACCACCGACACCAGGATGCGCAGCGGGCTGGCGCCGTCGATCTCCGCCGACTCCTCCAGCGATTGCGGGATCTGGTAGAAGAAGTTGCGCATGATCAGGAGGTTCCACGTGCTCACCAGGTTGGGCACGATCAGGGCTCCCAGGTTGTCGATCAGGCCGGTGGCCTTGACCACCAGGAAGGTCGGGATCAGGCCGCCGGAGAACAGCATGGTGAAGAACAGCAGCGCGGTGATGGCGGTGACGCCCGGCAGCGCCCGCTTCGACAGCCCGTACGCCAGCGCCGCGGTTACCGCCAGGTTGGCGGCGGTGCCGAGCAGGATGCGCACCACCGTCACCCGGTAGGCGCCCAGGACGATGGAGCCGGAGCTCAGCAGGTACCCGTACGCTGAGAAGTCCAGGCGCCGCGGTATCAGGACGAACACGCCGCGCTCCTGCAGTTCCTGCTCGCCGACCAGCGAGGAAGCCAGCACCAGCAGGAACGGCACCAGGAACAGCAGGCCCACCAGCATCAGCACGCCGTAGTTGAACGGCGCGAAGATGCGCTCGCCGCGCGACCGCGGGCGTGCGGGGCCGCCCTCCGCCGGGCGCGTCACCACAACCCCGACTGGCCGAGCTGCTTGGCGGCGCGGTCGGCGACCACCACCAGCAGCAGCCCGATGACGGACTTGAACACCCCGACGGCGGCCGCGTAGGAGTACTGCACCCGCAGCAGCCCCTCCCGATACACGAAGGTGTCGATGATGTCCGCCACCCCGTACACGCCGGGCGAGTAGATGTTCAGGATCAGGTCGAAGCCCCCGTCCAGGATGTCGCCGATGCGCAGGATCAGCAGGATGACGATGATCGGCGCGATGGTGGGGATGGTGATAGCGAACACCTGCCGGATGCGGCCGGCGCCGTCGATGATGGCGGCGTCGTAGAGTTCGGGATCGATCCCGGCGATCGCGGCCAGGTAGATGATCGAGCCCCATCCCACCCCGTGCCACATCCAGGTGGAGAGGGCGATGACGCGGAAGAAGCGCGGATCGCCCAGGAACAGGACCGCATCGCCGCCCAGACCGGTGATGATCAGGTTGAGCAATCCGCCGTCCACCGAGAGGATGGCGTGCACGAGCGACGCCACCACCACCCACGAGATGAAGTGCGGCAGGTAGGAGACCGTCTGCGCCACCCGCTTGAACACGAGGTTGCGCACCTCGTTGAGCATCAGTGCCAGCATGATGGCCAGGGTCGGCCCCAGCAGCAGCCGCAGCAGGCTGAACACCAGCGTGTTGCGCACGACGTTCCAGAAGTAGAACGACGAGACGAAGCGCTCGAAGTACTTCAGCCCGACCCACTGGCCGCCGAAGTAGATCTCCCGGAAGCCGCTGAGCGGGGAGATGTCCTTGAACGCGATGACCACCCCGTACATCGGCAGGTACTTGTAGACCAGGTAGTAGACCAAGCCCGGCAGCATGATCAGGTAGACGCCGCGGTAGCGGGCGATGCGCCGCAGCAGGGGATGGGAAGACGAGGCGGTGGCCGCGAGGCGGCGGGTGTGCGCCATGGGCGTACGCGGAGCGCGCCGCCGCCCGCGGGCGGGCGGCGGCATGGCCCCGGACGAGTGCGGGACTATCCGCCCTTGGCGGCGCGATACTGGCGGGTGAGCTCCGCGACCAGCGCGTCGATCCCCAGGCGGCGCAGATCGGCCACGAAGTCGTCGTAGGTGTCCAGGGAGCGCGCGCCGGTGATGAACTTCACCGTCTCCTCCTGGATCATCCGGTTGATGTCACCGTAGGCGCTGACGTTGTCCAGCACCTGCCCTGGATCGTAGCCGACGTCCCAGTCGAACGGCCGCTTGACCCTGCTGAAGTCCCAGAAATGGGTGCCCAGGAACTCGTAGAACTCG
Source organism: Spirochaetaceae bacterium (assembly GCA_028820215.1). Next base: position 17,070 of record JAPPKD010000131.1, on the reverse strand, counting down.
GCGCGGTCCGGCGGGGCGGGGCCCGAACGCACCGCGTTGACGATGCTCACGCCGACCGCCAGGTCACCCTTGTAGGTGTCATCCAGGACCTTGAACCCGGTGTTGTTCTCGGCATCCTTGAACTCCCAGTGCACGCCCTGGATGCCGTGCCGGGTGGTGAGGTAGCCGTACACGTCGTCCCACCGGAACCCCAGGTCGATGAACTTCATCGCCGCGTCGGGATGCTCTGAACGCTTGTCGATCATCAACGCGCGGTCGCCGCCCTTGCGCATGGTCTCCGCCCAGCCTTCCGGCCCGGACAGCGGGCTCATCACGTACTCCGCCGTGGGCACCGCCTCGCGCAGATGGTAGTGGTTGCGGTCGGTGATGCGGCCGGCGCCGGACAGGGAGGCGGCGACACGGTTGTCGCGCACCGCCTGGTCGATGTCGGCGCGCTTGACGATCGCGAACTCCTTGTAGAGGTAGCCGTCGGCGAACCAGCCGTGCACGGCCTCGAGGAAATCGCGGTAGCCGGGATGGAGCTCCGGCGGGGTGATCGAGCCGTCGGCGTCCTGCCAGTTGGCGTAACCGCCGGGAATGAAGCCGCCGGCCACGCCTGCGAGCAGGCCGGTGAGGTTGGCCATCAGCGGTATGGTGGTGCCGTTGCCGGCCGGATCGGCCTCCATCACCGCGGCCAGGAACGCTTCCAGCGACTCCACGTTGGCCGGGACCTCCACGCCGAGCTGCTCGACCCAGTCGCGCCGCACGTACAGCGGCTGGTCCGCGCGCGGAAAGTCCCTCACCACGCCCCAGATGTTGCCCTCCGAGTCGCTCATCAGGTCCCAGAACTCGGCGGGATAGGCGTTCAGCACGGTCGGCCCGTACTCGGGCAACACGTCGTTGATCGGCTGGATGGCGTCGAGCGCGCGGTACTTCGACCAGGAGCTTGAGAAGATGTCGAGCTGCTCACCGGATGCGAGCAGCAGCGTCAGCTTCGCCTCGGCCTCTCCGCGCGGCGGCAGGATCGGATGTACCAGCACGCCGATCTGCTCCACGACCCAGTCCTGCACCAGCTTCACGCTCTCCGGTGCGGACGCGTTCTCCTCGTTCAACGAGAACGCGTAGAAGTAGATCTCCGGCGTCGCGTCCGCGGCCGCCTCTTCGGCCGGTGCCGCGGCTGCGGTCGTCGCCACCCAGAACAGGGCGCCGAGCGCCAGACCGATCACTCTCGTGGATGTCACAACATTGCCCCCCGTTCGGACAGTATCGATATCGATTTCCGCCCATCGTGCCCCACCCCCCACCCGGACGCAAACGGACCCTTACAGGCCGGCGGCGTGGGCGGTGTGGAAGGTGTCGGCGCCGCCGCGCAGGCCGTCGGGTCCGCGGGTGATGGCCAGGGGGCTGGCGAACGGGCTCATGCCCTCGGTGGTGTAGCGCGGGTCGATCACCGCCACGCGGTGGCGGCGGGCGCGCAACTCCTCGACCACGTCCGGGTCCAGGCGGCCGTCGACGGCGGTCAGCGGCGTGCTGCAATCCAGACGCGGCGCGTCGATCGCGGCCTGCGGACCGAGCCCGAAGTCGAGCATCTTCACCACCAGGCTGGTGACGCAGTTGGTGATCCGCCGGCCGCCGGAGGCGCCGACCGCCAGCCGTGCGCCTCCGTCTCCCAACACCAGCATCGGCGACATGTTGTTCAGCGGCTGCTTGCCGGGCGCGATCGAGTTGACGTGGCCGGGCACCGGGTCGACCCACATCATGCCGTTGTTGAGGATCACGCCGGTGCGTCCGGCCACCACGCCGGAGCCGAAGCCGGACCCCAGCGTGTTGGTCAGCGACACGGCGTTGCCGTCGCCGTCCATCACGCACAGGTGGGTGGTGCCGTCGTGATAGGCCGGCGCGCTGCCGGGCGGACGCTTCGGGGCCTTGCGGCCCTCCTCCCGCCACGGGTCGCCGGCCTTGAAGCGCGCCGGCGCCTTGTCGCCGATGCCGGCCTGGCGGCGCGCGGCGTAGGACGGCGAGGTCAGGCCGCGCCAGGGCACGTCCGCGGTCTCCGGGTCGGCCAGGTAGGCGAAGCGGTCGGCGTAGGCCAGGCGCGCGGCGCAGATGTAGCGGTGCAGGGCCTCGGCGTCGTTGTGCTCGCAGGCGCGCAGGTCGCTCCCGGACAGGAGCTGCAGGGTCATGGCGCTGGTGATGCCGCCCGAGGCGAACGGCGCCACCCGCACGCGGTCGCCGCGGTAGGCCACTTCCAGCGGCGCCGGGTCGGCGCCGGTCTGCCAGTGGAGCGGCCGATAGCTCTCCAGGTCGGCATGGTCCAGGATGCCTCCCGCCTCGCGCACCGCGTCGACCAGCCGCCGGCCGACCTCGCCCCGGTAGAACGCGTCGGCCCCTTTCCGGCCGATCGCACTCAGCGTGTCGCCCAGATCCGGCTGGCGGATCCTGACCGGCGCCGCCCGCAGCACGTCGCCGCGCGTGTAGGGGCTGCCGGGGATCTCGATCCCGGACGGCAGCTCGCCCGCGGGCAGAAAGGTGCGGCGCAACTCCGGGTAGCGCGTGAGCTTGCCCACCTGACTCGCGAAGGCCATCACGTCGTGGAACTCGGGAGCGAAGCCGTACTGCGCGAGCTCCACGGCCGGCGCCACCACCGCGTCGAGCGGCAGGCGCCCGAACGCCGCGTGCGCGGCCGTGAGGCCGGCGACCGCCCCGGGGGTGGCGATCGAGCGCGGTCCCTCCAGGTTGGCGTTGTCCTCCACGCCCGGCCAGCCGAACGCGCCCACCGCCGCCACGCCGGTGTACATGTCGGGTGCGGCCGCCAGCGACGCGCGCATGGGAAACGCGAACACGCCGCCGCGCTCCCCCATCTGGTAGACCAGGTAGCCGCCGCCGCCGATGCCGCTGGAGGAAGGCTCCACCACCCCGACCGCGAACGCGGCCGCCACGGCCGCGTCCATGACGTTGCCGCCCGCGCGCAGCGAGCTCAGGGCGGCGGCGGTGGCCAGGCGGTGCTTGGTGGCCACCATGGCGCGCTCCCCGCGCGCCTCGCTCTTGCTCGCGGCGAAGGTGCTCTCACTCACCATCGTTCCACCCATCGCCGTCCTCCTCGGTCTGCAGTCTGAAGTCCAGCATCGTATCGCCGTCGAACAGCCCCCAGCCACGGAACCGCTCGCCCGCCAGGAAACGGGGGAGCCACTCGCGGTCGTCGGCCCACATCCGCTCGTACGGGATCGCGTCGAGCGACACCCACATCGGCTCGGCCTCCTCGGTTTCGGCGGGCGTGCCGTTCGCGCCCGCGGCGCGGAACACGTGCATGTGAGTCGAGTAGCCGTCCAGGAACTGGAACGAGATGACGCCCCGGTGACTCAGCCGGCCGGCGCGGAGGCGCACCTCCTCCCAGAGCTCCCGCGCGGCCCCCGCCGCGGGGGCCTCGCCCGCTTCGACGCGTCCGCCCGGGGCGTTCACCTTGCCGGCCCCCAGCCCGCGCTTCTTGCGGATGAGCAGCGCGCGGTCGTCCTCGACGACGAACACCACCGTGGTGACGTCCACCGGCACCCAGGTGTCCCAGTCGATGTCGCGCAGCGAGCGCGCGTCCGCCAGCGCCGGCAACGGCGGCTATGCCTTCTTCGCGTAGGGCGGCAGCGGCCAGCCCGACTCGGCGCCGATGCGCATGGCCCGCTCCCGTTCCTCCGCCGACAGCGGCGCCACGTCCGCGGCGCCGGCGTTCTGCTCCAGTTGCGCCCGGTCCCTGGCGCCGGGTATGGCCGCCGTCACGCCGTCGGTGTCCAGCACGAACCGCAGGGCCGCCTGCACCATCGTGCGGCCTCGCTCGGTCAGGAAGCGGAGCTCGGCCAGTTTGGCGAGCGCCTCCCGCGCGCGCGGGTTGGTGAAGCGCTCGTGGCGCCGATCCTCACCGTCGAGCTGCTGCGCGTCGAAGTACTTGCCGGTCAAGGCTCCCTGGCCGAGCGGCACGCGGATCAGCGTGCCCAGGTTCGCCTCCAGCGCCAGCGCCAGCGCGTCGTCCGCGGTGGGATTGACGATGCTAAAGCCCACCTGCGCCATGGCCAGGTCCCCCAGGCGCAGCAACTCGCGCATGGCGCCGCCGTCGTTGGTGGAGATGCCCCAGCAGCGGATCTTGCCGGCCTGCTGCAGCTTCGCGAGCTCCTCGGCCACGGCCGGCATCAGCTCGCTCGGCGGCACGCCGTGGAGCTGGTAGACGTCGATGTAGTCGGTGCCGAGCCGCTGCAGGCTGCCGGCGCAGGCGGTCTGAACGCGGGAGCGCGCGTCTGCTTCGCTGTCGCCGTCGACGGGCGGCGCCACCTTGGTCGCCACCACGTAGCGGCTGCGCCGTCCGATGAGCGCGCGGCCGATGATCCGCTCCGAGTGGCCGGCGCCGTAGCCCTCGGCCGTGTCCAGCAGGTTCACGCCCAGCGTCTCGGCGTGGTGGATGGTGCGCACCGACTCCTCGTCGTCCATGCCGGGCCAGCCGCCGCCGCCGTGCATGCCGCCCATCTGATAGCAGCCCAGGCCGATGCGCGAGACCTCGATGCCGGTCTTGCCGAGCGTTCGGTATTCCATGCCTCTCTCCTTCAGCGCTCGACCGGCGCCGTGCGGTCTTCGGCCATGCTGCGATGGACCGCCTCCGTGAACGCCATGTACTGGACGCCGATCTCGAAGGTGTTGCGCTCGATCGCGCCCTCGCCGCGGATGGCGGCGCAGAACTCCTCCTCCACCCGCCAGCCGGGCGGCATGAGCTCGCCCGGTCGGGGCTTGGCAGGGGGAATCGGCAGAGGCGCGAGCGCGTCGTCGTCCCGCCGCGCGCCCAGAAGTTGACCGTCGGCGATGCGCAACGTGCCCTCCGAGCCGTAGATCGTCGTCCCGGCCATGCCGTGGCCCATCACGCTGGAGAGCTGCAGGTGCAGCGTGGCACCGCACGCCATGTCGGCCAGGACCTCCAGGTGGTCGGGAAGCTGCATGGCCTGCGCGACGCCCGCGTTGTCGCGGCGGGTCGTCACGAAGGTCTTGCCGATGGCCGCCACTCGGGTGGCCGGTCCCACCCAGCGCATGATCGTCTCGTAGGTGATGCCCAGCGAGCCGATGTTCAGCCCGCTGTAGACGGCGCTGTCGCGCCACATCGCCGGCGCCTCGCGGTCGATGAATCCGCCGCCGCCCAGGTGCTCGACCGCCAGCACGTCGCCGACGTAGCCGTCGGCGATGTGCCGGCAGATGGTCGCGTCCATTCCCAGGGTCATCGCCGCCGGCACCACCTGCGTGACCAGGTCGGGCCGCGCGCGCGAAGCGGCCAGCATCGCGCGCGCCTCGGCCAGGTTCAGCGCCAGCCGCGCCTCGGTCAGGACGTGCTTGCCGGCCGCCAGCGCGGCGAGCGTGACCGGCTTGTGCAGGTAGGGCCAGGTGCCGATCAGGACGGCGTCGACGTCGTCGGCCTCGACCAGCTCGCGCCAGTGGTCGTGGACGCGGCCGATGCCGTGCTCGGCCGCCGCCCGCTCGGAAGACTGACGGGAGCGGTTGACGACGCTGACCAGCTCGACATCGGGTTGTGCCTTCAGTCCGGGGATGTGGCGGTTGCGGGTGTTGTTGCCCGCGCCGACGATGCCGATGCGGATCGTGCCGCTGCTTCGTGACATGGCCGGGATGATACCGCAGGCGGCGACGCGTTCTCCCGTCAGAGGTCGAACACCACCTCCAGAGGTGCATGATCGCTCAGTCCGCCCTCGGCGATCGTGCCCATCTTCCCGGTCCAGTACTTCGCGCGGCGCACGCGGAGGTCACGGCTCGCGAAGACGTGGTCGCTCCGCGTTCCCGCAACGAAGCTGCAAGGGGCTTCATCGTGGCCATGCAGATCGAGGTATACGTCGCGCACCCCGAACTTCCGGAGCGCCAGGGGATCGTCCGATTCATCGCCGTGCAGGTCGCCGGCCAGGATGGTCGGATGCCGGCCTCTTCGCGACATGGCCGAGTGAATCACCTCCTTCCGATCGGGAAGCTCTCCCCACAGACACGCCGTGTGCAGCCTGATGCCGTTGGCAAGCTGCACCGAGAGCGAAGCATGCATGTTCGGCCATCGGCTTTCCGTATCCATCGCGCCGTCTGCGGGCGAGAGCAGGTGGACAGGGGCCTTCGAGGCGATGAGTACGCCGCTGTAGGCACGCATCGGGGCCCTCACGGGGCTCATCCAATGAGGAAGGCCGATCTCACTCAGCAGCGGCTTCCAACGCTCGAGGGACGTTCGCATGATCTCCTGCAACGCGATGACGTCCGGTGACAGGCCCCGCAGAAACTCGGCCTGCGACCGTGTGTCCGCCCGATGCCCGGTGTTCCACGTGACAAGACGCATGGACTTGATCCAACCACATTCCCATCACTCGTAGAAGCGACAGGCGTCCGTGGCCGCCGCTACGAGCCGGCCAGTACCTCCGCGAAGAGCTCCCGGTCGATGTTGCCGCCCGAGAGCGCCAGCGCGACGCGGCTGCCGCGCATCCGCGACCGTTCCTGGAGCAGCGCCGCCAGCGGCCCCGCTCCCGCCCCTTCGGCGACGTTGTGCGTGTCGGTGTAGTAGGCGCGCATCGCCGAGCGCAGCTCGGCTTCGGAGACGGCGACGACCCGGTCCACGCCGGCCAGGATCAAGGCGAGCGCCTCTTCGTCAGGGACACGCACCGCCATGCCGTCGGCGATGGTCGGCGCGGGACCGGTCGGGCGCGACTCGCCCGCGGCGAACGAACGCTGATAGGCAGGCAAGGCGGCCGAGACCACTCCAATCACCGCCGTCGTCGGTGACAGCGCGTTGCGGGCGGCCATCACCCCGCAGATGCCGGAGCCCAAGCCGATCGGCACGTAGACGGCGTCCAGGTCCTCGACCTCCCGGAACAGCTCCAGGCCGGAACTGGCCACGCCCCGGACCAGTTCCGGGCTGAACGACGGCATCAGGTGCCTGCGGTCACCGGCGGCCAGCACGGCGGCATGAGCATACGCTTCATCGAAGTCCTTGCCGTGCTCGACGAGCCGGGCGCCGAACGCTCGCATCGCGGCGTTCTTCTCACGGCTGTTGCCGGCCGGCATCACCACGGTTGCGGAGAGTCCGGCCAGGCGCGCGGCGAAGGCGACGCTCTGGCCGTAGTTGCCCCGCGTGGCCGCCACCACCTCGTTGACCCGTGGTTTGGCGCTCCGCAGCCGGTCCACCGCTACCAGCGCGCCGCGCAGCTTGAACGAGCCGATAGGGGTGTGATTCTCGTGCTTCACCCACACCGAGCAGCCGGTCCGCTCGCACAGCAGCGGCCAGCGGTACTGAGGGGTCGGCGGCATGGCGCGATAGACGATCTGGGCCGCGCTCTCGATCTCGTCAAGCGAAGGAAGCCGTACGTCAGACACGCCTACAACGTACGCCTACGGCAGGCCGGCGGGAAGCCTTCGCCCTCATCTCCTGCCTCTCCATTACCCTTCGTCCGGAGGCGTGCTGCATGCGTACCACACCGCCCGATCGAGCCACCGCGCTGTTCTACGAGCTGTTCAGTGGGCTTCCCCGGCAGGGACCGGGGACAGAACCCAGCACACGCCGGGCCCTCGGGCTCGTGCCGGACGTGGGACCACGGACCCGCGTCCTCGACGTCGGTTGCGGGACCGGCGCCCAGACATTGGTTCTGGTGCAAAGCTCGCCGGCGCGCATCGTCGCCGTCGATAACCACCCCCCGTTCATAGACGAGCTGAGCCGCAAGGCGCATGAACTAGGCGTCGCGGATCGGCTGGAGGCCCGCGTCGCGGACATGCGCCGACTCGTCTTCGCCGACGGCTCCTTCGACCTGATCTGGTGTGAAGGCGCGATCTACAACATGGGTGTCGAAGCGGCCCTCCGTGATTGGCGCCGGCTGCTGCGACGCAACGGGCACGTCGCGCTGACCGAGGTATGCTGGCGGAAGCCCGACCCGCCCGCGGCGTGCGCAGCGTTCTGGAACCGCGAGTACCCGGCCATACGCGACACCTCCGCACTCCTGGAAGCCACCGAGGCGTGCGGCTACGAGACCGTCGGGCACTTTCCCCTCCCGGCGTCCGCATGGTGGGACGACTACTATCGGCCACTGCAAGACAACGTGACCGCACTCCGGACGCGTCACCACGATGAGCAGGACGCACAGGAGTTGGCGGACGAGTGCCAGAGGGAAATAGACATGTGGCATGCCTTCTCGGACTTCTACGGTTACGAGTTCTTTGTGCTCCGCGCCCGATGAGATCCTGCACGGTAGCCAAGGTGCGTCAGCCGATGTTCAGCGATTGCGGGAACCGCCGTCGCCAGATCTCGCAGCGTTGTGCATCTCGCGCTTCATAGGCTTCCAAGGCCGAGGCAGGGCTCAGACCGAAGTGTCCCTCATCGTCTTCTCCAAGCGCCGTGAGCCGCATCGTGTACCACGCGGTAACTCCACCTTGGGGAGGCGGATCAAACACGGGGAATTCAGGATCTCCCCCGTCGTCGCTCAACCACGTATTGGCGAGCGCTGGATTGAGCGCCATCGCGCGGGCAAGGCTCACCGCGTCGACACATCCCCGCTCCACCGCGTCTGTCGCCAGATCCCTTGTCTGGAATCCTCCTGTTGCCATGATTGGAACAGCCGTCACCTCTTTCGCGCGCTTCGCAAAATCGATGAAGTAGGGCCCGGACGATGATCTCCCGTCGGAACTGGATGCCGACCCTGGGAAATAGGTGCCTCCGCTGATGTCGATAAGGTCGACAGAAGTCCGGTCGAGCATGTCGACCACTTGCAGAGCATCGTCTTCCGTAAGGCCTCCCACCAATCTGTCCGTGGAGTTGATCTTGATGCCGACCGGAAACGACACGCCAACGCCCTGCCTGACGGCGTCTGTCACGTCGTGAACGATGCGGAACCGCCTTTCGATCGAGCCGCCATGGGCATCCGTCCTTCGATTGAACAGAGGTGACAGGAATTGGCTCAACAGAAACCCGTGCGCCGCATGGATCTGGACGCCCCCGAATCCTGCATTCTTCGCGAGTATCGCAGCTCTTGCGTATATGCCGGGCAATTCACGAATGTCATCGCCTGACATCCCTTCGCACCGGAGTCCTTCAATATCCAGTGGAGAGGGTCCCTTGGGCCGACTGATCGGGACATGTGACAGAGCCCCGGCATGGCCGATCTGCGGCCAGATTTCGGCACGGTTTGCTGACCCTCGTCGTGCCAGGACTTGCATGGCCTGCACATCGGCATCCGGCGCAAGAACAAGATTGCCGGGTTTCTCGGGATAACGGGGATCCGCCTGCACCTCGCCGATCAGCGATAGCGCCGTCCCACCTTCGGCCCACCGTTCGTAGAGCCGCATCTGCGCGTCAGTGGGGTTACCCTCGCCATCTCCAAGCGAGTCGGACATCGCGGACTTTACCAGACGGTTCTTCAACACCACGCCACAAGGCAACTCCAGGGGTCGTCCCAGCACCGTCATCAATTCGGCGTATGTCGCGCGATCTCGAGCGGTTGTCAAGCCTGGCATGGGTACTCATGGCGCCGGCGGAACCGAGTCCTCCGGACTCGCTTCCGCCCCCATCCCCAACCTCTCCATGGGACCCCCGGGTGTACTGCTTGCGCACTAGACCCGAGGGTCCCATAGTCCCCGCCCATGAGCCATGCAGCGATCGAGCGCGCGATGAGCGTCTCCTGGGGACGGGGAGCCGCCGACGACGAGTCCTACTGGGAGCGGATCCGTGCCCGCTTTCCGTTGGATCCGGACCTGGTCTACCTGAACAGCGCCGCGCTCGGCGTGCCGCCCGACCCGGTGATCGCCGCCGTTCACGAAGGCTACCTGCGCCTCTCGCAGGACCCCGACGCCGGCAAGATCGACTACCGGCGCTACAACGACGAGGTCGCCATCCCGGAGCTGGCGGCGCTGATGGGGGCGCGGCCCGAGGAGCTCGCCATCAACCGCAACGCCTCGGTGGGGCTGGCGCTGGTCGCCGACGGCGTCACCGGCCTGCGCGCCGGGGACGAGATCCTCACCACCAGCCACGAGCACCCGGTCGGCGTGGAGCCCTGGCGCGCCCGAGCCGCCCGCGACGGGCTGGTGGTCCGGGAGGTGGAACTGCCGAGTCCCGTCGAGGACGCGGCGCAGTTGATCGAGCCGCTGCGCGCCGCGATCACCGGCCGCACCCGCGTGCTGGCCTTCTGCCACGTCACCCGCGGCGGCATCCGCTATCCGATCGAGGCGATGTGCCGCCTGGGGCGCGAGCACGGCCTGATCATCGCCGTCGACGGCGCCCAGGCGATCGGCCGCGTCCCGGTCGACGTGACCGCGTACGACTGCGACCTGTATGCCGCCAGCCTGCACAAGTGGCTGCTGGCGCCGTCGGGGACCGGCGTGCTCTACGTCCGGCAGGAGTTCCAGGAGCGCTTCGGCACGATCACCACGCCGCCGGGCCCCAGCGCCTCGCGGTACGAGGAGGAAGGCACGTTCGACCTGCCGACACGCGCCGGCATCGGCGTGGCGGCCGCGTGGCTGCGCCAGATCGGCATGGGCGCGGTGGAAGCCCGCAACCACCTGCTGGCCGAGCGGCTCCGCGCCGGGCTCGCCGAGATTCCCGGCATGGACACCGTCAACTCACCCAAGCGGGAGTTCGTGGCTCCGGGGACGACGCTGGTCGTGCCGCCCGGCGGCGACGCCGCCGGATGGCGCGCCCGACTGCAGCAGGGCTACAACCTGCGGGTCGACGACCACGTCCGGGACGGGCACGACGCGCTGCGCATCTCCACCCACTACTTCGTCTCCCCCGCGCAGGTCGACCGCCTGATCGACGCAATGGCCACAGAGGCTGCGTAGGGCGAGGGCCCCGTTCGGCGGAAGATCAGCCCGTCATCGTCATGGCTCAGGGGAGAGTCGAAATGCGCTTTGCGCCGCGGGTCAAGGCATTCTGCGTAGGCCAGGCCAAGTCCGGCACTGCCTCGCTCGCGGGGCTCCTGTCCGCCAACCACCGCGCTGCCCACGAGCCTGAACGCGCGGAGACACTCAATCTCATTCTCAACGAGGCTCGTGGCCAACTCTCGACCGCGGCTGTCAGGGCGTATCTCCGCGAGCGGGACGCCCGGCTCGACCTGGAGTACGACATCTCCTGGGCGAACCAGTTCATCATCGATCACCTTGTGGCGGTGTTTCCGGCCGCACAGTTCATCGTGCTGGTGCGCGACTGTCACACATGGCTTCAGTCGATCGACGGGCACCTCGTCGGACCCGGCGTGCCGGACGACACCGTGAAGTTCCTCCGGTGGTGGTTCCGGCCAGACCGGTACCCCCACGGCCTTCACGATCGCGCGCTCGCGGATCTTGGAGTGTTCTCCGTAGAGGCGTACCTGCATGCGTGGAACCGGCATGTCGACACCAGCATCACCTCGATTCCCCCGGATCGCTCCGTCGTGCTTCGGACGCACGAGCTGAGCTCTTCGCATCAGCGCCTGGCCGAGTTCCTGCGGATCCCCGTGAGCTCGCTGGATGATGCTCGCGGCGTTTTGAATCGCGGCACCTGGACGGAGCGGATCGAATCATTCGTGGACCCGGAGTACCTCGATGACATGATCCACTCCATCTGCGGCTCCAACATGGAGCTGTACTTTCCCGGAGTCCATACCGCTTGCGATGCAGCCAGACTGTGGACCAACGACTCGCACTGACTCCGCTCCCCGGACTGGGATCAGTTCGGCGCGCCTTGGGTGGACTGGAACCCTACAGCGCTGCCAGCGCCTCCCGTTGGCGGGCGAGCCGCTGGTCGCGGTCGGCGGCGAAGCGGGTGATGCCGGCCGCGATCGACTGCTCGTCCAGGTGCGCCTCGGCGATCACGTCGGACTCCAAGCCGCCGGTCAGCCAGCGGTCGTGCCAGTCGGAGACCAGGGAGTACTCCGACGTGAGCGGCCCCACGTCGCGCACCGGCCACATGCGCTGCGTGCCGGTGGTGACCACCATCAGGTCGTTCTTGGCCGCGGCCGGCAGCACCGCGTCGCGGTAGGCCTGCGGCTGGCGGTCGAAGAGCTCCTCGCTGATGGCCGCGACCACCTTGACGTTGATCCCCTGCTCCTCCAGGTGCGGCAGCGCCTGCAGCAGGTTGAAGGTCGAGCTCGATCCCTGGGCCAGCACGTAGCCGTGGCGGGGCTTGCCGGGATCGAAGTCGCGGATCACGTAGAACCCCTTGGCAGCGGCCTTGAGGTCGGTGTCGGCAAACGTCGCGCGGTCGGCCACCGGGAAATCCGGGCGCGCCACCTCGATCACGATCACGCCGACCAGCGGGTCGCGGGCGGCGATCTCGGCCGCGGCGAAGTAGCCGGGCGCCACGTCGTTGTAGTCCCAGAAGCTGAGCGTGATGACCTGGCCGCGCGGGAACAGTTTCCACACCTGCGGCGCGAAGATGCCGAAGTGCGTGCGCGCGTCGGCCGCCGTCTCCGGGCCGGAGTGCCCGGCCAGGATGTGCAGGACGCCGACCCGGAACGGGCTGTCCTGATTCTGCTGGCTCCACACGCGCGCGGGCAGGTACATGAACGGCGTGAACGCGCCGTAACTGCCGCTCAGCGCCCACACGCCGGAGTGCACGTTCGGGTCGAGCGAGGCGCTCTGCCCCACCAGCCCGATGGCGGTGGAGGCGTTGCCGGCCTCCTGGATGGCCGCCTTGAGCCGCGTGCCGCCCTGGTTGGCGAGCGGATCGTAATGGCCGGTGAGCGACCCCTTCTCCACGTTGATCGAGCCCGACAGGTCGGCCGACACGGTCAGAAACCGGTTGCCGGTGACGTGGTTCAGCCACTTCACCACCTCCGAGATCGCGCGGCGCGTGCCCTGCACCTCGCCCGGCTGCTTGAACAGCTCGATGCTCTCCTCGCCGGTGCCCGCGCTCACCGTCTGAGGCTCCACCGGGATGGCCGAGACGCGCAGGCGCTCGTCCTGGAACGGATCCGTGCGATTGTCGACCCGCAACGCGGCGTCGTCGCCAACGTCGTCGCCGATGGCCACCAGCCGGTCGGCAAGCCACTCGCCGAGCCCGTTCTGCTCCAGCACCGACATGACCACGTCGATGTTGGTCTTGAACTGGCGGATGCGCTCCGCCTCGTCGTCGACCGGGCCGTCGTGGATCCCCTCGAAGGTTACGCCGAAGCGCTGCTCGAAGGTGCCGGCCAGGGCAACGAAGTACGGGACGTTCATCTTCATCTCGTACGGGTGGCTGTGATAACCGACCAACTGCTCGCCGAACCCGGCGATGGTGCCGTTGGTAGCCGCCGGCCACCAGCCCTTGGTGGTGCGGCCGACCACGATCATCGGCCGCCGGTCGTCCGGGTCCCACTCCTTCATGGTCTTGAGCGCCCCGACGACCTGGTCGTAGTCGTTGCCGTCGTCCAGGGTCAGGACGTTCCAGCCGTAGGCCGACCACTGTTCGGCGATCCGGTACCCGTCGAACGACTCCGACACGACGCCGCCGACCAGCGAGTCGTCGATGCCGGCGTTGTTGTACGACAGCAGGATGCGCAGCCGCTTGCCCACCTTCTGGGCCACGGCCTGCGTCTTCATCTCCTGCGAATGGCCGGAGGTCATGGCGAACTCGCCCTCCAGGGCGACGATCTTGGGCGAGTCGCCGGCGCCCATGAAGTCCCAGAAGGCGGCCTTGCCGGCGGCGGTGGCGATGCCGATGCCTGACGGGCCGCCGTTGACGTCGTTGATCAGGTCGGTGGTCTCCGAGTGGCCGGCCAGCGACCGGATGCCGCGCAACTTCGCCTGTGCGAACAGCGGATCGTCGGCCAGGCCGTTGTCCTCGAGCAGCGTTGCCAGCGCGCCGGCGCCGCGACGGAAGCCCAGGCAATCGATCGGCAGCATGGCGATCTCGGGATCGACCGCGTAGCGATGATGACCGGTCGCGCGATAGCGGCGGGCCATCGCCTCGCCCATGACCATCCACAGAGCGTACAGGGTCGGGATGTTGTGCCCGCCGGCCAACAGCAGCTTGTCCCCGAACGGATGCTTGGGCCGGCGGTAGTCATAGCGCAGGCCGCCGTTCTCCGGCCCCACCAGGTGCAGGGCGATGTTGTACGGCGTGTAGGCCAGCGGGCCGCCGAAGTGGCCGGTCTGCGCGTAGTTGCCGAGCAGGGTCAGCGTCATGGCGGTCAGGAAGCCGACGTCCTCCAGCCGCTGCCGGTCGTAGGCGGGGAGCTGGACGCTGTGCTCCGAGGCCTCGCCCGCGGGCGCGGCGGTGCGAACCAGAACTGATGTTCCGTCAGTACCCATTGTCATCTCTCTTGTCGGCACCGCCGACGCCTGCGACGGGCCGCGGTGCGTGATGGTCTTCGGAGAGCGCCGCGGCGGTGGCGGCGCCATCGATTGAGCCTACCGCAAGGTGCGCTTGGCGTCACCCATGCCGCGCTATCGCAGGGCACCGAACGCGCGCTCGAACCGGCCGCTGAGCTCGTCCATCCCTGCGCGCTTCTGGGCGCCGTCCAGGTCGGTGCGGCGGATCATCACGTGCGCCTGCTTCTCGAAGTCGTTGACCAGCCGGCATGCCTCGACGATGGCGGCGTGGTTGGGCTCCGGGATGACGATGCAGCCGCCCTCATCGCCGTGGATGAGGTCGCCGGTCCGCACCGTGATGCCGCCGACCTGCACCGGCTCGCCGTAGTCCGACCAGCGCAGCGCCGCGTGCTGGATCACGCGCGCGATCGCGAACATGCCGAACCCCTGATCGATGATGCCGGGCAGGTCGCGGACGCCGCCCGAGGTCACCATGCCGATGGCGCCGGCGGCCATGAAGCCCTTGGCCATGCCGTCGCCCATCACGCACTCCCGGTACGGATCGGGGCCGACCGTCTCCACCACGATCACGCGCGGCAACTCGCTCCCCTCGATCGCCTCCATCATCGCGAAGTACGGCTCCGTCTGCGGCCCTCCTTCCGGGGTGCAGGTGTCGATCTTGATCGTGATCGCCTCTCCCACCAGTGGCGGCAGGTCCGGGGTCATGCACTGGATGCGCCCGTCCATCGCGTACGTGTGCGGCTCCGAGTGACCGAGCGCAGAGAGGGCATTGCATACCAGGGCGGTCTCCGAATCCCCGAGGCTTTCGATGAGTGCTTTGTCCATCAGAAGCGCGAGCCTACCGGCCGTACTCTCGGGCGACAAGACGCGAATCAGCCCCGGCCATGGCCGGAGCCGAAGGCGACGACTCTTGGGGCCTTGACCCACCGGAGGCATGCCTCGACACTGCGGCGTCATGCGCATCGTGGTAGTGGGCGGCGGCGTGATCGGGCTGAGCACGGCCTTCCACCTGGCCGACCGCAACGCCGGCCAGGTGATCCTGGTGGAAAAGGGGCCGATCGGCGACGGCTCCAGCTCGCGGGCGGGCGGCATCATCACCGGGCTGATGGGCACGGAGACCGCCGTTCGCGCCCGCAAGGTCAGCCTGGAGCTGTTCCACCGGTTCAGCCGCGAGGTGGACGGCTACACCTTCCACGACGTCGGCACCCTCAACCTGGCCGAAGACCAGGGCGCGGGACGGGTGGAGATGCTGCCGCTCTACGACCGGCTGGAGGCCCCCTACGAGATCCTGGACGCGGACGAGATGCGCCGCCGCTGGCCGCTGATGGCGGTCCCGGACGACGCCTGGGCGCTGTACGATCCGATCGCCGGCTACAGCGAGCCGGACGAGTACGTGGCCGCCATGGGCGCCCACCTGCGCAAGCTGGGCGTCGAGATCCGCGAATTCGAACCCGTGCTGGAGTTCCCGATGCAGGGCGACCGCGTGATCGGGGTCCGCACCGAGGCCGAGACCATCGAGGCGGACGTCGTCGTCTGCGCCTCGCACGTCTGGTCGATCCGGCTGCTGGAGAAGTTCGGCTGGCGCATGCCGTCGAAGGTGTTCGTGCACCAGCGCTACGTCTCCACGCCGGTGCCCAAGCCGGTGGTCCTGCCGGCGGTCAACGACCATCCGCGGCACGGCTACTACCGCCCCGCGTTCGGCAATCGGGTGCTGATCGGCATCGAGACGCCGGACCGCGAGGAGGTGCCCCCTCCGGAGCGGGAGACGCATCTGTCGAGCTTCTCCGTGGACCCGGAGATCCGGGAGCGGGAATTGCGCCGCCTGCAGTACGTGGTGCCCGGCGTCGCGCCGCTGTCGTGGGAGATCGAGAAGGTGGGACTCCTGGCCTATTCCGCGGACGGCGAGCCGATCCTGGGCCCGGTGCCCGGCGTGCGCGGCCTGATCTGCGCGGGCTGCTTCCACTCCGGCGGCTTCGCCTACAACCCGGTGGCCGGCCTGCTCGCGGCCGAGTGGGCCGTGGACGGCCGCACCGGCATCGACATCAGCGCCTTCGCGCCGGACCGGTTCGATCCGCAGCAGGCACGCGAGTTCATCGACTCCCACATCTGCCACGCCGACTACCAGCACGGCCTGCACGCGGGCGGCCGACACTGACCGCACGGAGGACCACATGCCCGAACGGTTGAATCCCGGAAAGATCTCGGTCGCCGTCATCATCGGCGGACACGCCTACGACGTGCCGGCGTTCAAGCGGCTGTTCGACTCGTTCGAGGACGTCGTCGCCTACCCGCAGGACATCAGCAACTTCTCGCGCGCGTGGGGCGTGGCGCCCGACGCCTACGACGTGCTGCTGTTCTACAACGCCGGCGGCGACACGGCGGCCGACATGGACGCGACCTGGGGCGACGGCCGTCGAGGCGGTCGGCACGGCCAAGCAGGGCGTGGTGATGCTGCACCACGCCATCCGTTCCTACATGGCGTGGCCGAAGTGGTCGGCGCTGCTCGGTATCCCGCACGAGCAACGGGAGGGATCGGAGTTCACGGTGGAGTTCGGGCAGACCATGCGGGTCACGGTCACCGACCCCGACCATCCGATCGGCCAGGGAATCGAGCCCTGGGACGTGGTCAACGAGGCGTGGCCGACCATGGCGTGGACGCCCGATGCCGACGCGACGGTCCTCATGACCACCGACAACAACGTGACCAGGACGAAGACGATGGCATGGTGCCATCGCCTGGACAAGTCCAGGGTGTTCTGAGGAAATTGCGCTGTAGGGGTCTCTGTCGGCCGATTCGGGTCGGAGGGACGA
>JAPPKD010000001.1 GCA_028820215.1 Spirochaetaceae bacterium | reverse complement strand
GGGGTGACGCCGCAACGGGTCGCCACTTCGCGCGCGAGGGCGCGAAAGTCGCGGTAGCAGCCCCGAACGGCGTTGGCGTGGCCGCCGAGGGCGCCGTCCGCCGGCTTCAGAGCGAACATCGGCTTGCGCGCCTCCCGCGCCAGCGGCATCAGGCTCCGGAAGTGCTTCAACGTCGCAATGCAGTGCGGATCGGTGTCGGTCGGTGGCGGACGCCTCGTTGACCTGTCGATGACGAATTCCCGGTACGCGCTCGGAATGCGTTCCATCCAGCGTTCATAGGCCTTCACCGGACGGTTGAGCAGCACGGCATGTTGCAGCACCACGTATCCGACGGGGCGCATCTTCCCCCGAGGCAGGTCGAGATCGGTTACCGGGTTGCGATTGCGGCGCTCCGACCACTCCCGCCGCCACTGCCGCAGGGTCGGGCCAAGGTTGCGCAGACCCTGTATGGAGTACAGGTCCGGCGCCAGGGGCACCACGACGTGATCGGCGGTAACGAGGGCTGCTCGATTCAGCGCGCCGAGATTGGGGCCGACGTCCACCAGAATCAGGTCTGCACCTTTCGCCTCCGCTGCCCCGTGCAACGTTCGCCAAAGAGCAGACAGCACGCGGAAGGCTCGCGGCTTGCGATCGAGACAGTCGGGCCAATTGCTTGCCAATTCATCTTCCGCGCCCGACAGCAGCATGTCGCCGGCAACCAGCCCAATACCGGTCGCCGGCTCGATCACGTGCGGTTCCGCGACATCCCCCGTTCCGTCCAGCAGTGGGCGCAGCGATGCATGGATCGTTCGGCTACGGCTATCGCCTGCCCACAGTTCCTCCATCTCATCGTCGTCCAGAAACATGCTGGTCAGGTTGGCTTGCGGATCCAGATCGGCCACCACAACGTCGAAGTCCAACTCGGCATACATCCACGCGAGGTGATAGACGAGCGAGGTCTTCCCGACGCCGCCCTTGTTGTTGAATACCGCGATGCTCGTCACGCTGCAATCCGGACGGTAGCTACCACCAGCGTCGGTTGGAAGTCGAAATCAGGAGGCGGGTTGCCGTTCTCGGCGAGTGCCCGGCGAGCAAGCCGCACGCCCAGACCGAAGCGCTGGGCGAAGCCGAGATGGTGCATGATTTCGGCCAGCGACGGGTTGCGGTAGTCCGTGTCTCCCTTGCCGAAGTTCTCTGGAGTGATCCTTCCGTACAAGCCGCCCGGGCTCGCAATTTCAACGCGGTCCGCGAACCAGTGGATGCGGACCGGGGTGTTGGTTCCCTCGTAGGTACGATGCATCACCGCGTTGTGCGCCAACTGCCGCAAGGCGTCCAGCGGATAATCAGGCCAGCGCCGCTCGCGCAGCGCACCCGCCACTTGGGTGCGCACCGAAATGCTCAGTTCAAGCAGCTCGTCGAGACGGCGAAGCACGTCGTCCAGGCGTCCCATGAGCTGCTTCTGATCGCGGATCGGATCGGTGATCTCGGAACCGTCGATACGCAGGAATTGCACGTATGCGCCGGGCACGAATGCCTGCGGATCCGCGCCGAACGAGAGCACGGCCGCCCAGGTCGGCGTGGCGCCATGAACCAGGCGGAGGGATTGCAGTTGATGCTCAAGAGGTCTCTCATTCTGGTCAAGCACCTCCGGCGCAACAGCGTTCGGCAGGTAGTGGTCGCGCACGAATTCCAGGTCCAGAGATTCGGTGGTGGCGCCGGCGGCCGCCCGCATGTCGAACGGCAAGTCGGCGGCGCGGCGCCGCTCGCCGAGCATGCGCTCATCGGCAACCGCCGCCTCGCGCACCGACGGACCGACGCGGACCCAAACTCGGCCGCGGTAGCGCACCGGCGGATCAAGCGACGGCTCGACGGTTACGACCGCCACCGGGCAGCCGTTGAGTACCCGCTTCTGAACGGTCATCGACGGGAGCGGCAGAATGTCGCCCTCTCCATGAATGTTCGCAAGCCGGGTCAACAACTCGTCGTTGATCGTCAGGGACGCGCAGGAGCCATCGTCGCGAACGCCCACCAGCACCACCCCGGCGCGGCCGTCCCCGGGCAGGTCATTGGCGAAAGCGCAGATGTTGCGGCGGATCTTCCGGCCGTCGGCGGCCGACTCCTTCCGCTCCACCAGGTCGGACTCCAGGTCCGCCATCAACAGTTCCAGTTCAGCGTCGGAGTATGTTGCCATTACCCTTGAGGACCGTCACGGAAAACATAGCGCGAATCTTGTTGCACGCCCGCTTTGCGCCGCGGGTGTTACCTGCCTACCGTAGCATGTTTTATTCGCTCGCGGTCAGTCGTGGCGGAGGGCTTCGACCGGGGGCAGGCGGGCGGCGCGGCTGGCGGGGTAGAGGCCGAATACCAGTCCGGTGCCGAACGACAGCAGGAATGCCAGCCGGACGGTCGGCCACGAGATCAGGCCGGGCCAGTCGGTCGCCTCGGCGATGACCGAGACCACGACGGCCGCCAGGCCGATGCCGGCCAGCCCGCCGCCGCCGCACACCAGCACCGCCTCCACCATGAACTGGTTGAGGATCGCGGCGGGCTGGGCGCCGAGCGCCTTGCGGGTGCCGATCTCACGGGTGCGCTCGCGCACCGACACCAGCATGATGTTCATCACTCCGATGCCGGCCACCACCAGCGAGATGATGCCCAGCACGGATACCAGGGCGGTGATCGTGCCGGTGGAGGACTCGATGGTGGACAGAAGCTGCGCCCAGTCGTGCACCACGAACTTGTGATGGATGCCGTCGAAACGGCCGTGGTTGGCATCCAGGATCGCCACGATCTGCCGTTTCGCCGCCTCGATCGCGCGCAGGCTGACCGCTTCGCCCCACAGGATCGACACCACGTCGAAGCGGGTGACGCGCTCCAGCGTCGAAATCGGCAGGAACACGCGATCGTCGACGGTGAACTCTTCCCCGACCTCCAGCAGCGAGTCCTCCTCGGGAGCGAGGATTCCGATCACCTCCAGCTCGAACCAATCGTCGATCGAGATCAAGGCGCCCAGGGCGGCTTCGTCCGGAAACAGGTCGGCGGCGACCTCCGCCCCGAGCACCGCCACCTTGCGCTGCAGGCGGTCGTCCTCGGGATGCAGGAAACGGCCCTGCGCCAGGCGCGTCGATGAATTGACCGCCAGGAAGTGGTGCAGGGTGCCGAACAGCTCCACCTCGCGGGCGCGGCCGGCGCGGCGGGCGGAGGCTCCGGGCCAGTTGGCCTGCGGGGTCACCGCCCGCACCGCGTCCGCCCCGGCGTTGATCTGTGCGATGTCCTCGCGCGTGATCGACGGCCATTCGTAGCGGCCGTCGCTGGCCTCGATTACCTGGTAGTTGGGCAGCACCATCAGCGAGCCGGCGCCGAAGCGCGATATCGCGTCGCGCACCACCAGCTTGGCGCCGTCGCCGAGACCCACGATGGCGATCACCGAGCCGACGCCGATGGTGATGCCGAGCAGCGCCAGGAGGGCGCGGAAACGGTTGGCCGCTACCGCCGCCAGCGCGGCCATGATCAGGGCGCCGATACCCACGCGCGGCCTCCTGCTAGTTGCGGCTCAGGGCGACCACCGGCGGCAGCCGCGCCGCCTTGGCGGCCGGATAGACGCCGAAGAACAGGCCGGTCGCCACCGCCACCCCCAGGCCGACGGCGGCCACCTCCGGCAGGATCAGGTTCCAGCCCAGCGCCAGCGCCACGGCCAGGGTGCCGCCGAACCCCAGCACCACCCCGCACACCCCGCCCAGCAGGCAGACCACGATCGACTCGATCAGGAACTGGCCGAGGATGTCGCCGTCGCGGGCGCCCACCGCCTTGCGCAGGCCGATCTCGACGGTGCGCTCACTGACGCTCACCAGCATGATGTTCATGATCCCCAGCCCGCCGACCAGCAGCGAGATGCCGGCCACCAGGGTCACGACCAGGGTAACCACGCGGAGCACCTGCGCCTCGGTCTCCAGGCGGGCCTGGTCGGTCTCCACCACGAACGCCCGCACCGACGGCGAGCCGGGCAGCACGCGATCGAGGAAGCGCTGCACGAGTGTCATCGACTCGCCGAGTTGCGCCGTGTCGCGGGCGCGCAGGGTGACGGCCGGCACGTGCGGGCCTGTCGCCGGATCCCACGGGTAGATGGTGCGGTACAGTTCGTGGGGCAGGTAGCAGGTGCGTTCGTCGGAGCCATCGCCGGAGGCGCGAAAGTCGGCCGCCATCACCCCCACCACTTCCAACTGCAGGCCGCCGGCGCTCACCACGCTGCCCACCGCGCGCCCGGGATCGTCGAACAGCGTGCGCGCGATGCGGTCGCCGAGCACGATCACCTTGCGCCGCTGCCGCACCTCCTGCTGCTGCAGAAAGCGTCCCGCCTGCACCTGCAACGGCCACAACTCGGGGTACTCGGCGCCGACGCCGAACAGCGACGCCGACACCTGCCGGTCGCGGAAGCGCAGTTCCGCGCCGCCGCGCAGGATCGGGCTCACCCAGCTCGTGTCGGCTACCAGCGCGGCTATCGCCTCCAGGTGCTCGATGCGCAGGTGCTGGTCGCGCCGCGGGTCATCCCAGTCGCCCTCGTCCGGCTCGATCCAGTACAGCGCGCCGCCGAGCGCGGCCAGGTCGCCCATGATCGCGCGCCGCCCCATGATGCCGATCGCCATTACCGCGATCACCGAGGCCACCCCGATCACGATGCTGAGGATGGTCAGCGCGGTGCGCAGCTTGTTGTGGCGCACGGTGTCGAATGCCTCGCGCAGCCCCTCGGTGACGCGCATGATGCCTATGGCTACTCCGGCTGCCCAACGGGCGCCGGGGTGCGCGCCTCGTCGCCGGTGATGCGCCCGTCGCGCAGGTGGATGACGCGGCCCGCGTAGGCGGCGACGTCGGCCTCGTGGGTAACCAGGATGATGGTGGCTCCCGCGTCGTGCAGGTCGGCGAGCAGATCCATGATCTCGTTCCCGGTGGCGGTGTCCAGGTTGCCGGTCGGCTCGTCGGCGAACACGATGGCGGGATTGTTGACCAGGGCGCGGGCGATGGCGACCCGTTGGCGCTGGCCGCCGGAGAGCTGGTTGGGACGGTGGCGTACGCGGTCGGCCAGGCCGACGCGGACCAGCGCCGCGGTGGCTCGCCGGTGGCGTGCGGCGCGCGCCACGCCGGCATAGATCAGCGGCAGCTCGACGTTGCGCAGGGCGGTCATGCGCGGCAGCAGGTTGAAGGTCTGAAAGATGAACCCGACGCGCGCGTTGCGCACCTGCGCCAGCTCGCGGTCGCTCATGCGCGCCACGTCGATGCCGTCGAGGGTGTAACGGCCGCCGCTCGGGCGGTCCAGGCAGCCGATGATGTTCATCAGGGTCGACTTGCCGGAGCCGGACGGCCCCATCACCGCGACGAACTCGCGCGCGCCGATCTCCAGGTCGATTCCGGCGAGCGCGTTCACCGTCACGTCTTCGCCCATGTGGTATACCTTGGTGATGCCGGCGAGGCGGATCACTGCTCGTCGCCCCGCCCCTCGCCGGACGGCGCGCCGGCGGCGGCATCCTCCCGCGCCGGCGGCTCGTCGCGTTCCAGGGTGACCAGCAGCCCGTCGCGCAGCAGCGACAGGCTGCCCACCACCACCAGCTCACCCTCCTCCACGCCGGAGGTCACCTCCACGTCGCTGACGCTGGAGGCGCCCAGTTCCACTTCGCGCCGCTCCAGCCGGTACAGCCCGGCAGTCTCGTCATCGCCATCGCCGGCGGGGTCGCCGTCAGCCGCACCACCCGCATCCGCCGGATCACCCGCGGCCGCGGCATCGCCTGCATCCGGTACATCGCCCGAGTCCGTCACGGCCGCGTCCGCCGCGCCGGCGGCGTCCGGTACTGCCACGAACGCCACGCTGCCGCCGGGACGCTCCAACAGCGCGGCGAACGGCACCACCGTCACGTCCTGCTTCAGCTCCGCCTCGATGCGGGCGCGGCAGGAGGCGCCGGCGCGCAGCACGGCGCCCGGCGGCAGGCCGCTCTGGTCCACGCCCACCTCCACCGCGACCAGGTGGTCGGTCATGGCGGGGGGAATGCGCGCGACACGCCCGGCAAGCTCGACCTCGCGTACGCTGTCGGTAGTCAGTACCACCTCCTGGCCGACCTGCAGCTTGCCGATGTCGACCTCGTCGATCTGCACCTCGGCCAGGATGTCGTCCAGCGTGGCCACGGTCGCCACCGCCGCGCCGGGGGCCAGGTGATTGCCGAGCGACGCCTCCAGCGCGGTCAACGTGCCCGCCAGCGGCGCGTCCAGGACCGCCCGCTCCAGGTCGTGCGCCGCCTGCTGCGCCGCCAGCCGCGCCTGGATCACGTCAGGGTCGGCCGCGACGATGGCGGCGTCCTCCGCCGGGTCGAGCATCGGCTCCGCGGCGGGCGCGCGGCCGGCGGCGAGATTGAGCCGCTCGCGCGCCGACCGGAGCGCTTCGGCGGCATCGCTCTCGGCATGCTGCGCAGCCTCCACCTGGGCCTGGGTCGCGCCGCCGGCGGCGAGCAGCTTGCGGTCGCGGTCCAGGGCATCGCGCGCCCGCTGCCAGCCCGCGGCGGCGGCGCGGAGGTTGGATCGCAGCGTCAGCAGGTTGCCGCGAACCCCGTCCTCGGCGGACTGCCGCGCAGCCTCGGCGCGGCGCAACGCGACGCGCAGTTCGCGGTCGTCGAGCACCACCAGTTCCTGCCCCTCGCGCACCTCGTTGCCCACCGCCGCCGGTGTCGAAACCACCCGGCCGCCGGTGTCGCTGATCACGGTGACGCTACGCCGCGGCCGAAATGTGCAGCTTCCCACCACGCGGGCGCGCAGGGTCGCGGTGCGCGCCGCCTCCACCGTCACCGGCACCGCGTCCGCCGCCGGATCGCTGGCGAACAGCCGCCACAGCGCCGCGCCGGCGGCGAGCAGCACGAGGACGGCGATGCCGGCCCGCAGCAATCGGCTGGTGCGCCGCTTCATGCCAACAGCGCCCAGCGGCCGCCGGCCACCGTGTCGAACAGCGTCCACAACGCGGCGATCACCGCGGTCAGCGCCAGGGCGCGCGGCGCCGGCAGGCGCAGCAGGGCGGCTGCGCCGCTGGCCAGCACCGCCAGCGCCCACAGGCCGAACG
The DNA here is from genome assembly GCA_028820215.1 of Spirochaetaceae bacterium. The sequence goes on along the minus strand of JAPPKD010000001.1, from coordinate 820 downwards.
GATCGGTGAGCAGCACCGCGGCGCGCTCGACGAAGCCGGCGGGGATTGCGTCAACCAGCGCCGCGAGGTCGAAGCGCACCGTGGCGCGCTCGCGGAACGCGGCGACGGTGGTGGCGCCGGCCGCGGCGGCGGCGGGGTCGATCACCGCCAGTGTCGCGGCGCCGGAGGCCAGGCGGCGCAGTGCCAGCGGCGCGAACGCCACGGCAACCAGGCGGATGGAGGGACGCGGGCGGCCCGGGACGCGCGGTTCCTCGCCGCCGAAGAATTGCGCCAGCACGAGAAACGCCAGCCAGGTCAGGACGACGGCGACCGGCAGCACCAGACCCGAGACCAGGACGGCAGCGGTCTTGGCGACGGCGCCGGTGGGTGCCGTGAGCCGTCGGTAGGCGGCCGCCTGCCGCCGGTCGACATCCTCCGGTTCGGCAAACGAGGTGCTGCGCTGCTCGGCGACGTGGCGCGACTCCACCAGGGCGATCCGCCGCAGCTCGGTTCCGCCCGTCCGCCACAGGATCATCGTTTCCCCCGCCACGACGGCGGCCACCTGCAGGGCCAGCAATGCGAACAGCGAAACGCCCGAGGCTACGCGAAATGCGAACGCCCGGTCCGGCGCGAACAGGCCATGGGCTACACCGCTCAGAACCCGCATGCGCCTACCGGCGCCCTCCTGCGGCCTGTAACACCTCCCGCATCGACCACAGACGAAATGTGGGCGCTCCCCTCAATAAAATCAACATCTGGCTTGAGATTTTGAAGGGTTCTGGCCTCCCAGCGACGAGACGACCAGCATCTTGCGCACGACAGCCTCGTCCAATACACCTTC
>JAPPKD010000286.1 GCA_028820215.1 Spirochaetaceae bacterium | reverse complement strand
CGATGAGGCACCGGTTTTCGTTCGTGTGGATTTTTGATGAGGCAATGCGGGCGGTGGCGTGAGCGGGCATCCCGCAGTACGGTAGAGACGTCCGTCATGGCCGGTTGCGGCGACCTCGTCGACCCCTTTCTCGGCACCGAAGCCGTCGACCTGCCGGAGCCGGAGGGCATCGCGGCCACCTGGTATTACCTGAAGGCGCAGGTCGCCAACAACCATCCCGGGGCCGCGCTGCCACTCGGCCCGGTGTCGGCGCTGCCCTATTCCGGCGCCTACCCCACCGGTTACGGGCGCTACGACATCAACAGCCACGGCACCCCGCCGCGGCTCTACGACCGGAAGTCCGCGTACGGCGTGACCCACGTCCATCACACCGGCACCGGCTACATCAACTACTTCTACAACCATCTGCTGGTGATCCCGTTCGCGGGCGGGCCGGTCGCCGTTCCCGAGGCGGACTTCGCCGGAGCCGCGCCCCATCCGCTCGTGCACGAGCGCGCCCGGCCCGGCTGGTACGCGGGGCGGCTGGGGGACCTGGGGATCGAGTTCGAGTTGACCGTGGCCGAGCACGCGGCTGCGCACCGGTATCGGTTCCCGGACGTGGGCATGCGCGGCTTTGCGGTCGACGTCACCAGCGGCGGACTGACGCCGCCCCGCGCGCAGTGCCGCCCGCGGGAGGCAGCCGTGCGGATCGAAGGCGACGGCGTCGTCAGTGGAGCGTTCTCGTTCTTCGGCGTGCGCTGGTTCTTCGCACTGGTCGTGCGGGGTGCGACCGCGCCGGTCCTCTGGCACGGCGCCGGGGCGAGCGTCCGCGAGCGGCCGGGGGACCGTGCGCTCGCGCTCGACGCGGAGCGGTGCCGCAGGGAACGGACCGGCGCGCTCTACCGCTCCGGAGCGGATGCGGCCGAGCTGTACGTGGGACTGTCGCTCGATGGTCCGGCCACGGCCCGAGGGTACGCCGCGGCGGCGGCGGCCGCCGGTTTCGACGCCGTGCACGCGGAGGCGCGTGCAGTGTGGGATCGGCACCTGTCGCGGCTTCGCATCTCCACGGACTCCGAACGGGAGCGGCGGGTCTTCACCACCGCGCTCTACCGCTCCCTGCTCAAGCCGGTGCGTAGCGAGCAGAGCAACTTCCTGTGGCGCGGCGGGCCCGCGCTCTACGCCGACTTCGCTACCATGTGGGACCAGTACAAGACGCAGCTCCCGCTGCTGTTCACCCTCTGCCCCGAGTATGTCGGCGGCATCGTCGCCTCCCTGCAGGCGGTGACCGAGCGAACCGGCGACTTCCCGCCGGCGGTCCTGTTTGCCGATGACTTCGAGCGGTTCTCCAACCAGAGCCGGCTGCTGCCGTTCGTCGTGCTGCGCGACGCCTTCGACCGCGCAGACCCGGCGCGGATGGGCGGCGCCGAGCGGGAACGGTGGTGCGGCCTGCTGGAGGCGATGGTGGCGGCGCTGCCGCAGGCGGCTGAGCGGGTGCGGCCGGCGGACGAGACCAACGGCCACTCGCACCTGCTGGACGTCGCCTGCGCCGCGCACTGCGCCCTGGGCATCGCTCGCGTCCTCGACCAACCCGCTCAGGCGGAGCAGGCGTCGCGCTTCCTTGACCTGTGGCGCGCCGCGTTCGACCCCGCGACCGGCATGATGCGTCGCGGGCAGTACTACGAGGCGTCGCACACCCACTACTCGTTCCGGCTGCTGCCCGCGATGGCCGAGCGCATCCGGCTGGCCGGCGGACCGGCGCAGTTCGTGCAGAAGCTGGACCGGTTCTTCGGCTACGGCGCGGCGCCGGTGGAGCAACTACGGGAGCCGCCGTGGGACGTGGCGCGCGGCCGCGGCATGGCCCTCGGCCGCTTCGACGGGGTGAACAACGAGGTGATGCTGGAGACTCCCTACGCCTACCACTACGCCGGCCGCCCCGACCGGACCGCCGAGATCGTGCGCGCGGTCCTGCGTCACCACTTCGCCGACAGCGCCGGCGGCCTGCCCGGCAACGACGACTCCGGCGCCCTGTCCGCCTGGTACGTATGGAACACCGTGGGCCTCTTCCCCGTGCCCGGCCAGGGCATCTTCCTGCTCGGCAGTCCGACGGTCGAGTGCGCCGAGCTGACCACCGGCGACGGACCCTTGACGATCTCCACGGCTGCGGACGGCCCCGGCGCCATCTACCTGCAAGACGTGCGCCTCAACGGCCAGGCTTTGGACCGAGCCTGGCTGCGCTACGACGAGGTGCTTGGCGGCGGCCGCCTCGATCTGTGCCTCGGCTCCGATCCCGCCCGCTTCAGTCCCCCTATCCTGCCGCCAGGCAGGTGAGCCAAGGTCCCATCGTGCGCCGGATCGGCGTCGAACGGGACGGCCGGGAGCGAGCTCGCCTTCAGCCCTGCCCGGCCTTCCATGCGCGGTACTGGGCGAAGGTTTCCTCGTCCGGAGGGTAGTACTTGCCGGGGGAGAGGTTCTCCTCGTCCAGGCGGCGGCGGATCCACTCCTCCAGGTCGTCGCGCTCGATGGTCGCCTGCGCGATCTCGGGCGCGATCGAGCGCGGGATGACGACCACGCCGTCGTCGTCGGCGACCAGGTAGTCGCCGGGGCGGACCAGCACGCCGTCCACGGAGACCGCGTCGTTGGCGGTGTAGGGGTAGCCGAACTGCGTGCCCAGGGCCGCGGTCCTGCCCAGGCCCCAGAGTGAGACGCCGTAGTCCTTGACCGTGTCCATGTCGCGGATGCCGCCGTCGCAGATCAGGCCGTCGGCGCCCCGCTGCTTGAGCCGGAGGAACTTGATGTCGCCGCCGACCGACATCAGCGTTGAGCGCATCGCCTCCATGACGATCACGTCGCCCGGACCGGCCTGCTCGAACGCCACGTACTCCGCCGACTGCTCGCCGGGCGGCTTGTCGGCCACGCCGTCCGGCCGGGCGGGGACGAAGCGGACGGTCACCGCCCGCGCGACCAGCCGCGCGCCGGGATTCATGCTCCGTACGTTCGGCATGAACGTGTAGCGCGCGGCGTAGCCGGCGTGGGCCAGCGTGTCGACCACGGCGGTCGAGTTGATCAGCCGGAGCGCGGCGCGGGTCTCCTCGTCCAGAACGTGCCCGGGCGTCGGTTGCACCAGCGCGTCCATCGGCTCAGTCCGGATTTTCCAGCGAATCGTAGAAGCGGATGATGTCGCCGCGGTGCTCGGACTCGTTGAACGCCATGCCCGCGCGCGGGTGCTGGTTGAGCACGCCGGTCATCATGTACGGGTAGTCGAAGCCCCACTTGAGCTTCTCGCGCAGCGGCTCGATGTGGTGCTGGATGCAGTGCAGCGCGGGCCGCAGGCGGAACTTGGGGTTGTGCAGGAAGCTGAGCAGCAGCTCCATCGGGCAGTTGCCGGCGCCGCGTCCCAGGCCGGCCATGCTCGCGTCCAGCCGGTTGGCGCCGCGGACGGTGGCCTGGATGGTGTTGGCGAAGGCGAGCTGCCTGTTGTTGTGCGCGTGCATGCCGACCAGCTTGCCGCCCTCGTCGCAGTACGGCTGAAAGATCCTCATGTAGTCGTCGATGTGCTCCGTGTACAGCGCGCCGAAGCTGTCCACGATGCAGATCACCTCGACTTCGGAGCGGGCCACCAGCGCCAGCGCCTCGTGCAGCTCCCGGTCGTTCACGGTGGACAGCGCCATCAGGTTGAGGCTGGTCTCGTAGCCCTTGTCGTGGGCGTCCTTGATCATGTCCAGCGCCAGCGGGATCTGGTGGATGTAGGTGGCGATGCGGATCATGTCGATCACGCTCTCCGACTTGGGGAGGATGTCCTCCTGGTAGTCGCTCTTCTCGGCGTCGGCCATCGCGGCGATCTTCAGCGCCGTGTCGTTGTCGCCGACGATGCGGCGCACGTCGCTCTCCTGGCAGTGCTTCCACGGCCCGAACTCGCCGGGGGGGAACTGCTCGCGGGAGTTGATGTAGCCGATCTCCATGTAGTCGATGCCGCTCTCGACGCACGCCTGGTACACGCCGCGCACGGTCTCGTCCGAGAACTGATGGTCGTTCATCAGGCCGCCGTCGCGGATGGTGCAGTCCAGCACCTTGATCTCGGGGCGGTACGACATCCAGCCCGCAGTACCTGCCTGCGGCTCGCTTTCACTCACGTTTCGGTCTCCTCGGAAGATTGTAGCACGGCCGCAGATGTCGCCCCATGCAGCAGATAGTGGTCGGCCAGCACCAGCGCAACCATGGCGTCCACCAGCGGCACGGCGCGCGGCAGCACGCACGGGTCGTGGCGGCCGCGGCCCTTGATGGTGGTGGGTCTGCCGTCCACGTCCACCGTCTCCTGCTCCCGCAGGATGGTCGCGGTCGGCTTGAACGCGGCGCGGACGACGATGTCCTCGCCATTGGTGATGCCGCCCTGCACCCCACCGGAGTGGTTGGTGCGGGTGCGGACGCGGCTGTCCTCGGCATAGAACGGGTCGTTGTGGGTCGAGCCGGTCAGCAGCGTACCGCCGAACCCGGAGCCGATCTCGAACCCCTTGCAGGCCGGCAGCGACAGCAGCGCCCTGCCCAGCTCGGCCTCCAGCTTGTCGAACACGGGCTCGCCCAGGCCGGGTGGGACGCCGCGCACGACCGCCTGCACCACGCCGCCGAGCGAGTCGCCGTCCTTGCGGGCGGCGCCGATGCGCTCGACCATCCGCTCCGCCGCCGCCGGGTCCGGGCAGCGCGTGGGCGTCGCCTCGATGGCGGCACGGTCGAGACTCTCGTGGTCGACCTCCGCCTCGATCGACTGCACGCGGGCGACGTAGGACAGCACCTCGGTCGAGCACTGCTCGCGCAGCAGCTTCTGGGCGATGGCGCCGGCGGCCACTCGGCCCACGGTCTCGCGCGCGCTGGCGCGCCCGCCGCCGATCCAGGCGCGGATGCCGTACTTGCGCTCGTAGGTGTAGTCGGCGTGCGATGGGCGATAGGCACGGCGCACGTCCTCGTAGTCCTGCGGCTTGGCGTCGGTGTTGCGCACCAGTACCGCGATCGGCGTGCCCAGCGTGCGGCCCTCGAACACCCCGGAGAGGATCTCCGCCCGGTCGGCCTCGCGCCGCTGGGTGGTCAGCGCGCTCTGCCCCGGGCGCCTGCGGTCCAGCTCCGCCTGCAGGTCGGCCTCTGCCAGTTCCAGCAGGGGCGGGCAGCCGTCGATCACCGCGCCCACGGCGGGCCCGTGCGACTCGCCGAAGGTGGTGACCCGGAACAGGTGCCCGAAGGTGTTGCCCATGACGCGCGATGGTGGCGGCACGTTCGCGCGTGGTCAATCAGGAGGCGCTGCCGCTGGGCTCATTGGCGCCATGCCGGGCCCTGAGTTGCTGCAAGAGCAGCGGTGAAATCCGATAGCCACACGCGGCCATGTGTTGGACTACGACTGCGGCGTCGTCTATGAGCGATCTCCGTTCCGCCATGTAGAGCATGCGGGCGGTACCGATGTAACTCAGTCCGTGTCGCATTGCCTCTCGCCGCGCCAGTCGATCGTCCATGATGAGCAGCGCGTTCTCGGTTTCCAACGCCAGTTGTATCGCCTCGCCTTCGCCGGGTCCAAGGCTCTGAGGACGAGCAGCCCGCCCCGAGGCTACCGAAACCACCTCCAGCCACCCCTCGTGTGCGGCCTGTTCGATGCGACGGCTGTCCTCTCCTGGTTTCTCCCGGCACTCGATCCATACCGCCTCCGGAATCCGGATGCGCGCGAACAGATCTCTTGGGATGAAGAGCGCGTCGATCTTGGCGAGGGCGATCAGAGGTCCCGCATCGCTTATGACGCGAGCCACGCGGAAACGTCGCCGGCTTCGTGGCTCGTCGTCTCGTCCTGCCGGACGATCTCGATGCCCAGGCTGCCCAGATGCTGGATGAACTCGCTCAGGGAGAGGCCGCTGATTTTCGCGGCCTTTCCCAGCGAGACGCCGCCGCCGTTGTAGAGACTGGCCGCGAGCGCCGGCCGCATTCCTGCTTCGGTCTCGGTCAACGACTTGTCCAGATGCATCAGCACGGCGTCCGGCTCGTTGCCCTTCAGGATCAGAACCGGCCCCTCCCTTGCCTGCCGTAACGCCAACGAAGGGTTCTTCTTCAGCTCTCGGACGTTGGTGGTGTGCATCGCGTCGTTCCCATACCTAAAGGTTCCTGCAAAGTGTAGTCCACGCGCTGAGGGAACGCAACGGAGCTACCACACCGTCGGCCGGTCACAGTGGGTCGCTGATCTCCGGTGCTTGGGTCCCGATCGTCTTGAGGTCTTCCCCTACGATGATCCGTCCGCCGTAGATCTCGGCGATCTCTTTCACGATGCGCTCGCGCACCCCATCCGTGTCGACCTGCTGGGTCATGTGCGTCAGCACCAGCGTGCCCACGCCGGCGCGCTGGGCGTGGGCGGCCGCATGCCTGTGGCCGGCGGTACCCCAGCTCATCGCCTGGTTGTACTCCGTTCCGCTCACGTAGTGGCACATGTGGATCAGGATGTCCGCCCCTTGGGCCAACTCGATCAGGACGTCGCACGGTCCCGTGTCGCCGCTGTACACCAGCGATCCCTCGTCACAGTCGAGGCGGTAGGCAAGCGAGATCAACTGCGGCTGTGTGTGCGGCGTCTCCACCGCGCGAACCGTCCAGCCGCCGCTTTCCACCGTGGAGCCGTGCTGCAGTTCCGTGACCCGAGGGTGCGGACGGGCTCGCACGCCGGTGCCGCCGCGGGCATGATACAGGGCGACGCTGGACGCATTCTGGGTGCGCGCGTCGATGTCGCCTGCATATACCCCGTCCTCGCCGAACAGCAACGCGAAGATGCGTCCGGCCGGCCGCGGACCGTACACGGGCAGGTCGGGGATCCTGCCGGCCCCCTGGTCCCAGCGGCGCATCACCAGTGACGGGACGTCCGTGAAGTGGTCGTAGTGGAAGTGCGTCAGGAACAACTGCGTCACGTCGGTGACCGGGATGCCGGCCTGCAGCATGCGCGCGTGCGCGCCAGGGCCATGATCGAAGACGAACGTGTCACCGGCGATCTGGACGACATGGCCCGAACCGGCTCGTTTCGCCGAGGGGGCGGGGACGCCGGTGCCGAGCAGGGTGAGCTTCATCTGACACCTCCTGCCCTTGGGGAGACGGACTGTAGCACGGCCGGAAGTGCCCTGGACGACGGCCTGTGAGTACGGGGCACGGATGGTACCGTGTGTCTCCGAGGTTGGAGAGGATGTCCGTTTCCGAAGCGCGGTCGGAACGCATCGAGGTCCGCACGACGCCGAGCGTCAAGGCGTTGCTGCAGCGTGCCGCGAGCGCGTCACGCAAGAGCGTCGCGGAGTTCCTGCTCGACGCGGGGCTCCGTGCCGCCGGAGACGCGTTGGGGAACCGGCGGCTGTTCCGGCTCGATGACGAGCAATGGCAGGCATTTCAGGATCTGCTCGATCGGCCAATCTCGGAAAAGCCTCGTCTGGCCAGACTGATGGCTGAGAAGTGCGTGCTCGAGTGACGTGCGGTCTCCCTTGAGCAAACGAGCCGGGATCCTCTCGTTTCGCCTGGCCGGCACCGACGGCGTGTCGCTGGAGGCATTCAAGTGGGCGGAGGTGCTCGGCCGTCTGGGCTACCAGAGCCACTACTTCGGCGGCGAACTGCAGACGCCGCCGGAGCGTTCGTTCCCGTGCCCGCCGGCCCACTTCCGGCATCCGGAGGTGGAGGAGATCACCGCCGCCTGCTTCGGCTGCGACGTGCGCGATGGACGGGTCACCGACCGGATCCACGAGCTGCGCGCCCGCCTCAAGCGCAGCGTCCACGACTTCCTGGAGCGGTCGCGGATCGATCTGCTGGTGGTGGAGAACGTGCTGGCGATCCCGCTGCACGTGCCGCTCGCCTTGGCGGTGACCGAGGCGATCGCCGAGACCGGCATCCCGACCGTCGCCCATCACCACGACTTCCACTGGGAGCGCAAGCGGTTCGCGCGCAACTGCATCGGCGACTTCCTGCGGTGGGCCTGTCCGCCGACCCTGCCGCCGATACAGCACGTGGTGATCAACTCCGCGGGCCGCCACCAGTTGGCGCTGCGGACCGGTGCCACGGCAACCCTGATCCCGAACGTCATGGACTTCGCCACGGAAGCGCCGCCGGTCGACGCGTGTTGGGTCCCACGTAGTTTCGTCAGGGAATTCCCGGAATGATTCGCCCGGG
>JAPPKD010000204.1 GCA_028820215.1 Spirochaetaceae bacterium | reverse complement strand
ATTCCCGCTTACCAGATCGCGGGATTCCCATCTACCAGATCGCGGGCGCTGACAATTGAATGCCTGTCATGGGATTCCGGCACCGCCTTGCGATGGGCGGAGTTGCTGGCTCGGGTCAGGCGTGACGGCCGGACGATGGCGGTGCGAGACAGCTTGATCGCAGCCACAGCGTTGTCGCACTCGCTCACCGTCGCCACCCGCAATGATCAGCACTTCGAAGCAAGCGGCGTCGACTTGGTGAATCCGTTTCTCCCGCCGCCTGCGCCGCAACCCGCGCCCATTGGCGAGCCTCGCCAATAGTGTTGCCGTCATCCCTTCAGGCGCGCCCCCGGCTCGTATACCCGCCCCAGCGCGTCCAGTCTGGCGTGCAGCTCGTCGGGCAGCGGACCGGCGTTCGCGCAGCGGACGTTCTCCTCGATCTGCTCGATCGACGCCGCGCCGGGGATGACGGACGCGAACCGGCGGTCCCGCAGGAGGAAGCGGATCGCCAGCTCGGCGAGGCTCAAGCCGGTCTCGGCCTGGATGGCGTACAGCCGCCCGAAGCGGGCGCGCAGATCCTCGTCCATCCAGTCGGGCGGGTCGCGGAGCCATTCGGGATGCACCTCCGCCAGGAGCCCCTGCTGCAGCGGCGCGCCCAGCACGATCCCGACGTCGAGCTCGGCGGCCAGCGGAAACAGGTCGCGCAGCGCGTTGCGCCACACCAGGCTGTACTGAAAGGCGGTCAGGACCACGTCGATCGGCGTCTCCATCTCGCGCAGGACCTTTGCCAGCAGGTGGGCGTTGTTGCCCGAGATGCCCAGATAGCGGGTCATGCCCTGATCCTTCACCCACCGGAGAAACGCCGCGACCGGCGCTCCGTCGAAGTCGTACTCCGCATCCGCGTCCAGGAACTGCGCCGCGCGGGGGACGCTCATGTCCGTCCAGTACGGCGCCCAGTCCGCTTCGTGGATGTACAGGATGTCGACCACGTCGCGCCGCAGATCGCGCTGCGTCTGCTCGAACTGGCGCTTGAACGCGTCGAGGGACCGGTAGGGGCCGCTCTCCCAGTCCCAGCGCCCGCACTTGGCGCCGAGCACGTAAGGCGCCGTGACGTCCTGCAGCGCTTCGCCCAGCACCCGCTGCGAGTCGCCGTAGAGGGGAGCAGTGTCGAGGTAGTCGACCCCCAGCTCCAGCGCCCGCCGCACGACCCGCACCCCTTCGCCGGGCGCGGTCACGGCCGTCCGCACGAACACGCCCCCGAGTCCGAGCTCCGTCACCTGCAGACCCGTCCGGCCCAGGCGGCGCCTGGCGATGGGCGCGGTCACAGGCCCAGGCCACTCCGGATGAACGCGCGGCTTGCGCGCACGGACTCGATCCTGGACCTGTCACCCATCGGTCCGTTCTGCTCCACCGTGATCCAGCCGGAATACCCCTTGCGCTTCAGGATGCCGAAGACGGCGGCGTAGTCGCAGCGGCCGGCGCCGACCTCCGTGCACAGGTCGTGCTCGTCCGACCAGTCCTTGAATTCGAGGAAGTCGATGCGGTCCCAGTTGCGCTCCAGGAACAGCGCCGCCCGCTGCTCCACCGGATGCCCGGCGAAGTCCTTGGTGGCGTGCCCGACGTCCAGGAAGCCGAAGAACTTCGCCGGATCGGTGCGCGCCAGCAGCGCCTCGGTCTCCTCCAGCGTCTCGCCCGTGTGGTGGGTGTGATTGTGATAGCAGGCGCGCACGCCGTACTGCAGGGCGACCTCGCCGATGGCATCGAGCAGCTCGGCGATCCGGTCCATGTCGGCGCCCCGTTGCGCAAGCCCGCTGATCGTGACCAGGTGAGGTGCGCCGAAGCGCTGCATGACCTCGCACACCCTGCGCAGGCGGTCGAAGTCGCGACCGATCACGTAGTCGACGCTCGCGAGCTTCAGACCGGTCTCCTCGACGAGCCGGACGAAATAGCCGGTGCCGGCAAGTCCCAGCAGCAACTCGTCGAACGCCGCGAACCCGTCGTAGCCCGCCTGCGCGATGTCGGTCATCCACGCCCGCGTCCGCCCGGCGCCGTCAGGTCCCGCGAGATCGGCGGCCTTCGGCCCCCAGAGGTGGCTCATGCAGGCGAGTTTGACGTCCACGGCGCGATGAGCATCGTGAACGAGCCGGTGGCTCCGGGCAACAGGTGTGCGGGCTACCCCTCCGTGTACACCGACGCTTCCGGGAACGCGGAGGCGAACGAGAACCAGTAGGTCCAGCGGCTCGGCAGCGCCGCCAGCGGCTCGCCGGTGCCGAGCGCCGCCCCGGTCGCGGCCGACCAGCGCCGGCCGTCGGCGGCCGTGAGCGCGCCAGCCTCGTCCCAGGCGAGTCGGACCTCCGTGCCCGCCGACCGCCGGTCGAAGACGAAACCGTTGCCCAGCGCGTCCACGGCGACCGCCAGCGGCGTCCCGCGCAGCGCATCGTTGACCACGCGGCCGCGCAGCCGTTCCACCGGGTAAGCGCGCGCCGTTCCGTCCACCACCACGCCCACGATCCGCTCGCCCGCCGGCAGCGCCGGGTCGCGGGCGGCATCGCTCACCGGGAATGCAAACCGCCCCGCGTTGAGGTAGTCCGTGTAGCCCGCGAAAGGATCCGGCCCCTCTCCGCGCAGTCCCTCGGGCGAGAGCACGCGACCCTCCGGGAAGTCGCGGCGCCAGCGGTCGAAGCGGATCAGCAGGCTGGGCAGCGGCGTGAGCCGCCGGCCGGCCAGCTCGCCGACGATCGCCTCGCCGCTCACCTGGAACCAGTAGCTGAGGGTCTGCCGGTCGTACATCACCATGTCCGACTCGTAGAGCGCGCTGGTGTTCCCGAACACGAGCTCGCGACCGTCCAGCCTGCGGTCGTAGACGATGCCGCTGCCGCACAGCGGGCAGTAGGAGATCAGGATCGGCACTCCGTCCACGGTCTCGTTGACGATTTCGTGGAAGTTCAGGATGCGCACCGGATAGGCCAGCGCGGCGCCGCCGGCGACGTAGGCGACCAGCAGGTCCTCCGGGGCAAGCCAGCGGCCTGCCTCCTGCACGCTGTCGTAGCGCGGGCTCCGGACCGGCCGGATCGCATCGCGCAGGCGCAGCACCTGCGCCTCCGTCGCCTGCGACAGCGGCAGCATCCCGCCGTCGAAGGTGTCGAACAGCACTTGCTCCAGCGGCACGGTGTGCCTGCCCAGATCGGTGCCGGCCACGACGCGCGCCGGCCCCGATTCGGCCGACGCGGACGAGAGCGCGGCGAGCACCAGCCATGCGGCCGCGATCGTGACTCCTTTCACGGTGCGGCCGCATCGTGAACGACGCTCGCCGCCGTGGTCACTCCACCGTCTTGAGCCGGCCGTCGACCACCGGGGCGACCGAGTCGCGGCCGGCGATGTAGTCGATCACCTGGCTGGCCATCAGCGTCCCGGCGTAGGCGTCGATCACTCGAACCTTGTCCTCGAACACGTCATAACCGTCGCCGCCGTTGCCGAGGTAGTCGTTGGTCGCCAGAGTGAAGGTGGCGTCCAGGTCGAGCTCGGCGCCATCGCGGCTCACTTCGACCACCCGCTGGCCGGCCGGCTTGCCGGGGTCGTAGAGCACGCTGAGCCCCGCGACGTGCGGGAAGCGGCCCGCCCCGTCCTCGATCCTGCCGAGTCCGTTCTCCAGCGCCGCGACGATGTCGCGGCCGGTCACCTGCAGCACCACCGTGACGTTGCCGAACGGCAGCTCGCTGAGGATGTCGCGCCGCGTCAGCGTCGTCCCGGGCTCGTAGATCCGGTTGGCCCGGATCCCGCCGCCGTTGGTCAGGGCGGCGTCCGCGCCGGTCGCCGCGCGCATGGCATCGGCGATCAGGTTGCCGATCGCGGCTTCCGTGCCGCGCACCGTGGCGCGGCGGCTGTCCAGCTCGGTCGCAGTGGTGCCGATCTGCACGTCGAGCTCCTCGGAGAGCTGGTCCAGGTAGGCCTGGGCCGCCGCGGCCAGCTCCGGGTCCGGCTCCACGCGGGCGGTGTTGATGATCCTGAAGGCCGGGCTCCACACGAACCGCATGCTGCCGCGGCTCTCGACCTCGTCCAGCGTCAGGTCGATGACCGTGACCCAGTCGGCCTGCTCGCTGGATTCGGCGAACAGCACGTCCCCGCTGTAATCCAGCCGCAGCAGGTGATCGTCGCCGGAGAGCAGCAGATCCACCGCTCCCTGCTCGATCAGCGCCTGATCCTCGGTGACGTCGGTGTGCGCCAGCGCGATGACCAGGTTGGCGCCCGCCTCACGCAGGGCGGCGGCCTGCTCGGCGGCCACCGCTTCGACGTCGCGGAAGGTCACCCCGCCGGGGCTGGACTTGACCGTGGTGCCGAGGGTGGTGAGGCCGAAGATGCCGACCTTGAAGGGCCCGACGTCGACCAGTATCGACGCCTGCGCTCCGTCGATGATCTCACCGTCGGTGTCGATGCTGTTGGCGCCCAGGATCGGGAAACTCGCCTCCGCGAATCGCTGCTTTGCGACCTCCGGTCCGAAGTCGAACTCATGATTGCCGATCGCCATCGCCGTCAGGTCGAGCCGGTTCAGGAGCTCGATCATGTGGGCGCCCTGGTCGAAGCCGGACATCAGGGATGGCGAGATCGTGTCCCCGGCGAAGGTGACCAGCACGTTGTCGCCCTTCGCCCGCTCGGCCCTGATGACCGCGGCGAGGCGGGCGATCCCGCCCTGTCCGCCGCTCGCTTCCATCCGATCCAGGTCGTTGAAGTGAACGATGGTCAATTCGACCGGCGCGGCGAAGCCGAGGCCGGCGATCGAAAGGAGTGCCGCCACCACCAGCGCGGCCAGCATGCGAGGTGTCGAGTGCGATCTGATGTTCATTGACGTGTCCTCCGTGGAATTGGCTTGCGGAGGCGATGAGACCATCTCGATCCTCCGAGTTTCGATAGAGTCGTGCTAAAAGCTCGGGAGCGATCGGCTGCGAGGCCGCGCATGCATCGCACCCTACGCCGAGCCCGGATCCACCCAGGGCTGCGGGCGCCCGGTCGCCACCGATTCGAGGATGCGCTCCACCACCAACGCCGTGCGGATGCCCTCCGCCGGCCCGACCGGCGGCTCGGTGCCGCCGCGGATGGCTGCGACCAGCGGGGCGAAGCGGGCGGCCGGTCCCGGGCGAACGGTCTCCGTGTCGTCCTGGCCGGTCTCCGGATCCCGGCGGGTGATCGTCGCCGCCTTGAAGTGCTCGTGCAGCACCGCCGACGACGAACCGTCGAAGAACTCGAAGAACCACTTGCCGGTCAGCTCGTTCTGGCCCGAATCGGCCATGAGGAACGTGGCCGCGCCGCCGTCGGCGAAGCGCAGCGTCGCCGCGATGGTGTCCAGCAGGCCGGTGCCGCGCAGTTCCTCCGGGTGGCGCACCGCGCCGCCGGTGGCGTAGACCTCGACCGGGTGGTCCCGATGCATCCAGCACAGCAGGTCCAGGGCGTGGACGCCCACGTCGTACACCGTCCCGCCCCCCTGCGTCGGATGCCAGCGCCATCGCCGCAGGTCGGCCGGCGCCATCGTGCACTGCCCGTGGCTGACCATGACCGGGCCGAGCCGCTCGCGGATCGCCCGCGCCGCGCCGGAGAAGCGGATCGAGTGGTTGAGCATCAGGCGCCGGTCCGCGGCCGCCCGCGCCGCCTCGATCCGCAGGCAGTCGGCCGAGGTCATGGCCATCGGCTTCTCCAGGAACAGGTGCTTGCCCGCCTGCAGCGCCGCGATCGCCAACTCGGCGTGCGAGTCGTGCGCGGTGGCGATGGAGACCACGTCGATCTCCGGGTCGGAGAAGACCCGCGCGGGATCGGTCGTGTGCCAGGCGCCGTCGTGCTCGCCCGCCACGGCCGCCGCGGAGGCGGGCTCAATGTCGCAGAAGCCGCGCACGGCGACGTCCGGATCCGCCGCCGCGCCGCGCGCATGCTCGCGCCCTGCCGAACCGCAGCCGATCAACGCCCATCCCAACGCCCTCGAATCGTTCACCACCGCACCCCCTGTCGACGGACTAAGAGAACTGGAACGCGAACAGCTTCGCTGCCCGCATCACGACCTTCAGCCGCACCGGCCGTCCGGCCAGGCCGTGCACGTCCCGGTTGCCGTTCCAGCTTACGGTGTGGGCGACGTCGTTGACCATCACCCGGTCGCACTCGTCCGCCGAGAACCCCGGCAGGGGGCGGCCGTCGGCGCCCTGCAGCTCGACCCGCGCTTCTCCCATGGCGGCCACGTCGACGTTCAGCGTCAGCTCCCGGCCGCTGAAGACGACCGGCGGCGTGGTCAGCGTGCCGCCGGTGTAGTCCGCGTCGGCGGACACGAACCCGTCCAGCCGCTGGCGGGCGACGTTGATGAAGCCGCGGCCCTGGTTGGCCAGGTCCGAGCGTTGCGCCAGGTCGAGCGTCCGAAAGCCGCCGTGCGTCCAGGGACCGGCGCCGTAGTACTGGTACAGATAGTTGCCGTCGCGGAAGTGGAACTCGCTGGTGTGGGTCTGCCCGCAGTCGGGATCGCCCGCCACGCCGCGCGGCAGGTAGGGCCGGCGGTCGTACCGCATCCAGTGGATGCCGTCGCGGCTTGCCGCGAACTGGCTGTCGTTGAGCCCGTCGTTGCGCACCGGCGACTCGCCTTCCCGGAAGTGCTGGTAGGTCATCGGGAACATGAAGAAGGCGTCGGCCGCGTACGGATAGCGGTAGAGCCCGTGCGTGTAGATGTCGGAGTCGGGCGGGTCGTGCTCGTCCGCGGCGAAGACGGTGCGGATCTCCTCCTCCGGCCACGGGGACATCAGGTCGTCGACCTCCACCCGGCCGACCGCGCGCACCGGGCGCAGCAGCTTGGGCGCCACCACCGGCGGATCGCTGTCGATCGGCTCCACGAACGGGAACATCGGCCGGTTGTCCTCCTCCACCATCACGCGCAGGTAGACGACGTAGCGGTTCAGGCGAGGTTCCCACCACGCCATCTTCTGCGTGTCCGCGGCCAGCATGCTCACCTGCCGGGACGGCCGGTCCCAGGTGAGCCCGTCGGCGGAGGTGGTGACCGCGATGCCCGGACCGGTCCAGTGGATGAGCTTGAAGCGCTCGGACTCCGGGCCGTGCGGGTCCAGGAAGACGTAGGCGAGCTTGAAGTCCCCGCCGACGATGTTGTTGCGCTTCGAGCCGTCGAACTCGACCAGGCCCAGCTCCGGCTTCTCCCACTCCAGGCCGTCGTGCGACTCGGCGTAGCAGAGGCGGTAGCGGCCCGGGACGGGCAGGCTCTCGCGCGGGGTGCCGGCGGGCACGACGTAGCCGGTCAGGTGGCCGAGGGGCCTCGCCTCGCCCTCGATGTGGGTGGGCCGCGGGTCGCGCTCCGCGCCGTAGTACCACATCTTGTAGGTGCCGCCGTCGTCGACGATGCTGTACCACCCCAGCGCGAAGCGGTCCCACGGGCGGTCGGCGCGCAGCACCGCGCCCTCGCGCTTCACCGGCGGGTTGACGACCAGGCTCACCTGATCGGACGACTCGATGAACCGGTGGTCGATGAACAGTTGCTTGTCGCTGCCGATTTCATGCATGGCGGGTTTCCTGCCTCCGGACGCGCGCAGAGCGTACCACGCGGCCGTTCAGGCAGGTTCCTAATTCACTTGCAGCAGCACCAGTGCGGCGGCGGCCACGCCGACGCCGAGTCCGCGCAGCCCGCGCGGGCGCTCGCGCAGGATCACGTACGCCATCAGCGCGGTGCCGATGACGCCGCCGGCGCCGGTCACCGCGAACACCAGGAAGCCCGGCAGCCGATCGAGCGCCCGGAGCAGCACGAACACCTGCACCGCGTTTGCCACCCCCAGGATCGCGCCGGCCGCCAGGTCGCGGGCGGTCGGCACGCGCCGGCGCGCGAACAGGAGCACCAGGGAGCCGGCGGCGGTCACCGCGAAGCCGGCCGCCAGGAACAGCGGCTTGTCCGCCGGCTGCGCGACGTGGTTGAACGTCTCCTGAGAGGCGAACGCGCTGCCCGCCACCACGAAGAACACCAGCGGGATCGCCCAGCCGACTTCCCGCCCGGGTGATTCCGAGTTCCGCCGCGGCGCGTTCATCAGCAACACGGCGCCCACGCTCACCGCGATCCCCAGCCACTGCACCGCGCCGGGCCGCTCGCCCCACAGCGCGACCGCCAGCGCGATCGGGACCAGCACCGCCAGGCGCGACAGCGCCGTCGTGACGGTGGCGCCGCGCAGGTCCAGGGTGCGCAGCAGCAGGAAGAACGCCACGAAGTAGCTCAGCCCCAGGGCGGCTCCGGTCAGCAGCGCCGGGGAACCGGCGCGCAACCCGGAGGTCGAGCCTTCGCCAGTTCCCGATGCGACGAGCAGCGTGACGATCCCGCACGCGAACGCCACCAGGTAGTTGACGGCGCCGACCGACAGCACGTCGTAGCGCCGGCGGACCTGCACCCATCGGACGCCCACCGCGAACAGCGCCGAGAAGAAGATCTGGGCGACGAGGTCGATCAAGCGATCCGGCTCGGGGGTTCGTGCGGAGAGCGGGCGGTCAGCGGGTCAATCGGCCCACGACTCGCGGAAGAAGCGCAGGGCGTTGCCGTGCAGGACCGCATCGGCGTCCGCCTGTCCGTATCCCGCCGTGCGCAGTACTGCCCCGAAGCCGCCGACGTCGGCGATCGTGTCGACGTCGGTCGGCGTGAGCTCCGCCCCGAAGCCGCCGTCCATGTCGGTGCCGATGGCGATGTTGGCGATCGTGCCGCCGGCCAGGTCGGCGATGCGCTCCACGTGCGGCAGCAGGCCGTCCATCGCGTACCTGGGCTTCCAGCCGGACTCGTACATCCGGCGCCGGTTCTCCCAGTCGATCTCGGGATCGATGAAGGACTGGCAGAACACCAGGCCGATGATGCCGCCGCGGCGCACCAGCTCCCTGATCATGTCGTCGTGCAGGTGGCGCTGCCCCGGCACCAGCGCCCGGCAGGTGCAGTGCGATGCCATCACCGGGCCGTCCCAGAGCTCGAACGACTCCCACACCGCCTGGTCGGCCATGTGGGTGATGTCCAGGATCATGCCGGCCTCCCGCATGGCCCGGTAGAGATCGGCGGCCGGAGGCTTGAGGCCGCCTTCGGTGCCGGTCCCGTGGATGTAGGTGTTGTCGCCGAAGTGGGCGGGGCCGACGACGCGCAGGCCGGCGTCCCACCAGAAGGCGACGTCGTCCGGGTCCTCGATCGGGTCGGCGCTCTCCATGGAGAGCAGGTGGTAGATGGGAGCCGAGGCAGCGGCCTCGTCGTCCGGATCGCTCCAGGTGGCAAGCGCCTCGTCCAGGTCGGCGACGCCCAGGACCGGTTTGAACAGCCCGCGCTTGTGCAGGGTCCGGTAGTACGCCAGGTGGCCGCGGCCCATCGCCATGGCCTGTTCCTGCGTGCGCATGCCGTCGCGCATGTGGCCCTCGCGCGACTGGATGCGCGACATGATGGTGGAGAGCACCAGCCCGACCCGGCCCCGGCGGAGCTCGGGAACGGTCACGGTGCAGATGCCGGTGTTGATCTCGGGCGACACCTGCGGCGGCTCGGCCTCCTCCAGCGCGCGCATGGCGGCGACGTCGAGCGTCAGGTCGCGGTTCCAGAACAGGGCGTCCCACGCCAGGTCCAGGTGCAGGTCTATGACGAAGGGTCGGTGCATGGGTTCCTCGCAGTGCGTTTCAGGAACCGTCCAGGCTCCACCGGGTGGCGTTGATGCACACCTTCTCGCCCGGACGGTCCACCTGATAGTAGACCGTCAGCACCTCGCCGGGGGACACCTCCGCGCTGGCCGGGTAGCCCAGGTCCGTGCCGGCGCCGTCGTCGCGCAGCACGACCTCCGCGTCCAGCCGCCAGCTCCGGCCCTCGTCCTCCGACAGGCAGGCGCGCTGGCCGAACGGCGGGAGCCGCCGCCCGTAGGTGCACAGCAGCCGCCCGTCCGCCAGGCGGAGCAGGTGTCCGGGCTGATTGTGGCCGTCCATCCCGGTCGGCTCCGGCGGCGACCAGGTGCGCCCGCGGTCGTCGGACCGGCAGGAGTGGATGCCCGCCGCGCCGTTGTCCGTGCGCAGGATGACCAGCAGCTCCCCGCCGGCCAGCTCGGCGACGTGCGGCTCGGTGAAATGGTGGTCCTCGCCGGGATAGTCGTCCAGGCACAGGACGGTGCCCGCGACCTGCCACGACCGCGCCTCGTCGGTGGAGGCGGCCAGCAGCACGGCGTCACGGCCGTCCACCACCGCGGTGCCGGCGTACAGCAGCTCGCCGCCGGCGGCCTGCACCGGCCCGTGCGGGGCGGAGACGATGCTGGGCACCGGCGGCTCCCACGTGCCCCCGCCGTCGGTCGAACGCCGCGTCCAGCTCCCCAGCCAGGCGCGGCGCGTCTCTTCCGGGATCTTGCTGCAGTGACGGGCCCACGCGTCGACCTGCGCCGGCGTGCCCAGGCCGAGCTCCAGGAACAGGTCGAAGTGTTCCCAGGTCGCGCTGGTGAACCAGCTCATCACCAGCGTGCCGGAGGCCAGCTCGATGATGCCGGCGTCGCGGTCGTCGAGCGGCGTGTTGTTGATGATCACAGGTTCCGTCCAGGTCTCTCCGCCGTCGCCGCTCCTGATCAGCAGCGTCTTGCCATAAGGGCAGACGTGCTCCTCGCGGTCGCCGGAGAAAACCACCAGCACCTCCCCGCTCGCGCAGGTCACGACCGTCGGCCACGCCAGGTAGTCGCCCGCCACCTTGCAGATCGGCCTGCTCCAGAGAATCTCAGCCACCGCCCAGGCTCCAACGGGTGGCGTTGATGCTCACCTTCTCGCCCGGCCGGTCCACCTGGTAGTAGACCGTGAGCAGCTCGCCGGGGGAGAGCTCCGCGCTCGCCGGATAGCCCAGGTCGGTGTTGGGGCCGTCGTCGCTAAGCACGATCTCGGCGTCCAGCCTCCAGGAGCGGCCTTCGTCCTCCGACAGGCAGGCGCGCTGCCCGAACGGTGTGCTGCGGCGCCCGTAGGTGCAGAGCAGCCGCCCGTCCGCCAGCCGGATCAGGTGTCCGGGCTGATCGAAGCCGATCATCCCGGTCGGCTCGGGCGCGGACCACGTACGCGCGCCGTCGCTCGAGCGGCAGGAGTGGATCCCCGCCGCGCCGTTGTCGGTGCGGAGGATGACCAGCAGCTCGCCGCCGGCCAGCTCGGCCACGTGCGGCTCGCTGAACAGGTGGTGCTCGCCGGGAAAGTCGTCCAGATACAGCACTGTCCCGGCGATCTGCCACGACCGCGCCTCGTCGCCGGACGTGGCCAGCAGCACCGCTTCGCGTCCGTCCACCGTGGCGGTGCCAGCGTACAGAAGCTCGCCGCCGGCGGCCTGCACCGGGCCGTGCGGGGCGGACACGATGCTGAGCACCGGCGGCTCCCACGTGCGCCCGCCGTCCGTCGAGCGCCGCGTCCAGCTGCCCAGCCAGGCGCGGCGAGCCTCCTCCGGGACCTTGCTGCAGTGCCGTGCCCACGCGTCGATCTGCGCCGGCTCCCAGCGGTCGAGGGCCCGAAACATGTCGAAGTGTTCCCAGGTCGCGTAGGTGAACCAGCTCATCACAAGGGTGCCGGAGGCCAGCTCGATGATGCCCGCGTCGCGGTCGTCGAGCGGCGTGCTGTTGATGATCACAGGCTCCGTCCAGGTCTCGCCGCCGTCGCCGCTTCTGATCAGGAGCGTCTTGCCGTACGGGCAGACGTGCTCCTCGCGATCGCCGGAGAAGGCCACCAGGACCTCCCCGCTCGCGCAGGCCGCGGCGGTCGGCCACGCCAGGTAGTCGCCCGCCACCTTGCAGATCGGCCTGCTCCACAGAATCTCCGCCATAGGTCTCTTCAGCCCGCGCGGCGGGCACGGTTCCGGTTCCCGCCGCTCCTCGCGGCATCACGGTATCATGGCGGTTCCGACGCAAGGCAACGCGATGTGTGACGGACCGGAGGGCCGCAAGTGGGCATGGCTGGTGCCGGTCGTCCGCTTCCCGGTGACCAGGATCGTGTTGGCGTTCGCTGCGCTCGCTCTCGCTTCTTACCTGTGGCTGATGGCGCAGCTTTGGGTCGTGGGCATGGTCCTTCAGGCTCTGGGCCTGGCTCCGTTGCAGACCTCGTGGGAACTGATAACCCTGCCAGTGGCCTTGCATCTGGCGTACGTCGGGTACGTGCGTCTGGTCGAGCAACGCTCGCCCGCCGAAGTCGCGCGCGCGGGAGCCGTTCGGGAGCTCGCGAGGGGGATCATGGTCGGCGCAGCGCTCCCCGCTGCCGTCGTCGGGCTGGTCGCCGCTCTCGGGTTCTACCGAGTCGTGGCGCTGAATCCGTGGACCTCACTCGTACCACCCCTCGCGGCCGCCGTCTCGAACGCATACATGTGGGAGTGCCTCTCTCGCGGCGTTCTCCTCCGCATCACCGAGGAGTCTCTGGGGACGTGGCTGGCCCTCCTGATCTCCTCGCTGCTCGTCGGGGTCCTCCTAGCGTTCAGCCCCAGTGCAACCGTCGTCAGCACGGTGGCCATCCTGGTGGCCAACCTGCTGCTCGGCGCCGCCTACCTCCTCACGCGACGGCTGTGGATGGCGATCGGCATCCACTTCGCGTGGGACTTCACGCAGTTAGGCATCTTCGGTGTGAGCGTCTCGGGGACCGGCGCCGGCGGACTGCTCGAGCCGCGGCTTAGCGGGCCGGACATGATCTCCGGCGGCAGCTTCGGCGTGGAAGCTTCCATCTTCGCCATTGCCATCGGGCTCGCGCTCGGCGCCGTCTTTCTGGTCCTGGCGCACCGGCGGGGCAACTTTACGAAGCCCTTCTGGAGCACCAGGAAGACGCCACAGCAGTACGAAACGTGAAGTACGCCAAGACCGGCGTCATCGGAGACCCCACTCACGCCTCGGCCGAGCTTGGAGCGAAGCTCTGGGAAGCGGTTGGTCAGAACGGCAGGGCGAGTGCCTCGGTCACGAAGCGCATGAACGGGGTGGCGTACGACCACAGTTCCTCGAGACGGGCCGGGAAGTCGTCGGCGGTCACTGACTTCGGGCCCAGCTTGGCGCTCACGTAGAAGTCCTTGCGCTTCAGGTCGTCGATCAGGGGATGGTCGGCGGCGTAGCCGCGCGGCGGCCGCTTGAGGGAGCTGCCTCGCACGGCCAGACCGCCGTCCTTCGCCGCATCACAGGCCCCTCGCCAGCCGGGCTGATCGCCGTCGATGGCGGCACGGATTTGCTGCGCCTGCGCGCTCGCCGGCATCCAGAGGCCGCAGGCAGCGAAGCACTCCGACGGCTCCAGGTTCAGGTAGTAGCCGGGGGCGTGCGCGTCCTTGCCGCGCTCGTGGCGGAAGTGGATGCCGGCGGCGGTCTTGTACGGCGACTTGTCCTTGGAGAAGCGCACGTCGCGGTAGATGCGGAAGAGCGATCCGCCCACCGGGCGGGGATCGGCGACGTAGTGGGCGCTCAGGCGGTCGAGCCGCTCGTCGAAGCCGGCGATGAAGGCCAGCAGCGGCGCCTTCACCTGCTCCTCGTAGCGGGCCTTGTTGACCTGAAACCACTCGCGGTCGTTGTTGTCCTTCAGCTCGGCCAGGAAGGTGAAGAGTTCATCGGGGATTGTCATGGCGTCAGTCGACCCTCTTCAGGCGTCCGTCGACCACCGGGGAAACGGTGCCCTGCGCGGCGATGTAGTCGATCACCTGGGAAGTCACCAACTTGCCGGCGTACTCGTCGATGAGACGGGGCTTGTCCGCGAAGTCGTAGCCGTCTCCGCCGCCGGCGTTGTAGTCGTTCACCGCCAGCGTGTAGGTCGCGTCCAGGTCGAGCGGAGCGCCGTCACGCCGAACCTCGAGCACGCGCTCGCCCACCGGCCTGCCGGGGTCGTAGACCACGCTGAGCCCGGACACGTGCGGAAACCGTCCGGCCCCCTCCTCGATCTTGCCGAGACCGTTCTCCAGCGCGGCGACGAGGTCGTGGCCAGTCACCTGCAGCACCACCGTCAGGTCCTCGAGCGGCAACTCGGTGAGGATGTCGCGCCGCGTCAGCACGGCGCCCGGCTCGTAGATCCGCCCGCCGCGAATGCCGCCGCCGTTGGTCATGGCCACGTCCGCGCCGGTCATGCTGCGCAGCGCGTCCGCGAACAGGTTGCCGATCGCCGCCTCTCGGCCGCGCACCGTGTCGGTCCGGCTGTCCAGCTCGGTGGTGGTGGTTCCGATGACGACATCGAGGTCAGCAGAAAGCTCGTCCGGGGCCGGATCGGCGAATGCGGTGGCGGCGCCGGCCAGCAGGACGGCCAGCCCCGGCGCGGCAATCCGGCGGCGGGGAGGTCTGCTCTTCATGGGCCCGCCGCCAGCCTCACAAACTCGTCGACGTGGGACAGGGGACGATCGACGGCGGACTGCCAGAACTCCGGCTGCCCCAGGTCGACGCCCAGGTGGCGGCGGGCGAGCTCCTCGCAGGTCATGACGCCCGTGTCGGCAAGCAGCCGCCGGTAGTCGGCCGCGAACTCACCGCCCGCGTCGGCGGCGCGAGCGGCCAGGCCGCTGGCCAGCAGGTACCCGACCACGTACGGGAAGTTGTAGAAGGGCACGTCGGTGAAGTAGAAGTGCATCTTCGACGCCCAGAACAGCGGGTGGTAGCCGTGCGGCGCCAGGGCGTTGCAGAACGCCCGGCGCTGGGCGCCGACCATCAGCTCGTCCAGCTCCGCCGCGGTCAGCGGCCCGGCCGCTCGCTGCCGGTAGAAGTCGATCTCGAACAGGAAGCGCGACCGCAGGTTCATGAGCATGGTGGCCGCCTCCTCCAGCACCCGGTCCAGGAGCCGCAGCCGCACGCCGGCGTCCGTGGTCTCGTCCAGGGCCGCCGAAATCAGCAGTCCCTCGCAGAAGGTGCTGGCGGTCTCCGCCAGGGTCATCGGATAGGAGGTCGCGTAGTAGGGACGCTCGCGCAGCAGCCAGGAGTGGTGGGCGTGGCCGAGCTCGTGGGCGAGCGTGGTCGCCCCGCCGAAGGTCCCTCCGTAGGTCATGAAGATGCGCGTCTGGCGGCTCAGCGGCAGCGTCGTGCAGAAGCCGCCGGCCGCCTTGCCCTCGCGGTCGGCAGCCTCGATCCAGCGGCCGTCGTAGGCGTGACGGGTGAACGCGCTCAGATCGGGATCGTGGTCCTCGAAGCAGTCCAGGATGCGCGTCGCGGCCGCGCCGAAGGACAGCTCGTCCTCGGCGGCTCCCACCGGGGCCTGCATGTCGTACCAGCAGGGAGCATCCACGCCGATCAGCCGCGCCTTCGCCTGCAGGTAGGGAACCAGGCGAGCCGCCCCGTCGGCCACCGCCGCCCACATGGCGTCCAGTGACCGCGCCTCCATCCGGTTCAGGTAGAGCGGCTCGTCGAGCACGGAGTCCCAGCCGCGGTGGCGGTACCAGGTGAGACGGAAGCCGGCCTGGCTGTTGAGCGCGCCGGCCGCCAAGTCCGCGACCGGTCTCCACGCGCCCTCCAGCGCCTCGAACGCGGTCTTGCGGTCCGCGCGCGCGGGCTCCTCCAGGCGGGCGGCGAGCTGTCCCATGGAGAGCCGGCGCGACTCGCCGTCAACCTCCACCTCGGCCCGCAGCGAGCCCGCGAGCGTCGTGTACTGGCGGTCCCAGGCGTGGTAGCCATCGGCCGCCAGCTCCTCCACCAGCCCCTCGGTCCGGGCGTCCAGCTTGCGCCGCGCCAGGTCGCGTTCCCGGCTCAGCAGGAACGCCACCGGGCGGAGCTCGGCGCTCTCCGTCAGCGTCCGCCAGCGCTCGTCCGCGAGCCGGGCCGTGAAGGCCGACAGCGCGGCGCCGAGCGCCTTGAGTGACGCCCCCAGCGCGTCGACCCGTCCGACCCACTGCACCGCCTCGGCATCTGCCGTGTCCTGGGCGCGCAGGCACTCGGCGAAGGAGAACGCCTGGTCCAACCGCTCCTCGGCGGCCTGCGCGTCCAGCAGCACGGTGCGGACCTCGGCGTCCGTCGTCGACTCGTCCAGCGCGCGGACGCGCTCGCCTACCCCGGCGACATCGCGCTCCAGTTCGGCGACGAAGTCCCGAAACTCGGGCGACGCGCTGCCGCCGGCGAAGATCGACTCCAGATCCCACGTATCCGCTACCTTCATGTCACCTCCTTGGACGCGCCTTCGACTCGGGTGGTGCGGACTGTAGCGCACCCGGCGGCCGACCCACGAAAAAGGGCGGCCACCCCACGTGGGAGCGGCCGCCCATGTGCGTCGGTTCCGTGAACGTCAGCGCACGATCGCCTCAATACTGCGGGAGCATGTCGACCAGGTGTGCGGCCCCCGAGCGAATGTCCGAGACGAGCGGCGCCTTGTTGAGCTCGTCGAGCACCTCGCGCCCGCCGATGCTCATCCACTCGTCGACGTAGCGCTGCCAGTCGGCGTCGATGTCGACGTCGGTGGTGATGTAGCGCCACCACGTCTCCTGCTTGAGCGTGGTCAGCCCGTCGCCGAACTCCGCCCAAAGCGGCAGGTAATCGGTCTGCGTGAAGATGTCTTCCCGATGGTCCGGGGTCGAAATCTCCTGGATGTACGGGTTCTTCTTCATGAAGTTCTGCCACGTCACGCCCTCGGTCAGGTCATCCCGATCCTTGTTCATGGTGCAGAAGCGGAAGCCGTCGTGCCAGTGGTAGGCGTTGTAGTAGAAGAAGCCGTAGTGCTGGCCGTAGCCTGATACGCCCTCCTTGGGCGTGACCCAACTGCTCATGCAGTCGTACGGCGTGCCTGCGGCGCCGTCCTTGCCGTTCCAGTCGAAGAACAGGCCGGGCGGACCCCACTGGCCGTGGATGATGCCCTGCGAATCGTAGTTGAGGTAGTCGAAGATCTGCAGGATGCGCGCCAGCTCCTCGTCGCTGACGTCGTACTTGATGCTGTAGCCCATGCCCGGGTTCATCGGCGTGGCGCGTCCGTCGAAGGGACACAGCGTGATGCCGGTCGGGCCGATCATCGGCAGCGAAGTCACCAGCTTTGCCTCCGGCACGTTGGCGACGACGCGCCCGCAGTGCCCGCCGGGGTCGCCGTAGCGGGCGCTGGTGCCGCAGCTCTGCCCGCGTGACCACATGCCGGTCAACCCGTTCTGCCAGCGCTGCTCCCACTCGGCGCGGCTGACCGCCGGCAGGTTTTTGTCCAGGTACCCGGACTGGAACCAGCGCTGCAACACCTTCAGCGCCTCGCGGCTCTGCGAGTAGGTGTCCTCCCGCACCGTCAGATCCTGCTCGGGATCGTAGTAGTTCTCCACGGAGTTGACCCCGAACGCGTCGAAGACCATCCCCATGCCCATGAAGAACACGATGTCCTGAGCCTCGGACCCTTCGCCGGCGCCGAGGGTGCCGAACGGGATCTCGTCCGGCTGCCCGTTGCCGTTGAAGTCGGCCGCGCGGAATCCGGCCATGATCGATTCCACCTCATCCCAATCGAAGTGGCCGAACCACATGTAGAAGGTGTCCGGCATGCCGGCCGGGTCGCCCTCTCGGGCCGCGCCCTCGTCGTGCATCAGGCCATTCAGATCGCCGAGCTTCGGCGCCTTGCCGTCCAGACCCGCCGGGTCCATGCCGATCTCGCGCAACCAGTCCAGCCGCCACGTCGCCAGCCGGTCACAGCCCTGCTGGTAGTGCTCGGCGCGCGGCAGGTTCATGTACTCGTCGGTGCTGCCGGGGGCCAGACTCACCCCCCACGCCACGGGACCCTCGTTGTCTATGAAGTCGCTGTAGTTCGGGGCGTAGCGCTCGATCATGTCGCGCGGGATGGTGCGGAATGCCCCCTTGTTGAACCACGCCACCATGTCGATGAAGCCCCAGAGCACGTCAGGATGTTCGCCAGCGGCGAGCATCGTGTTGAGGGCCTCCTGCCGGCCGCCGTGCATGATCGTGTTGGTGATGTCCACGTTGAACAGGTCCTCGATGTGGACCTTCACCCAGTTGTCGTCGGTGATCTCCGTGCCGGAGTAGCCGCCCCAGACGAGCTCGAGCGTGTCGTCGTTGCTGAACGACAGCCGATCCACCTCGTCCTGGCCTTCCCCGATCGCCGTGCCGGCCGCAAGGAGCAAGCCGCAGCCGATCAGAGCCAGCATTCGCCTCGTTTTCATGTCCGCCTCCTTCTTGGGAGTTGGTTGCGACGAGAGCCCGCGGCCCTCCCTCGGGTTGATGCGCCGATGGTAGCGCAGTTGTCCGCCTGCTTCATCCCTTCAGGGAGCCCAGCATCACGCCCTTGACGAAGTAACGCTGCAGGAAGGGATAGACCAGGATGATCGGGCCGATGGTCAGGACGATGGTGGCCGCCTGCACCGCCTCGGCGGCGAACATCTCCACGTCGATGCCCGCCTGGCGCATCATCTCCTGGTACTCGATGAACCAGTCGCTGCGCAGGTCCGTCAGCATCCGGAAGACCAGCATCTGCAGCACGATCAGGCGCGGATGCGGGGCGTAGATCAGGGCGTCGAACCAGGAGTTCCAGTGCTGGACGGCGGAGAACAGGGCGACCACGGCGATCACGGGCCTAGCCAGCGGGGTGATGATGCGCACGAGCACCGTCCAGTAGGTGGCGCCGTCGATCATCGCCGAATCCTCCATCGCCTGGTCGATGGTCATCAGGTAGTTGCGGGCCAGCACGATCCAGAAGACGTTGATCGCCGGCACCATGAGCAGCACGGCGCGGGTGTTGAACAGCCCCAAGCCGCGGATCAACAGGAACAGCGGGATGATACCGCCGGAGAAGAACAGGGTCAGGATGTAGACGAGGGTCAGAGACTTGCGCCACGGCAGCGTCGGCTTGGAGAGGGCGTAAGCGGCGGTGAAGGTGACCAGCAGGGTCGTGAGCACGCCGAACACGGTCCTGAAGATGGTGTTGAAGTAGGCCGGCGCGACGTCATGCTCGTCGAGCACGTAGTTCCACGCCTCGGTGTCGATCTCTCCCGGCCACACGTGGAACCCCATGCGTTGGACCGCATGAATCGGGGCGAAGGACTGGGTGATGATGGTCCAGAACGGATAGATGAAGGTCAGCGACAGCAGCACGAAGAACCCGTAGTTTGCGATGTCGAAGGTCACGCCTGACGCCGTCGTCCGGCCACGCACCGCCATCGCGCTCAGCTCCTCCGCATCGATCCGCGCCGCCGTCTCACGGGCATGAGCCTCACCACAGGGCGTAGTCGCCGTAGTCGGCGGAGCGGCGGATGATCGCGTTGACGATGAGCAGAATGATCAGTCCCGCGACGTTCTGGAACATGCCGATCGCGGTGGTGTAGCCGAAGCGGGCATCCTGGATCCCAGCGCGGTAGATGAGCGTCTCGAACACGTCGGCCACCGCGAACACGTTGGGGTTGTACAGGTTGAAGATCTGCTCCCAGGACTCCTGCATCAGCGAGGACACTTGCAGCAGGAACAGGATGAAGATCATCGGCACCAGCGACGGCAGGCTGATGCTCAACGCCTGCCGGAGGCGGCCGGCCCCGTCGAGCTGGGCGCTCTCGTAGAGCTGCGGGTCGATCCCGGACAGCGCCGCCAGGTAGATGATCGAGCCCCAGCCCACGCTCTGCCAGATGCCGGTGAGCACCAGGAGGCCGCGGAAGGTGGGCGCGTAGGTGAGCAGATGGACCGGCTCCGCGCCGATCACGCCGAAGAACCAGTACACCGGGCCGTAGGTGTTGAGGATCTGCGAGACGATGCCGCCCAGCAGCACCCAGGAGATGAAGTGCGGGAAGTAGCTGACGCTCTGCACCGCCCGCTTGAAGGGGGTGAACCTGATCTCGTTGAGCAGCAGCGCGAAGACGATGGGCGTCGGGAACTGGAAGACCAGGCGCAGGAAGCTCAGGTAGGCGGTATTGAACAGCACGCGGCTGAAGAACGGATCGCGCGCCATCCGCTTGAAGTAGGCGAAGTTGTTCCAGTCGCTGCCGAGCAGCCCGTCGCGGACGTTGAAGTCCGTGAAGGCGATCGCCATCCCGTAGATCGGGACGTACTTGAATACGAACAGAAAGGCGAACGAGATCAGGAGGAGAAGGTAGAGCGGCCGCATGCGCAGGGCACGCGTGCGGAACTGGCGGCGCAGCAACTCGCGCTGCGCATCGGCGGCAGACGCAGCCGGCTCAGTCGCCACGGAACCTGCGAAGCTCCTTCAATAAGGGCCAACCGTACCGCACGGGTTCCCGCCGGGCAACGGCTCGACGGGCTGCGAGGAGCCGGCCAGCGCCTCGATCGCGTCGGCCGCCCAGCGCGGGTTGTCGAGCATCGCCGTGCCGATCGCGACCAGGTCGGCCTTGCCTTCGCGGACCACGCGGTCGGCGAACGCCGGCGTACGGATCGCCCCCGGCACGATCACGGGCACGGTGACGCCGGCGCGCACGCGGGCGGCGATGCCGACGTGGTAGCCCTCGGAGGCGCCGTCCCAGTCCTGCGCCTGCGGGCCGTGCACCCCGCCGGAGATGTGGATGACGTCGACGCCGGCCGCGACCAGCGCCCGTGCCGCCGCCACCGCCGCCTCCGCGTCCAAGCCGCCGTCCTTGTAATCCAGCGCGCCCAAGCGGTATTGGACCCAGTAATCCGGCCCCACCTCGGCCCGCACGGCGCGCACCACCGCGAGCGGCAGGGCCAGGCGGCGCTCGGCGTCACCGCCGTAGCGGTCGTCGCGCCGGTTGACCAGCGGCGACAGGAACTGGCTGAGCAGGTAACCGTGGGCGCCGTGGATCTCCACCAGGTCGTAGCCGGCCCTCACGCCGCGGCGCGCGGCGCGGGCGAAGTCGCGCGGGTACTCCTCGATCTCGGCGACCGTGGCGGCCCGGCACTCCTCCTGTCCACGCGGGACCACGCCGGCGGAGGCGCTGACCGGCTGATGGCCGCTGCAGGCGCTCGGAACCTTGCCTCCCCCGTGATTGAGCTGCACGCCGGTCACCGCACCGGTCGCCCGGATTCGCTCGCAGAGGACTGCGTGCCCGGCGACCACCGCGTCGTCGTGGATGCCGAGCTGGTCGTCGCTGGTGCGGCCGCCGGCCACCACGTAGCAGTGCTCGACCATCACCAGGCCGACGCCGGCGGCCGCGCGCGGCACGTAGCGGTCCAGGTGCTCCTGCGTCACCGAGCCGTCCGGCGGCGACAAGTGGCTTGCCATCGGCGGCATCACGATCCGGTTGCGCAGCGTGCGCCCCTTGATCGTGATCGGCGTCAACAGGCCGGGAACAGCGGCGCGAGCCATGCCCGGCTACTGTGCGGGCCGGCGCGTGCGACTGTACAGGCGCGCGACGCCGCCGCTTCCCTGCGTCAACGGGCCATGGCTTGAGCAGATGTCGAGACTTGAGACACATTGTGCACATGGAACACATCGGTATCCGCGACCTGCACCTCAAGACCGGTGAGTGGGTGCGGCGAGCAGCGGTCGGTGAAGGCGTGGTCATCACCGACCGCGGACGCCCGCTCGCCTCGCTCATACCGGTGCGGCCCGATGACCTGAGCACCCCGTTCAGTGGGCGCCGAACACTGCCCGAGTTCGACGCGCTGCCGGTGGTTCCGGGCGAGTCCGCGCGAAACGTGTCCGAGGACCGCGATCGCGGATGACCTACTTCGACACCGCCTACATCCTGAAGTGCTACGTGAAGGAGGACGGCTGGCAGGATGTGCGGGCGCTCGCTCAAAGCCGCGAGCGCATCGCCTGCTCGGTGTATGGAAGGCTCGAGCTGCACGCCGCGCTGCACCGGAAGATGCGCGAGAACGATCTCACCGAGCGTCAGCTCGATGTCGTCCTGCGCCAGTTCGGCGTCGACGACCGTGCCGGAATCTGGACTTGGCTCCCTTTGACGACCGCCATCATGACGGCAGTCACCACCACCTTCGCCACTCTGTCGAGGCACGTGTTCCTGCGCACCGGCGATGCTGTGCACCTGCTTACCGCCAGGCAGAACGGACTGGACGAGGTCTTCAGCAACGACGAGCGCCTGTTGGCCGCCGCACCCGAGATCGGCATCGCAGGGCGCAACGTGATCGCGTAATCCGAGGGTACACGCGCCTGTCGAACGGGCGATCGTTACCTTCCCGTCTTCGGGAGTCCGTATGGGCCGCTTCTGGCGCCGTCTGCGCCGATCCATGCGACGCCTCAGATCTGCCCACGCAGGTCGGCACCTACGGCCGCAACCCGTATGCCGTGACAGCCCGTATCACTGCCATTCGCAACCGGAAATATTGATTTATTTTCCTTATATTTCTATATTTACGTCATGCCATACGTGCCTACCGCAGTTCCCGAGACCGCCGTTGCCGGCCTCTCCGACGACCAACTGCTGGCGCAGACCGGCACCTTGGCGCAGCTCGATCGTCAGATCCAGGTCTTCGTCATCGACCACCTCGTGGAGATCGAGGCGCGCGCGCTGCACCTGCGCCGCGGCTTCTCCAGCCTGTTCGACTACGTCAAGCACGGGCTCGGCTACAGCGACGGCGCCACGTATCGGCGGATCGGCGCCATGAAGCTGTGCGCGCAGGTGGCAGGCACCCGTGAGCGGTTGCGGGACGGATCGCTGACGCTGGACGCGGCGGCGCAGTTGCAGTCTGCCTTCGACCGCCGCGATCGGCAGCGAAGGCGAGCGGCGCGCAGCACGGGGCGGGCGACCAGTGCCGGTCCGGCGCCGAGTGCCGTGGCGGATGCGTGGCCGGCCATGCGACCGAACGGCTCGGCTCCAGCGGCCCCCGCGGCGGCGGCGCCGGAGCTGGACCTCTCGGCACGGCAGGCGCTGGTGGACGAGGCGGTCGGCAAGAGCTCACGGGAGGTCATGCGGATGCTGGCCGGGGTGGACCCCGACCTGGCGGCGCCGGCCGACCGGCTGCGGCCCCTGGATGCGGAGCGCTGGGAGCTCAAGGCGGTCATCGACACGGAGTGCCAGCGCGGACTGGAGCAGCTCAAGGGGCTGCTGTCGCACGTCGACCCACGCATGACGCTGGGACAGCTCGTCGGGCGGCTGGTCAAGGAGGGACTCGACCGCCACGACCCCGCCCGGCCGCCGCGGCGTGCCCGGCGCCCTGCCGGCAGCCACTCGGCGGGAGCTGAACGAACTTCGGCGCCGGAGCCGCCGCGAGATATGCCGGCGCACGCGTTGAAGCGTTCGGTAGTTCAGCCGCGCGCCAGGCCTGCCGGCCCTCCTCCTCCGGCGCCGAAGACGCTGCGAGGTGCGAAGGCGCGGGCACCGTCGAACAGCGAGCGTTCCGCGCGGCTGGTCGGCGCCGCCGCTGCGGCGGCCACGTCACGTACCTCGCGCCGGGCGATCCCGTTGGCAGTGCGACGGGAGGTGTGGCAGCGGGACGGCGGGCGCTGCTCCTACGTGGACCCGCGCACCGGGCGGCGCTGCGCGTCACGGCATCTGCTGGAGATCGATCACCGCATCCCGTACGCCCGCGGCGGCCGCGCGGAGCGTGCCAACCTCAGGCTCCTGTGTGCGGCCCATCACCGCCACCGCCACGCCGGGCTTGAGTCAGCGCGAGAGCCTGTCAGCGGATCGTCGATGTGTGCCGAGCGGTCGCGCACCAATCAGGTGCCGGAAAATCCACCGTCCCGTACATTCGGGTGAAGGCCAAGCGCACGAGGTACGCCGTACCGGCGGGACGCCGACGGCGCCGTCGGCTGCTGCGCATCGCGCTGCTGCTGCTGGCATTCAATCTGGTGGTCCCGCCGTACGTGCGGCCCGTACCGGGCGCGGTCACTTCGCGCTACTTCCTGCGGACGAGACCGGAGAGCGCGAATCCCCTGGCGCTGGAGGTGCACAAGGGAATCGACTTCCGCGCGCCAGTCGGCAGCCCGGTGCGTGCGGCCAAGAGCGGGATCGTCGACGCGGTGGGCACCAGTCCCACCCTGGGCACCTACGTCATCATCCGCCACTGGCTGGGGTTCTCGACCCTGTACGCGCACCTCGAGTCCGCGCGCACGCGCGCAGGCCGGCCGGTCCTGAAGTGGGCGCGCATCGGGTCGGCCGGCCAGAGCGGCCGGGCCACCGGACCGCACCTGCACTTCGAGGTACGCTGGCTCGGCCGGCGGCTGCCGCCGGGACCGTTCCTGGCCATCGACAGCGCCCGCCGTGCCATCTGGCGGCTCGTCGGACCCGGTTAGCCGGGGCCAGGGGGCGACGGAGTCGGCGGCCTCACCGTTCGGTGACGCCGTTGCCGATAGAGCGGGGGGACCGTTACCGAGTGGGTACCAGGAGCGTGCGGAGCCGCCCGGCCGTCGCGATGCGGTCCAGCCGGCTCGCCGCCACGTCGAGCGTCAGGCGCTCCCACCCGTCCGCATCGAGCGCCTCGCTTGGGAGCAGGCCGTTCTCGCTGAGAAAGACCAGACACGTGGCGAGCGCCATGCGCTTGTTGCCGTCCACAAAAGGATGATTCCGGCACAGATAGAACAGGTACGAGGCCGCCACCTCGATCGGGTCCTGGATCAGCGGCTGCCCCATCATCGTGGCTTGCGGCGCCGCCACCGCTGACTCCAGCAGCGCTTCGTCCCGGATGTCCGGCATGCCGCCATGAGCCGCGAGCACGGCCCCGTGCATCGCCTTCACGGCGGCGACGGTCGGATGAGCGAGCGGCGCGCTCACGAGAGCCGCTGAAACAGATCCTGGTTCTTCCCGATGAGGCGCTCGGCGGCCTTGCCGGCCCGCTCGGCGTCGATGTGCGGGCGCACCGGCGTCAGCACGATCGAGCCGCCGTCGTGCACGGTGACCACGACCTCATCTCCCACCTTGAGGTGAGCCATGTCCATCAGAGCGACGTCGAAGATGATGCCCTGAGAGTTGCCGATCTTGCGGACGGTTCTCGTCATGGCGTAAAACTACGTTTTACCGCCCCGATCGTCAATCCGCCGCCGTCGCTTCTGATGGTTGCTGGCGTGATCGTGGCCATCCTGACCGGGTTGTGGCCGACCGGTGAGAGTCCGTAACCGGGGCGGTTGGGGTACCAGAAGAACAGGCGCTCCACCGACCACTCGGGCACCTAACCTTGACCTCGGTAGACGCCCTGTTCGGCCATGATCGCCAACTGATTGCCTGCGGGGTCGCGGAAGAACGCCATCCGCAGCTCGTAGTCGTCCGCGGCGTGTATGACCTGCGGCGGACCGTCGAACGTGACGCCGTATCCCTGGAGCTCTGCGTAGCGGCGCTCGATGTCGGGCACCCTGAAGTAGAGAGCGCATCCCGACGACCCCGCACCCGCGTTCGCGGACAGCATGAGTCGCACGCCGTCGCAGTCGAAGAACGCCAGCCCGGGCGTCGCCCGGGCGATGAACGGGACACCCAGCGTGTCGCGATAGAACGCCACGGCCGCGTCCAGGTCACCCACGTTCAGGGCGATCTGCGAGATGTGCCACGGAGCGGCCTCGCCTCGATTCGTCATCGCGCCATCGTAGCACCTGGCCGCAAAGCGCACCGCAGCGGCGCGCTTTGCGCAGCGGACACGCGCCGGTGTATAGGTGTCCGATGATCACCGTCAGCGAACCGATGGCGCCGCCGCGCTGGGCGCTGCTGGAGCGGCACCTGATCGACTCCATCGCCGAGGCGTGCCGGGTCTTCTACGACCGCTACTTCGACGAGCAGGGCTACCTGGAATGCGTGACGCGCTGGGGCGCGCTGGACGGCGCCGACGACGCGGCCGAGAACGTCGCCGCCTTTCCCGATCTCTACGCGGTGGGCGGGCCGCGCGACGTGTACGACCTGTTCCGGCAGGGCATCGAGGGCCACATCCGGCAGTACACGGAGGCCAAGACGACCGTCACCGAGCTGGGCCGCGGCGGCATGTACTACAAGGAGTATCCGACCTGCTTCGATCCGCTGCACAACGGCGAGGGCTACCACTGCCTGTTCCAGCAGGGGCTGTGCGAGCCGTGGGACCCCATCTACCGCAAGCGGATGAAGCGCTTCGCCGGCTTCTACCTGCCGGGCGACCCGGACGAGCCGCCGGAGCCCAACTACGACCCCGAGCACCGCATCATCCGCAGCACCATGACCGGCAGCCGCGGCCCGCTGCTGCGCACGGCGACCGCCGCCGACTGGGCCGGGGACCCGTTCGAGATCCCGGGGCGCTTCCACCCGATGCGCGGCCACCGGGACTACGGCGACTACGCCGCCCACTACGAGCAGCACTACCCCGACGTGGTCGGCGACGGCCCGATGAACCTGGCGCTCAACGTCTGGGCCCTGCACGCCTACATGCTCGACGGCGAGGCGAAGTACCGGGACTGGCTCCTGGAGTACGCAGACGGGTGGCTGGAGCGCACGCGCGCCAACGACAACATCGTGCCGGCCAACGTCGGCCTGGACGGAACCATCGGCGGCTCCTACGGCGGACGCTGGTGGCGAGGGGTCTTCGGCTGGGCGCACACCTGCGAGCGGCCCTACTTCCGCCACAACTGCGCGTTCCCCGATCGCGTGACCTACGGCTGGGCCAATGCCCTCTACCTGACCGGCGACCGCGCCTACGTGGAGGTGTGGCGCGACGTGATCGACGCCGTGAACTCGCATGCCAAGCAGGACCGCGGCCTGACCCTCTATCCGCACATGCGCGGCGACGACGGCTGGTACGCGTTCGAGCCCACGCCGTGGAACCGCGGCGCGCTGGAGCTGTACTACTGGACGCTCGACCCGCGTGACCACGAGCGCGTGAGCGACCACCCGTGGATCGCCTTCCTGGACGGCGGCAATCCGGACTTCCCGGTCGGGCGCCTGGAGTGGGCGCTGGCCACGGTCCGCGAGCGGATCGCGCGCGTGCGCGCCGACACTTCGACGCGCGACACGCGCCTGTCCGAGGATCCCAATGGGCTCAACCCGGCGGAGATGGTGTGGCCGCTGGTGCAACTGATGCTCGGGGGACTGCCGACCCGCCACATCGGCGTGCCGTGGCACACCCGCGTCCGCTACTTCGACCCGGAACGCGGGCGCTCCGGCATTCCCGACCAGGTGGCATCGCTGGTGACGGGAATTGCGCCGGGAGATGACGGGGTCGATTCGGTCGAGGTAATCCTGGTGAACCTGGATCCGGTGCGGTCACGCACCCTGGTGCTGCAGGCCGGCGCCTACGGGGAGAGCCGCATCCGCTC
Organism: Spirochaetaceae bacterium; assembly: GCA_028820215.1. The sequence continues at coordinate 28,417 of JAPPKD010000204.1, read as the reverse complement.
CGTCGCCGCCGGCAGCACGCGGACCTCGGTTGACGACCGCGCGACGGTCGTGCACCTGCGCCCCGGCGCCGGCGCGCAGCTCACGTTGGCGATCGAGCGCTACGTCGAGCAGCCGACGCTTGCCTTCCCCGCGGCTGCGTCGGCCTCACCGCTCCGGGAGTGAGTCGTTCTCACTGCCGGGCTTGGGGTAGAACTGGTCGATCAGAATCGTATTCCCATCCGGATCACGGAACACGATGTGGGCCGGCCCGGTGCCCGCCGGATCCGTGTCCGTCGTCATCTCGATGCCGCTCGCACGCAGGGACTCTCGTATCTCCCTGACATCCGTGAACTCCGTGAGTTGCGACCCGTCCTGCCGCAGCCCGGGGTTGAACGTGAGGATGTTGCCTTCGAACATCCCCTGGAACAGGCCGATCGTGGCGCCCCCATTGACCATGATCAGGTAGCCGCTTCCGTCGCCGCCGGTGCGGCTGAAGCCGAGCTTCTCATAGAACGCCTTCGCGGCTTGCAGGTCCTTCACCGCCAGACTCACCGAAAACGCACCGATCTTCATCACTCCGCGGTCTCTCCGCTCCCTGCCTGCCGATCGTACAACACGCTCGCACCCCGGTATGTCCCGGTGCTCGCTCCAGCCGGGGCATTCCCTTGACGATCAGTCCTTGCGATCATAATATTTGTGATCTCAAGTTTTCGGTATGGATCTCCGCTGTGACGAACTCGCCGATCCGACCGTCGCCACCTTCCGGCGCCTGCTGCGTACCACGCTGTCCATGAAGCGGGCGATGGGCGCGGTGTTCGCACAGGCGGGGCTGACCGGGGCGCAGTTTCACACCCTGGTGCGGATCCCGGATCAGGGCATCCCGGTGACCAGGCTCGCCGCCCGGTCGTGGGCCGACCCCGGCAACGCCTCCGGTGTCGTCGACCGCCTGGAGCGCGACGGACTGGTCGAACGCCAACCGGCCGCCCACGACCGGCGCGTGGTGCTGGTGCATGTGACGCCCGCCGGCCGCGCCCTGATGGACCGGCTGTGGCCGCAGTACGTGGACGGCATCCACCGGATCATGGAGCCCCTCAGCGCCGAGGATCGGGAGCGCCTGAACGAGCTGCTGGACCGACTGGCCGGCCGGGAGAATGAGGATGTCGAATCCCTCACCGCGGCAGCCGACTGACCGCCGCCCCCGCGGAGGCGCCGGGCAACGGGGATCCGCAAGCCCCGGACCGCACGGGCGCGGTCCTCGAGGTCCCGGCGCCGGCCCGCCTCCCCGGAACCGGCCGGACGGCGCAGGCGGCCCTGGGGGACCCGGCGGCGCACCTCAGTGGAACCGGCCCGGCGGTGCGCGCCCAGGTGGACCCGGCGGCACGGGTCCCGGGGGACCGGGCTTTCCCGGCCGGCGGCTCGGACGCCCGGCCGTGCGCGCCCTGCTGCGCAGCCTGAGCTACATGCGCCCGTACCGCGGGCGCGTCCTGGTCAGCCTGGTCTGCCTGCTGGCCAGCTCCGCCGGCAATCTGGTCGTGCCCCGCATCACCCAGCAGGTCATCGACTCGGGCATCCTGGTCGACCGGATGCAGGCGGTCCTGATCGGCGCGCTGCTGATCGTCGCCGTCACGGCGCTCCGCTCGCTGTTCACCTACGTGCAGGGCGCCCTGGCCGCGCGCGTGTCGCAGGGCGTCGCCTACGACCTGCGCAACAGGCTCTACGACCACGTCCAGAGCCTCTCGTTCAGCTACCACGACCGCTCGCAGACCGGGCAGCTCCTCACCCGCGCCACCAGCGACGTGGACATGGTGCGCACCTTCATCAGCACCGGCGTGATCCAGATCATCACCACCGTGGTGCTGCTGATCGGCAGCTTCACCCTGCTGTTCGCGACCAACTGGCGGCTGGCCCTGCACGTGATTCCGCTGATGGCCGTGGTGTTCGTGATCTTCTCCTACATGGCCAAGGTGGGACGGCCGCTGTTCCGCGCCGTGCAGGAGAAGATCGCGGCGCTCAACACCCGCCTGGAGCAGAACATCGTCGGCGTCCGCACCGTCAAGGCATTCACCGGCGCCACGCGCGAGCAGGAGCGGTTCGAGGTCGAGAGCCGCCAGATGTACGAGCAGATGATGCACGTGGGGCGCCTGTTCTCGCTGGCCATTCCGCTGGTGTTCGCGATGGCCAACATCGGCACCGTGGTCATCACCTGGGGCGGCGGCGTGCAGATCCTGGCCGAGCGCCTCACCATCGGCGAGCTGGTCGCGTTCCAGGGCTACCTGATCGTCGCCATGTTCCCGATCACGATGCTGGGCATGATCATGATGTCGATCTCCCAGGCGGCCGCCGGCGCCGAACGGATCTTCGAGATCCTGGACGCCGAATCGGAAGTCAAGGAGAAGCCCGGCGCGGCAACGCTGGCGCCGCTCCGCGAGGGGCTCGCATTCGAGAGGGTGTCGTTCAGCTACTTCGGGGTCGGAGCGCCGGTGCTGCGCGAGGTGAGCTTCCGCACCGCGGCGTCCGAGACCCTGGCCATCGTCGGCGCCACCGGCTCGGGCAAGAGCACGATCATCAACCTGATCCCGCGCTTCTACGACGCCACCGCCGGCCGCATCACCATCGACGGCGCCGACATCCGCGACGTGACGCTGCAGTCGCTGCGGCGGCAGATCGGCATCGTGCTGGAGGAGACCACCCTGTTCGGCGGCACCATCCGTGAGAACATCGCCTACGGCCGGCCGGACGCCACCGATGCCGAGGTGGAGGCCGCCGCCCGCGCCGCGGAGGCGCACCCGTTCATCACCGAGTTCCCCGACGGCTACGCCAGCATGGTCGGCGAGCGCGGCGTGACCCTGTCGGGCGGTCAGAAGCAGCGGGTGGCGATCGCCCGCGCCCTGCTGATCGAGCCGCGCATCCTGATCCTGGACGACAGCACCAGCAGCGTCGACTACGAGACCGAGCGGCGCATCCGCGCCGCGCTCGACGACCTCCGGCAGGACCGGCTGTCCTTCGTCATCGCCAGCCGCATGCACACGGTGCTGGCCGCCGACCGCGTGCTGCTGCTGCACGAGGGAACGGTGGCGGGGCTGGACGAGCACCAGCGGCTGCTGCACGACAATGCGCTGTACGCCGAGGTCTTCTACGGCGAGTTGTCCGCGCAGCCTGCCGCGGCCGAGCCGGCCGAACCCGGGGAGGTGGCGCCGTGAGCGATCCTGCACGTCACCGGCAGCGCGCGGCCGGCCATGGACGCATGGGCATGATGCCGTTCGGCGCCGAAGAGGAGCGCAAGGCCGAGCAGGTCGGGCGGACGTTGCGGCGGCTGTTCGGCTACCTGCGCGGCCAGCGCCTGGCCTTCATCGTGGTGGTGGTGACGGCGGCGGCCTCCGCCGGCGCGCAGGCGCTGGCGCCGCTGTACATCGCGCGGGCGGTGGACGGCCTCAAGGCGTTCGTGGACGGCTTGCTGCCGCCGTCCGAGACGGGTCGGATGCTCGCCGTGGCGATGGTGCTCGTCCTGGCGTTCTATATCGCCGGCTGGCTGGCGGGCGCCGTCAGCCGCGTGGCGCTGCTGGCGCTGGGACAGCGCGTGCTGCTGCGGATACGCGGCCAGATCATGGGCAAGGTGCACGCGCTGTCGCTCGGCTACTTCGACCACCACAAGGCCGGCGACCTGGTGTCGCGCCTGTCGAACGACACCGACGTGATCAACCGCGCGTTCGGCATGAGCCTGTCGCGGCTGGCCCAAAGCGTGCTGCTGCTGATCGCGATCCTGATCGGCATGCTGGCGCTCAACTGGAGGCTGGCCCTGGTCAGCTTCGCGCTGTTGCCGCTGATGTACCTGTCCACGGCGGTGTTCTCCCGGCGCGCCCGCATCGCCTTCCGCAAGACCCGCAGGACCATCAGCGGGGTGAGCTCCGAGCTGGAGCAGAACATCTCCGGCGCGCGCGTGGCACAGGCCTTCAACCGGCAGGGCTGGAACTCGTCCAGCTTCCGGCAGCTCAACCGCGCCAACCGCGACGCCAACGTCGGCGCGGAGTCGCTGACCGCCGCGTTCGCCCCGACCATGGACGTGCTCAGCGCCGTCGGCCTGGCGGTGGTGCTGGCCTACGGCGGCTACCTGGCGCGGGCGGACCTGGTCAGCATCGGCGTGATCGTCGGCTTCGTGCAGTACGTGCGCCGCTTCTTCGAGCCCGTGCAGTCCATCTCCATGATGTGGACGCAGGTGCAGTCGGCGATCGCCGGCGCCGAGCGCATCTTCGAGCTGCTGGACGAGGAGCCGCGCGTGCGCGACGCCGACGACGCCCGGCCGCTGGAGGTCACCGCCGGCCGCGTGGAGCTGGCCGGCGTGAGCTTCGCGTACGAGCCCGAGACGCCGGTGCTGCAGGGCGTCGACCTGGTCGCGGAGCCCGGTCAGACCGTGGCGCTGGTCGGCCCGACCGGGGCCGGCAAGACGACCATCATCAGCCTGCTGGAGCGCTTCTACGACGTGCAGGCGGGCGCGGTGACCATCGACGGCCAGGACGTCCGCGCCGTGACCCAGGACAGCCTGCGGCAGAGCATCGGCATCGTCCTGCAGGACACCTTCCTGTTCGCGGACACCATCGGCCACAACATCCGCTACGGCCGGCCGGACGCCGACGACGCCGCCGTGGAGGCGGCAGCGCGCCGCGCGCGGGCGCACGAGTTCATCTCCCGCCTTCCCGACGGCTACGACACCGTGCTGCAGGAGAGGGCCGTCAACCTGAGCCGCGGCCAGCGGCAGTTGCTGGCCATCGCCCGCGCGCTGCTCAAGGACCCGCGCATCCTGGTGCTGGACGAGGCCACCTCCAACGTCGACACCCGCACCGAGCTGCTGATCCAGGAAGCCCTCGCCGAGCTCCTGCAGGGGCGCACCAGCTTCGTCATCGCCCACCGGCTGAGCACGGTGCGGCGCGCCGACGTGATCTACGTGATCGACGCGGGCCGCGTCGCCGAGCGCGGCACGCACGACGAACTGATCGCGGCGAACGGCACCTACGCGCGCATCTACCAAAGTCAGTTCGAGCACGCGGACGCCGCCGCTGACTGAGCGCAGCCGCCGGCCGCTCTGTTACCATCGCGGCGGACAGGCCCGCGCGTCTCAGGAGGCATCCGCCATGCTCGCACGAACCCCGCCGACCGCCGCCGTGACCATCGCCACGCCCACCGCTCCCCCATACTGGGCGCTGCTCGAGCGGGAGTTGATGCGCGCGATCGAGGCGGCGATCCCGCCGTTCTACGACCGCTACTTCGACGAGCGCGGCTACCTCAAGTGCTTCGCGCGCTGGGGGGCGCTGGACGGCCCGGACGACGCCGCCGAGAACGTGACCAACTGGACCGACTTCTATGCCCTGGGCGGCTCCGAGCGGGTGCTGGCCCTGTACCGCCGCGGCATCGAGGGCCACATCCGGCAGTACACGGAAGCGAAGACCACCGTCACCAGGCTGGGCGCCGACGGCATGTATTACAAGGAGTTCCCGACCAGCTTCGACTGGGTGCACAACGGCGAGGGCTACCACTGCCTGTTCCAGGAGGGGCTCTGCGAACCGTGGAACCTGACCTGGCGGCAGCGCGTCTGCCGCTTCGCCGGCTTCTACCTGCCCGGCGACCCCGACGAGCCGGCCGAGCCGAACTACGACCCGAAGCACCGGATCATCCGCAGCGTCTTGAACGGCAGCCGCGGGCCCGTGCTTGGCACGGTCGAGCCGGTCGACTGGGCCGGCGATCCGTTCGAGATCGAGGGCCGCTTCAAGCCGGGGCGCGGCCACCGCAACTTCGACGACTACCTGTTTCACTACGAGACCTATCGCGACGTCGAAGGCGACATCCCCCTGAACCTCGCCGCCACGGTCATGGCGTTCTACGCCTACGCGGCCACCGGCGAGGCGAAGTACCGGGAGTGGATCCAGGAGTACTCCGACGCCTGGGTCGAGCGCACCCACCAGAACGACGGCCTGATCCCGGGCAACGTCGGGCTGGACGGCAAGATCGGCAGCGGCGCCGCCGGCGACGGCGCGTGGTGGCGCGGCGTCTACGGCTGGGGCCACACCGGCGGGTTCTACGGGCTGGACGAGGACGGCAAGCCGATCCCGCACCACCGCCCCAACTTCCAGAGCCGCACGCCGTATGCGTTCGGCAACGCACTGCTGGTGTCGGGCGACCGAAAGTACGTGGACGTCTGGCGGACCGTCATGGAGTCGGTCAACAAGAACAGCAAGGTCGAGGACGGCGTTACGCTCTACCCGCGCATGTACAACCAGGACGGCTGGTACGACTTCCAGCCGGAACCGTTCGACCGCGGCGCGCTGGCGGTCTACGCCTGGTCCCAGGACCGCGAGCGCGACCACGCGCTGGTGGCCTCCGACCCCTGGGTGCGGTTCCTGGACGGCGAGCACGACGGCTATCCAGTGGAGAAACTGCAGGCCGACCTGGAAGAGGTGCGCCGGAAGGTGGAGCTGCGCGAGCAGGACACCCGCCCGGCCGACATGCTGCTCTCCGAGGACCCGAACGGCATCAACCCGGCGGTCGTGTGGGGCCTGGTCCAGCTCATGCTGGGCGGCCTGCCCACCCGCCACGTGGGCGTGCCGTGGCACTGCGCGGTGCGCTACTTCGACGCCGAGCGCCGGCGCGCGGGAATTCCGCCCGGCGTTGCATCGCTGGTCGACCACATGAGCGCGGACGAGGTGGGCGTGCAGCTCGTCAACCTGGACCCCGTGCACGCGAAGAACCTGGTGCTGCAGTCGGGCGCCTTCGCCGAGCACACCATCGACAGCGTCGCCATCGACGGCGAGCGCAGCGAGGTGGGAGGCACCGCCCTGCACGTGCGCCTGGAGCCCGGCGCCGGCGCCCGGTTGCTGCTCCGCGTTCAGCGCTTCGTCAATCAGCCGACCGTCGCCTTCCCCTGGCCGACGTGAGCCGGCCGGCGGAGCCGTGATTCACCCGTCGTCACCGATCAGGGCGTCCAGGTACTCACGGTAGGCATAGGCGCGCCCGCGGCGCTTGCCGCTGATCTCGCGCAGCACTCCCAGGCTCTCCAGCAACTCGATCGCCTTGCGGACCGGGGGCGCCGTCAGGCGGAGGATCTCGGCCGCCTTGGGAGCAGTGATCACAGGATTGGATGGCAGTCGTTCGAGCAACTGAACGGCGGCGACGGTCGATCGATCGTGGGCCAGGATGCGGCGGAGATCCCGCCCGACGATGGCGTGGAGCTCGCGGGCTACGCGCACGCCGTCGTCGGCCGCCTCGCGCACGCACTCCAGGAAGAACCGGTTCCAGCCCTCCCAGTCGCCGTCGGTGCGCACGGCGCCGAGCCGTGCGTAGTACTCCGGTTGCGCCCGCCGGAACGCCACGCTGAGATAGAGCAGCGGCTGGTCGAGCAGCCCCCAGTGCTCGAAGAGCAGCGCGATCAGCAGCCGTCCGATACGGCCGTTGCCGTCGAGGAACGGATGAATCGTCTCGAACTGCACGTGCGCGAGGCCGGCCCGCACCAGCGGCGGCAGATCGCACTCGGCATGCCACCATCGCTCCAGCGTCGACAGCGCGTCCGGCACCTCCTCGGGCGGCGGGGGGACGAAGCGGGCGTTGCCCGGCCGGCTTCCGCCGATCCAGTTCTGCGAGCGGCGCAGCTCGCCGGGAAGCTTGTCTGCGCCGCGGGAGCCGCTCATGAGAATCCGGTGCGCGTCGCGCAACAGGCGCCCGCTGAGCGGCAGCCCGTTCGGATCCGCAAGCTGCCGGCGCGCGAGCGCGAGAGCATCCACGTAGTTGCAGACCTCCTCGACATCCTCGGGGCGTTCGGCGCGATCGGTCGCTTCGTAGGTGACGAGATCGGGCAGCGTCGCCTGCGTGCCCTCGATCCGCGAGGTGATCACCGCCTCCTTGCGGACAAACCCGTAGAGGAACCAGTCGGTATCCGGCACCATCGCACCCGCTACCGCGAGGCGGGAGAGAGCGGCCAGCGCGTCGGCGTGGAGCTTTGTGGCCGCTGCATCCATGGCCAGCGGAGGATCTGCCGGGGGCAGCGGATACGGGACGAACGCCCGGACCTGCTCCCCAAGGGTGCTGGTGATGCGGTATCGACCGGTCTGGCGAGGCATCGTCCGGAACTCTCCGTTCCTCAGGCCGAATGTTAGAAAACGATCGTTTCTTTTACAAGGCGTTAAGCAATCGATCGTTTCTTCCAGAGTTCCTGCCTGCCGATCCGCAGGTGCTGCTACAGGGTGCCCTCCTCCGACCACTTGACGAGAAGACCCGTTCCCGGTTGCGCGGCCCCGCCGGCTGGTCCAGAGTGACCCGGCACCCATGCGTGCTGGGAGGGGAACGGTATGCGCAATCGGGGAGTACTTCGGTCGATCGTAGGGATCCTGGGGCTGGCGGTGCTCGTGGGCTGCTCGACGACGACGACCACGACGGCAGAGCTGACCTACCTGCACTCACCGGTACGGGTCGACCCGGCCGGCACTTCCACGTTCAGGGCGGGAGCCTCGGCGATCTACGAAGTGGACCGCGGCCAGACCCGTGTCGGCCTGTGCGGAGTGGGCGGTTACGAGTGGTGGGATGACGCCGACGGGACCGGGGCGGACGCGCTGATTCCGAACAACCTGCTCCAGGGCTCGTACTGCTACAAGCTGGACGTCGGCTAGCCCGGTCCGCACCGCCCGCTATCGATTCGGCGGCGCGGTGCAGATCAGCACCTCCAGCGTCTCGTCGCCGGTGTTCTCGATGCCGTGCTCGCACCACGGCGGCAGGTGGATGAACGTGCCGGCCGACACCTTGCGCTCCTCGCCGTTCAGGGTCATCACGCCGCACCCGCGCAGGATCACGTAGCACTCCTCGGGAAGGTGGCCGCGCGGCTCCATCTTCACGTGCGGGGGCAGGTAGAACATCACCAGCCCCATCGCCTGCGACGGAGCGCGCGGATTGGACGGGTGCACGACCCGAACGCCGACGCCGTCGCAGCCGGGATAGCGCACCGGCGTGCCGTCGCGGGCGGTCACCACGTTGGCCTTCGGCGGGACATCGGGTCTCGTCCCGCGCGGGTCTCCTCCGTATCCCCTGAACTTCTCGATCTTCGCCACTTCTCCTCAACCTCCGTGAGACGTTGGGAGTGTGCCAGAGTACGTTGGTCCGATGACGATGAGTTCCACCGGACCCGACGACGCGATCCGCCGGCTGCTCGACTCCTATCGCCGCGGCCACGCCACGGTCCAGGACGAGCTGGCGCGCTCGCTCGCCCGCATCGCGGCCGTCGACCGCGCCGGCCCGAGGCTCAACACGGTGCTGCGCATCGACCCCGACGCGCAGTGGACGGCCCGCCGGCTCGACGCCGAGCGGCAGGCCGGCACCGCGATGGGTCCGCTGCACGGGGTGCCGGTGCTCCTCAAGGACAACGTCGACACCGGCGGCCCCGGCGGCGGGTCGATGGCCACCAGCGCCGGCGCGCTGGCGCTGGCCGACTCCTTCGCGCCGGCGGACGCGCCGCTGGTGCAGCGCCTGCGCACCGCCGGGGCGCTGATCATCGGCAAGACCAACATGACCGAGCTGGCCAACTACATGTCCACCGGCATGCCCGGCGGCTACAGCTCGCTCGGCGGGCAGGTGATCAACCCCCACCACCCGGCGCTGCCGGTGTCCACCTCCAGCTCCGGATCGGCCGCCGCCGTGGCCGCCGGCCTGTGCCCGGCGGCGATCGGCACGGAAACCGCGGGCTCCATCCTGGTGCCCGCCTTCGCCAACGGCATCGTCGGCATCAAACCGACCGTCGGGCTGGTGTCCCGGACCGGCATCGTGCCGATCGCCTTCAGTCAGGACACCGCCGGACCGTTCGCGCGCAGCGTCGAGGACGCCGCCCGCGTTCTCGCCGTGATCGCCGGCCCGGACCCCGAGGACGCGGCCACGCACGGCGCGCCGGACTTCGACTTCCGGGCGCACCTGCGCCGCGACGGCCTGCGGGGCGCGCGCATCGGCATCCCGCGGGCCGGGTTCTGGGACGAGCAGGGCGAGCGGTGGCAGGACACGCTGGGGCAGGTCCGAGCCGCGCTCGTCGAAGGCGGCGCCGAGGTGGTCGACCCGGCCGACATCGCCACCCGCGACGCCATCGCATGGTCGCCGGTGCTCCTGTACGAGTTCAAGGCGGCGATGAACGCCTACCTGCGGCGGCTCGGCCCCGGCGCCCCGTGCCGGACACTCGCCGACCTGATCGCCTTCAACGCCGCCCACGCGGATCAGGCGCTGCGCTACGGGCAGGTATGGCTGCTGCGCGCCGAGCACGAAACCTCCGGCCGCATGGACGAGCCGGAATACCTCAACGCCCGCGCGGAGGACCTGCGCCTGTGCCGGACCGAGGGCATCGACGCCACGCTGGAGCGCCATGGGCTGGACGCCCTGGTGTTCCCGAACGGCTCGGGATCGTCGGTGGCCGCGCGCGCCGGTTATCCGTCGGTGGCGGTCCCGCTCGGGTTCGTACCAGCGCCTGACGGCAGCGCCGCCCCAATCGAGCCGCGCGGCGTCATGTTCACCGGCACCGCCTTCAGCGAGCCCACCCTGGTGCGCATCGCGCACGCCTTCGAGCTCCTCACCCGCGGCCGCGCCAGCCCGACCCTGCCCGCTGCGTGAAAGGCCGTTTAAGCGAAAGGGCCGCCCCGAAGGGCGGCCCTGGTGTCTAGCCCGTGAGATACCTCACACGGGCTCCAGAATTGTCCATCGCTCAACTACCTCCTTACTGCAAGAGTCTCGTTGGCACGGGCGTCCGGACGCCCCACCCGGATGGGGCCCCATCCGAGCGGCCTGGCCCGGGTGCCGCCAACGGCGACATTGACCGGACCGACAACTCTTTTTACCCGGTACCCGCCGGGCCTGTCAATTGCCTGGACCGCCGATCCTGGGCGTCACTACCTTGAGGATGGAGGCGCAACCATGACCGACCCAGACGAACGCGGTCGCCCGACGCCGGCCGGCAACGGCCAGTGGCGGCTTCGGCAGACCCCGAAGTCCGACGGTGGTCCTCAGGAGGAGCCGCCACTCCTCAAGCCGCCGAGCCGCGGTCAGTTCCGCTTCTCGCTGTGGTACATCGTCATCGCCGCCGCCGCGCTGCTTCTGCTCAACTCGCTGTTCTCCAGCCAGCAGGGCGCGTCGATGGTGGAGTACAGCACGTTCAAGGCCCTCGTCAGCAACGGGCAGATCAAGCGCGTGCGCATCACCGAGGACCAGTACATAGGCTACAACGTCACCGAGCAGGAATTGACGCGCCTGCAGGACTCGGGTGCCGCGAGCCCCTCGAACATTCAGGAGTGGCGCGCCGTGCGGGTCGACGACCCCGGGTTCGTGGAGCTGCTCGACCAGCAGGGCGTCCAGTACTACGCCGTCCCGCGCGGCAACCGCCCGCTGCTGGGGCTGGTGCTGCAGTGGGTGATCCCGCTCGGGCTGATGTTCCTGGTATGGCGCTTCATGTTCAAACGGCTCGGCTCGATGGGCTCCAACGTGATGGCGTTCGGAAAGTCGCGCGCCCAGGTGGTGGCCGAGGGTGAGACCGGCGTGCGCTTCGCGGACGTCGCCGGCGCGGACGAGGCCAAGGCCGAGCTGGAGGAAGTGGTCGACTTCCTCAAGAACCCGGACCGCTACGTCGAGATCGGCGGCAAGATCCCCAAGGGCGTGCTGCTGGTGGGGGCGCCGGGCACCGGCAAGACGCTGCTGGCGCGGGCGGTGGCAGGCGAGGCCGAGGTCACCTTCTTCCGCCTCAACGGCGCCGACTTCGTGGAGATGTTCGTCGGCGTGGGCGCCGCGCGCGTGCGCGACCTGTTCAAGCAGGCGCGCGAGAAGTCGCCCTGCATCATCTTCATCGACGAGCTGGACGCCATCGGCAAGAGCCGCGGCGTGGCCATCGCCGGCGGCAACGACGAGCGCGAGCAGACCCTCAACCAGCTCCTCGTGGAGATGGACGGCTTCGACGCGCGCTCCGGGGTGATCATCCTGGGCGCCACCAACCGGCCGGAGGTGCTGGACGCCGCGCTGCTGCGGCCCGGGCGCTTCGACCGGCAGGTGCTGGTGGACAAGCCCGACCTGTCGGGCCGTGAGGCGATCCTGAAGATCCACAGCGCGCAGGTGAAGCTGGCGCCGGAGGTCGACCTGCACGAGGTGGCGCGCGCCACCCCCGGTTTCGCCGGCGCCGACCTTGCCAACATCGTCAACGAGGCGGCGCTGCTGGCGGTGCGCGCGCGCCGCAAGACGGTCACGCAGGCCGACTTCAGCGAAGCGATCGACAAGGTGGTCGCCGGGCTGGAGAAGCGCAGCCGGGTGCTCAACCCCAAGGAAAAGCGGATCGTCGCCTATCACGAAGCCGGGCACGCGCTGGTCGCCCATCACACGCCGGACGCCGATCCGGTGCGCAAGATCTCCATCGTGCCGCGCGGCATGGGCGCGCTCGGCTACACCATGCAGACCCCTGCCGAGGACCGCTTCCTGCTCACCGAGAGCGACATTCTGGGACGGGTCGACGTGCTGCTCGGCGGCCGCGGGGCTGAAGAGGTCGTGTTCGGCGAGATCTCCACCGGCGCCGCCAACGACCTGGACCGCGCGACCGACATGGCCAAGCGGATGGTCACCGACTACGGCATGAGCGAGAAGTTCGCCAACGTGCGCCTGCCCTACCGCCAGGAGAGCCCGCTGCTCGGCCAGGCCGGCCACGTGGTCAACCGCGAGTACTCCGAGTCCACGCAGCAGTACATCGACGAGGAGACCGCGCGGACCATCGCCGAGCGCTACCAGACGGTGCTGGACCTGTTGCGCGAGCAGCGCCCGGCGCTGGAGTCGGTCGCCGCGCGCCTGCTGGAGACCGAGGTGGTCGAAGCGGCGGAGTTCGCGGAGCTGGTGGGCTCGGCGGCGCGCAACGGCACCGGCTCCGCCTGAGCGTCAGGCAGGGTCACCGCGTCGGCGGAGCCTGTGCGTCAGCCCGGAACCGGCGCGTCGGACCGGATCAGCTCGCGGTCGCGCAGCTCGTCCCAGAACGCGGAGGGGATCTCCGCGCGCACCAGCTCCAGGTTGTCCAGCACCCGCTCCGGCCGGCGCGTGCCCGGCACGATGCAGGCGACCGCCGGGTGGGCCAGCGCGAACTGGCTGGCGGCGGCGCGCAGGTCGACCGCGTGGTTCGCGGCAGCCTCCTCGAGTCCCCGTACCTTGGCCACGATCTCCGGCGGCGCCTCCATGTAGTCGTAGCGCGCGCCGTCGGGGCCGCCCTGGGAGCCGGTGGCCAGGATGCCCGAGTTGTAGGTGCCGCCGGCGATGATGCTGATGTCCTTCTCCAGGCACAGCGGCAGCAGCTCGTCCAGCGCCCCCTGCTCCAGGATCGTGTAGCGGCCGGCCAGCAGGAAGCAGTCGAAGTCGCCGGCGCGCGCCAGGCGCGCCGGCATTTCGCTCTGGTTCATGCCGGCGCCGACCGCGCCGATGACGCCCTGCGAGCGCAGCCGGTCCAGCACCGGGTAGGCGCCGTCCATCACTTCCGCGAAGTGCTCGTCCGGATCATGGATGTGGACGACGTCCAGGCGGTCGATGCCCAGCCGGGTCAGACTGTTCTCCAGCGACCGCTCGACCCAGTCGGCGCTGTAGTCGTTGTGGCACTCGAGCATCCAGGCGCCGGGGCTGTCCCAGTACTCGGAGAATCCGCTGGGTCCCGGCACGTGCTCGAAGCGCCAGCCGACCTTGGTCGCCAGCACGTAGCTGTCGCGCGCCACGCCGCGCAGCGCGGCGCCGACCCGCCGCTCGCTGGTGCCGGCCCCGTACAGCGCGGCGGTATCGATGAAGTTGATGCCGGCCTCCAGCGCCGTGCGTACGACCTGGGTCGCCTGCTCGTCGGGAATGTTGCTGTAGAGGCCGCCGATCGGCGCGCAGCCCAGGCTCACCCTGGTCACCTCCAATTCCGTCGTTCCGAGCCGTACGCGCTGCAGCGGGTCCATTCGTTCCTCCTTGCCTACGCCACCGAGAGTGCCCGGTCGGGGCTGCGATGTCGAGGCGATGAGTGCGGCGCGGGACCCTTACTTGGCCTCAATCGCACGACCTCCTCGGAGAAGGAAGGAGATGATCCTTCCGTCAACCTCGAAAGCCAGGCGGCACATATGCGACGCGTCCGCCGACAGCGAAATCCGCCCGTTCGTTCTGTTGATATGGTCAAGATGTGCTTCCGCAAGATTCCCGGGCGGGCAGGCCGCATCGAAGACGCAACCGCGCAGCCCCCTCAGGCTCGGCCAATACCAGAAGGTGCACCCGGCGAGTGGTTTGCTTCGATGGTACCTCATGTGTACGGAAACGCGCGCCAAACCGAATGGGCCACGCTCCGGAAGGCTCAGTCCGGCGACAAGATAGCCGCGGGGACCTCTTCTCAAGGGTACGGGGAAACTCTCGCGAATACCTGGATGCTCGACGCTGACTTCAAGGAACGTTTCCTGTTCCTTCCAGTCGCGAACGAACACGTGCCTTGGCGCAGCCACGAGCCATCCCTCGGCATTGCGCGCCACCTTGCACCCGTCTATCAGCAGACGCGCTCGGCGGCCAGGCGCGGGGGCTCTCACTGTCGTCGTAGTGAATCGGCCACGGTCAGTGCCCGTAGTCCGCCCTGAGCGTCGACTCGTCCCGCCAGCGCTCGCTCTCGCGCTCCAGGCGCCTGGTGCGCACGGCCAAGCCGGAACAGTGCTGCGCCAGGGTCTCGAAGACCCGGTGCGCGACCAGCCGGTGGCCGAGGTCGTTGGCGTGCACGCCGTCTTCGTGGACCATCCACGGCGATCCGCCGTAGGCGTGCAGGACGTCGCAGAACAGGCAGTCCGTCTCCCGCGCCACCTGTTCCGTGACCAGGTTGAAGCACTCGAACACCTGCAGGTCGGCGTGGTCGAAGTGGGCGTGGCCGCGGAACGCGGTCATGAAATAGGGGCCGAGCAGGACGATCAGCGGATCGCAGCCCTGCCTGACCGCGGCGATCAGCGACCGCAGCTCGGCGCGGAACAGCTCCGCCGGCGTGCCGCCGCGCGCGTCGTTGAGGCCGTAGGAGACCACCAGCAGGTCGGGCGCGTGGTCGATCACGTGCTTGCCGACCCGCTCGCTGGCGGCCGGCCTGCCGGAGTGGGGATAGACCGGGACCCGGTCGGAGATCACGTTGGCGCCGATGCCGGCGTTGACCAGCCGCACCGGCTCGTCCTGGAAGTCGCTGATCAGCGCGGCCAGCACCGAGGCCCAGCAACGCTCCCTGACGGAGCTCCAGCCGCCGGCGGTGGTGCTCTCCCCCAGCGTCACCAGCACGCGGAACGGCTCCGGGTGCCGGTCGGACGGGGCGGGCGTCACGGGGTCTGCGCCCCGACGGTCTCCAGGTAGACGGCGTACAGCGACTGGCTGGCGGCCATGAACAGGCGGTTCTTCTTCACTCCGCCGAAACAGAGGTTCGCGCACGGTTCCGGCAGGTGGATGCGGCCGAGGAGTTCGCCCTCGGGGGAGAAGCAGTGCACGCCGTCGAAGCCGGGGCCGCCCCAGCCCGCGGCGGCCCACAGGTTGCCGTGGATGTCGGCGCGTACCCCGTCGGAGGTGCCCGGCTGCATGTCGGCGAACACCCGCTGCCGGCGCGGCCGGCCGCCCTCCAGGTCGTAGACGTAAATCACGCGCGGGCAGCCGGGGTGATGCGAGGCCCCGGTCTCCACCACGTAGAGGCGGGCGTGATCGGGCGAGAAGCACAGGCCGTTGGGCATCACCATGTCGTCCACGGCCACCGTCGCGTGCCCGGTTGCGGGGTCGAGCCGGTAGACGCGGGCCGGCAGCTCGTGGTCGGCCCAGTGGCCCTCGTACTGGAACAGCGTCCCGTAGCCGGGATCGGTGAACCAGATCGACCCGTCCGGGTGCGTGCAGATGTCGTTGGGCGCGTTCAGCGGCTTGCCGTCGAAGCGGTCCAGCAGCACGGTCACCGTGCCGTCGTGCTCGGTGCGGGTCACCCGGCGGGTGTCGTGCTCGCAGGACAGCAGCCGGCCCTGCGCGTCGCGGCAGTGGCCGTTGGTGTTGTTGGAAGGGCGCCGGAACTCGCTCACGCCGCCGCCGGCCGCGTCGAAACGCAGGATCCGGTTGTTGGGGATATCGCTGAACAGCAGGCAGCCGTGGTCGCCGAACCAGACCGGCCCCTCGGCCCAGCGCGCGCCGGTGAACAGCCGCTCCACGGCGGTGTTGTTGAGCTTGAAGGACGCGAAGCGCGGATCGAGCACCTCGATCGCCGGGTCGGGATAGGGGCCTGGGGCGCTCCAGTCGCGGCCGTCGATCGGCGATGTGGTGGTAGCCATGGTCCGTCCCCTCAGTCCGGCTTGACGACGCCGATGGTCAGCAGGATGTTGGCGTAGATGCGCTGCTCGGCGGTGGCAACGGTAAGCGCCACCTCGGGGCCGCGTCCCGCCTGGTAGAAGGCGAAGCGCTCGATCTCCTCGAGCTCGCCGTTGAAGCCGGCCGCGGCCAGGATGGCGCTGAACTCCGCCCAGATCGGCGGTGGCTCCGCCAGCGCATACGGACCGTCCTTGAGGGTCTGCATCACCGCGGCCGCCTCGATCGGCACCGCCGACGCTACGGCTTCGAGCACCTGCGTCGCGGTGACGATGCCGGGCGCCAGGTTCAGGCTCACCAGCTCCGCGTTGGGGCCGAGCGTGGTGCCGGCAGGGTAGTTGCCGTCGGCGATGAGGATCTGCGACCCGTGGCCGGCGCGCCCGAGCGCGCGCAGGATGTCCGGATGGATCAGGGAGGTCTTCAGCATGCGGGTGCTCCGGTGCCCGCCGACGCCTGATAGCGGCGGACGATGTCGATGATGAGGCTCACGTCGTGGCGGGCGTCGGCCAGCGGCGTGCGGTTGGGGACGCCGTCGACCACGCTCGCGTGGAAGTGGCGGAGCTCACGGGCGAAGGCGCTCTCCCAGTCGACCGCCGGCTCGCTACGGTAGGCCCTGCCCTCCTCGTCGCTGCCCTGCACCGTGAGCGTGCAGGGGATACCGCGCGCGAACCCGGTCGGGTAGGAGAGCAGGACGCGCTGTGCGTCGCCGTAGATCTCCAGGGTCTCGTAGAAGTCCCACAGGTCGGGCAGGTCGATCCAGGTGGCGACGCAGCGGGCGCCGTTCGGAAATCCCAGGGTGCAGGTGACGGCGCGGCCTTCGCGCCAGATCTCCACGCCGATCACGTCGCTGGGCCGGCCGACCATCACGCGCAGCGTGTACAGGTCGTGGATCATGCTGCCGGTCAGCAGGCCGAAGGCGCGCTCCAGCTCCTCGTCCACCTCGCCGATCGCCTGCCGGTAGGCGGCGCGCCGCGCCTCCGTGGCCGCTTCCAGGCTGCCGGCCGGATGATCGTCGAAACGTTCCAGGTCGAACTGCTGCAGGTGCAGCCGGTTGTCGGGGTGCAGGTGATTGATCTGCACGAAGCGGATGTCGTCCATGCGCCCCACCGCCTGCTGCGCCAGCTCGAAGCCGGGCTCGTACACCTTCACGTAGGCCGCCTGCGCCACCAGCCCCGAGCCGTGGGCGGCGATCATGGCGTCCATCTCCTGCAGGGAGAAGCAGACCGGCTTCTCGATGAACAGGTGCTTGCCGGCCTGCAGGGTGGCGACGGCCGCCTCCGTCTTGGGGTCGGTGTGGCACAGCACCACCGCGTCCACGTCGCTGTCGAGCACGCGGCGGTAGTCGGTGACGTGCTCGGGCACGTGGAAGCGGCGCGCGGCAGCAGCGGCAGCCGAGGGCGACACGTCACACACCACGGACACCTCGAAGTGCTCGTGCAGCGCGGTGAGGTTGGGCAGGTGGTGGATCTGGGCGATCGCCCCGCAGCCCACCACCCCGACGCGGAGGCGGCTCATGCGTCCGGTGCGCCGGCCGGCGGATCTGCGGTGCGGGCGGCGAACGTGTTCCACGTGTCGCCGAGCTTCATGGCCCGGCCGAGCACGTCGGACACCGCGTTCCACATCCGTTCGCGGGCCGCCTCGGCGGCCTGCTGGTCCCCGGCCTCCAGCGCCTGCACGCAGCGGTCGGCCTCCTGCTGCTGGACGTTGCCGGCCGCGGCAGCCGACTCCGCGAGCGCCGCGGCCGCCGCCGTATGGCGTTCGGCCAGCTCCGCCGTCGGGGTGTCGCGGTCCGCCGGCTCGTCGTAGCTGCCGGCCGGCATGAACCGCGGCGGCTTCTTGGTGCCGTCCTCGTTCCAGAACGTGTGGGTCGGCTGGATGTGAGGGGTGACCGACAGGAACATGATCACCTCCTCGTCGCCGACGTTGCGCACGCTGTGGTACTGGTCGACCAGCGCGATGCAGAACTCGCCCGGCCCCAGGGTGGCGCGCTCCCCTGAGACCTCGAACTCCGCCCGCCCCTGCAGCACCAGGAAGATCTCCTGCCCCAGGTCATGGGTGTGGCCGCCGGCTTCCTGCCCGACCTCCATCTTCATGAACCGGCAGCGGATCTGCGGCGTCACCAGCACGTTGGCGATGTCGGTGTGAAAATCGTAGACCTTCAGGCTCATGCGCCCATCCTGCGCCAACAGGAGCCTTCTCAACAACACGAGATCGCGGATTGGCCGCGACCCTGATACGCTCGCCGCCATGGACAAGGCGAAGGCGAAGGCCGCGGCGGGAGCCGCCGGCAGGGGCGACCTGAAAGCGGTACGGGCGGCGGTCAAAGCCGATGCGGAGACCGCCGGCTACTGGCAGGTGATCATGAACGCCTGCTACGGCGGTCATGACGAGGTGGCCGAGTTCCTGATCGAGCAGGGAGCGGACGTCAACGTGCTGGCGCCTACCGCGCACCGTTACCGGCCGCTGCACCGCACGGTGGAGTTCAAGAAGACCGCTCCGAAGACGGCCGGCCACACCGAGACGGTGCGACTGCTGCTGGAGCACGGCGCCGATCCGATGCTGCGCGGCAGCTACTACCTGGTGGACGCGGCGACCGTCGCTGCCATGGGCTGCACGGAGTACGTGCCGGTGCTGCTGGAGCGCGTCGAGGGTGATCTCGACCTCTACACCGCATGCGCGATCGCCGACCACGAGCGGGTCGCCCGCATCCTGGCGGAGTCCCCGGAGGCGGCGACGCAGGCCGATGCCGATTCGCGCGACGGCTCCTGGCTGCCGCTGCACTACTGCGCCCGCTGCAAGGCGGGCAGCGACGAGGACCGCCTGACCACGGCGTCGCTGCTGCTGCACCACGGCGCCGACCCCGCCACGGCGCTGGATCAGGCGTGCTGGGCCGACAACGGCGCGATCGCCGACCTGCTGCTTGAGCGAGGCGCTCGCCTGAGCGATGACGACACACCCAACCACTTGGCCTGCGACGGCCAGTTCGACGTGCTGGAGTCGCTGCTGCGCCACGACGCCATCGACATGAACGGTACGCGCGGCACCGGCCACCACGGCGGCTACAACCCGCTCGGCTGCGCGGTCAACATGCGCAGCCTGCAGGGCGTCACCTGGTTCCTGGACCACGGCTGCGACCCGAACCAGGTGATGAGCAAGAGCGGCGAAACGGCCCTGCACGTGGCGGTCAGCTCCGGCGCCGGAGTGCCCCTGGTGCGCCTGCTGGTGGAGCGCGGGGTGGACGTCGGCCGCCGGGACGACGCCGGCAAGACGGCCCTCGACGTCGCCCGCGCCAAGAAACGAACCAAACTGGTCGACTTCCTGGCGCAGCAGTAGCAAGTCCATGAAGCTGCGCTACTACCCTGAGACGGACAGCCTCTACATAGAGTTGAAAGACGAGCCAAGCACCGAAACCCACGAGGTAGCATCCGACGTCAACGTGGATCTCGACGCCAACGGAGACGTAATCGGATTCGACATCGATCACGCCTCTGAGCGGCTCGACCTCTCGACACTCGATACGGCGGAACTACCGATTCGGAAGGCCAAGATCAGTTAACCTACGTCCGATGGACGAGTTCTTCCGCAAGCCGATCCTGAACTCGCCCTACGAGCATCCAGGCCGTCACTGGGAGTTGGACGAGACCGGACAACCCACGAACCGGATCCTCGATGAGCGTCGCCGCGTCGCGCTCATCACGCCGATTCCCGCTCCGCGGAAGCGGCGGGGCCAGCGCCAGCTCGTGTTCGACCAGCAGGCGCAAGAGCTTGAGACCGACGGGCAGCAATACGACCCGACGCCGATCATCAACGACCTGCGGCGGATCCTCGACGCTTGGCGCGAACTGCCAGCGAGCAAGTGGCAGGTCACACCGGAGACCGCCCGCCTGCTGCACCACTGGCGCCACCACTCGACTGACGGCATCCGGCCCTTCTTCTGTCAGGTCGAGGCGGTCGAGACCGCGATCTGGCTCACCGAGGTCGCACCCAGATCGGCAACCGGGCGGCGCTTCCTCGACCGCCTGCGATCGGCGAACGAACAGGCCAATCCCGGTCTGGAGCGACTTGCGCTGAAGCTCGCCACCGGCGCCGGCAAGACGACCGTCATGGCCATGCTCATCGCCTGGCAGACGGTCAACGCTGTGCGGCACCCGACCAGCCCCCGGTTCACCCGCGGCTTCCTGGTGGTCACGCCGGGCCTGACCATCCGCGACCGCCTGCGCGTGCTCCAGCCCAACGACCCCGACAGCTACTACCGCAGCCGCGAACTGGTGCCCGGCGACCTTCTGGGCGCGCTGGACCGAGCCAAGATCGTCATCACCAACTTCCACGCATTCATGCTTCGGGAGACCCTGGAGCTGTCCAAGGGAGGCCGCGCACTCCTGCAGGGGCGCGGCCCCGAGCTGCGCAGCGCAGAAACCGAGGGACAGATGCTTCAGCGCGTGATGCCGGAGTTGATGGGCATGAAGAACGTCATGGTGTTCAACGACGAAGCCCACCATTGCTACCGCGAGCGCCCCAAGGAGGAGAGCGACGAGGGCGACCTCAAGGGCGACGACCGCAAGGAGGCGGAGAAGAACCGCGAGGCGGCGCGTGTGTGGATCTCCGGGCTGGAAGCGGTGCGGCGCCGGCTCGGCCTGAGCCGGGTCGTCGACCTGTCGGCGACACCCTTCTTTCTCCGCGGCTCCGGCTACGCCGAGGGAACGCTGTTCCCATGGACCATGAGCGACTTCTCCCTGATGGACGCCATCGAGTGCGGCATCGTCAAGCTGCCCCGAGTACCGGTTGCCGACAACATCCCCGGCGCGGACATGCCCCGGTTCCGCAACCTCTGGGAGCACATCGGTAAGGAGATGCCGAGGAAGGGCCGCGGAAAGGCCGCGAGCCTCGACCCTAAGAGCATTCCCACGTATCTGAAGATGGCGCTCGACGCGCTCTACGGCCACTACGCCAAGACGTTCGAGCAGTGGCAGAAGGCCGGCATCGAAGTGCCGCCTTGTTTCATTGTCGTCTGCAACAACACGTCCACCTCGAAGCTGGTCTATGACTACATCTCCGGGTTCCACCGCCGGACCGAGGACGGCTCCACCGCTCCGGTGCCCGGACAACTTCCGCTGTTCCGCAACTTCGACGAACACAACAACCCACTGGCCCAACCACACACGCTGCTGATCGACAGCGAGCAACTGGATTCCGGGGAGGCGCTCGGCGCGGACTTCCGGGCCGCCGCCTCCGACGAGATCGAGCGCTTCCGCAGGGAGATCGTCGAGCGCACCGGCGACCGGCGCCAAGCCGACCGCCTGTCGGATCAGGATCTGCTGCGCGAGGTCATGAACACCGTGGGCAAAGCCGGCCGGCTCGGCGGAGGCACCCGTTGCGTGGTTTCGGTTTCGATGCTGACGGAGGGCTGGGACGCCCGCACCGTCACCCACGTGCTCGGCGTACGAGCCTTTGGCACGCAACTCCTCTGTGAGCAGGTCGTGGGCCGCGCCCTCCGCCGGCAGTCCTACGATCTGAACGAAGAGGGCCTGTTCGACGTCGAATACGCCGACGTGCTCGGCATCCCGTTCGACTTCACCGCCAAGCCGGTCGTCGTACCGCCGCAACGCCCGTGCCAGACGGTGCAGGTCAAGGCGATCACGCCTGACAGAGACCCCTGCGAGATCCGCTTTCCAAGGGTCCAGGGCTACCGTGTCGAGCTGCCCGAGGAACACGTCGACGCGGTGTTCGACGAGAGCTCGACCTTCGTGCTCACGCCCGAGATCGTCGGACCGTCCATCACCCACAACGAGGGCATCATCGGCGAAGGAGTGGATCTGGACCTGATTCACCGCAACGGCGTGCGCACTTCGGAGCTGGTCTACCATCTCACCAGGGCGTTGCTCGAACAGTGGCGCGAACCCAACCAGGAACCGAAGCTCCACCTGTTCGGCCAGCTCAAACGAATCGCACGCCGCTGGATCGACGATCACCTGGTCTGCAAGGGCGGCACGAATCCAGCCCAGTTGATGTACCAGGAGTTGGCCGAGCGGGCCTGCGAACGAATCACGCGGGCAATCGTGTCGCGCCACCTGGGTGAACGCGAAGTCAAGGCGGTCCTGGATCCGTACAATTCGGCCGGCTCGACGATTCACGTCAACTTCACCACGTCGAAGCAGACCCGTTGGGAAACGGATCCGCGCCGTTGCCACGTCAACTGGGTGGTGTGTGACAGCGACTGGGAAGCGGAGTTCTGCCGCGTCGTCGAGTCACATGAGCGGGTCCGCGCCTACGTCAAGAACCATGGCCTGGGGCTGGAAGTACCGTACCGTTCCGGCTCCGACGCACGGACCTATCTCCCCGACTTCGTCGTGCTGGTCGACGACGGCCACGGCGAGGACGACCTGCTGAGTCTCGTGGTCGAGATCAAGGGCTACCGGCGCGAAGACGCCAAAGAGAAGAAGGCGACCATGGAGACCTACTGGGTGCCGGGCGTGAACCGGCTGGGCGCCTTCGGCCGCTGGGCGTTCGCGGAATTCACGGACGTGTACACGATCCTCAATGACTTCGGTGCAGCGGTCGGCGCACAGGCCAAGGCACAGCTCGACGAACGGATAGAAGGGCTCCTTGGGGACACTCGGAAGGAGGCAGCCACATGGCTGGCCGCAGCCGGCGGAAGCGAGCCGGACCTGGAGTACGTCACGCGCCGCAGAAGCGAGCCGTCCGAGTGACTCTCGTGGACACCGGCAAGATAACGCGATGCGGAGGGCTTCCATGAGACCGCCGACGACCGGCGGCGAATCGAAAGGCAAGACCGACGCTTCGTTGCATCCGATCGCCGCGGGCAGCTCGAACAGGGACCAGGTTCTCGCGCTGCTCCGTGCGCACAAGGCTACCCTTGTGCAGCGCTTCGGCGTCGCTGAACTCGCCCTGTTCGGCTCCTTCGCCCGCGACCAAGCCACGGACGACAGCGACCTCGACATCCTTGTGTCATTTGACGGAATGACCGACTGGCGACGGTATTTTTGCGCACAATTCTACCTTGAGGACCTGCTTGGCCGTCCCGTCGACCTAGTGACGGACAAGGCTCTGAGAGCGGAATTGCGTCCACATGTCGAGCGGGAGGCAGTTCATGTCTCCACGGCCGAGTACCAGTCGGTGATGGAGCAGGACGCCGGCGCCCGGCTCTACCGCCACGACGCCAAGAGTGGTATGGTAGCGCTGAAGGTGAAGACGATCCAACGTATTCGGAGCCAACTCTCTGTGGGTGAGTTCGACTTCAGTCGCCATGCATTCAAACGGCTGGTGGAGCGGAACATCAGTGGAGCGGAGATCCAACAGGCTGGAAGTCGAGCAAACGTCATCGAAGAATACCCGGACGACAAATACTCCCCGAGCTGCTTGTTGTTAGGGTTTACACATGACGGAAGAGCGCTTCATATGCAGGTGTCTCTTGCGGACACGGATCTGGTGAAGATAATTACGCTTTACGAACCCCATGCGGACGAATGGATCGAATACGTTCATCGGAGGTGATCATGGGTCGTTGTGCGATCTGCGGATCAGACGAAAGCCGGGAGAAATTGGTAGACGAGATCTTCTTTATCGATGGCAAATATGTCCTGGTTGACCATATCCCGGCGAAGGTGTGTCCCCGCTGCGGTGACGAGACGTTCAGCCGAGAAACCGCGGAGAGGATACGTCTGCTGGTGCGCGGTGAGGCACGGCCGACCAAGTCCATCGCCGTTGATGTGTTCGAATTCGCGCAGTAGGACTACCTGATCGCTATTCGGATTCGACTCGTGCTCGTCATGACTCCCCAACTCACGTCCGTCCTCACGCGGACGCTGGACACCCGGCCGACCCTCGAACATCCAGAGGCGCTGCCACAGACCGAGAGGGATCATCCGTAGATGGCGAAACGAAAGCAGAACAGGAGCGTCGAGACCATTACGCACGACGAAGCGTCGCGGACGAACATCCCGACGGCGGAGTACCAGTCGGTGATGGAGAAGGCCGATCAGAGCCCCGTTCGGGTGGCCTACGAGCGCCGCAACCGCGACCTCGACCCGCAACTCGTGTGGCGCGGCAAGGACGAGCAGGACTGGTCCGACCTCGTCGTGCAAGCGCCTCCTCTGTTCATCCAGGAGAAAGTCCACCCGAAGGTGCTGATCGACGACCTGCTGCGGCGCAGCAAGTCGGGAGAGCAGACGGCCGCCGACCAGCTCGATCTCTTCGCCGACTTCAACGGCCTGCCGGACGACAACGCCCGCACCGAGTTCTACCGCCACGACGCCAACTGGTCCAACCGCATGATCCTGGGCGACAGCCTGCAGGTGATGGCCTCGCTAGCCGAGCGCGAAGGGCTGCGCGGCAAGGTTCAGTGCATCTACCTCGACCCACCATACGGCATCAAGTTCAACTCCAATTTCCAGTGGTCCACCACCAGCCGCGACGTGAGAGACGGCAAGGCCGAGCACATCACCCGCGAGCCTGAGCAAGTCAAGGCGTTTCGCGACACGTGGCGCGACGGGATTCACTCGTACTTGACCTACCTGCGCGATCGGCTGACCGTGGCTCGCGACCTGCTTACCGTGAGTGGGAGCATCTTCGTACAGATCGGCGACGAGAACGTGCACTATGTCCGGGCATTGATGGACGAGGTGATGGGCCGCGAGAATGCAGTTTCTCAGATCGCCTTCCGGACGACAACCGGGCGAGCGGGATCAACGCTCGCTGGCGCTGTGAACTACCTCCTTTGGTATGCTCGTGATGCGGAAAATGTGAAGTACCGAAATCTGTTTGCGGACAAGAAGGAAGCGGCGTCAACCGGAGTCGTATACACGCGGGTGCGTCACGACGGAACTGGTGTCTCAAGACGGTTAACGACAGCGGAATCCTCGGACTACGGACAGATTCCTGATGAGTTCCGTCTCTTTCGTCCCGACAACCTTACAAGCACCAGACCTGCGGGTATGGGCGACGTACGAGAGTTCCGTTTCCGCGGGAGTACGTACCGCCCAGGTAAGGGGACGTTCAAGACTAACGCAACAGGGCTGAGTCGGCTAGCGCGAGCAGACCGCATCTGGCCAACCGCCGCTAACACCGTGCAGTACGTGCGGCTCTTTGACGACTTCGCCGCGATCCCGATTGCCAACGTTTGGACGGACACCGGTACTGGGTCGTTTACCGACGACAAGGTCTATGTTGTACAGACGAATGCGAAAGTTGCAGAGCGTTGCCTACTAATGACCACAGACCCCGGCGACCTCGTCCTCGACCCCACCTGCGGCTCCGGCACTACCGCGTATGTGGCTGAGCAGTGGGGGCGGCGCTGGATCACGATTGACACCTCCCGCGTCGCCCTGGCTCTCGCCCGCTCGCGCGTCATGGGGGCGCGGTATCCCTACTACCTGCTCGCGGACAGCGAGGCGGGCCGGGAGAAGGAAGCAGAGCTTGCCCAGACGGTCGCCTCAGACAGTCCTACTGGTGGCGACATCCGGCAGGGCTTCGTGTACGAGCGCGTTCCGCACATCACGCTGAAGTCGATCGCCAACAACGCGGAGGTCGACGTGATCTGGGAACGCCGGCAGGAGACCCTGGAGCCTCTACGCACGGAGCTGAACACCGCGCTCGGCCGCGCATGGGAGGAGTGGGAGATTCCGCGCGAACCCGGAGACCCATGGCCTGACGCGGCGGCAGCGGCCTGGGAGCGCCTGCAGACGGCGCAAACCGACGGAGCCAAGACGGCCGCTGTGCGGACGCTGAACGGCGCACTGGGCAGGAACTACACCATCGCCGAGGTCCCCGACCAGCCGCTCGACCCGTGGGAGGCGGACGCGGCTGACCTGCATCGCCGTTGGTGGGAGGCGCGCATCGCCCGGCAGAAGGAGATCGACGAGTCAATCGCCGCGAAGGCGGACTACGAATACCTGTACGACAAACCATATGAAGATAGCGGGATCGTCCGCGTCGCTGGCCCGTTCACCGTAGAGAGCCTGGCTCCTCACCGCACGCTCGGTGTGGACGAGAATGACGAACTGATCGACCACCTCGCCGAGAGCAAGATCGACTACGACGTAAAGCAGGACTTCGCTACGACGATTCTGGAGCACCTGAAGACGTCAGGCGTGCAGCAAGCGCACAAGGAGGATCGGATCTCCTTCACCGCGCTCACTCCTTGGCCGGGGCACCGGATCTGTGCTGAAGGGCGCTACGTCGAAGGTGACACTGACGCCGGCGCCGAGCGGCGCGCCGGCGTCTTCGTCGGCCCCGAGTTCGGTACTGTCTCCCGCCCCGATTTGGTTGAAGCTGTCCGCGAAGCCGCCGACGCCGACTACGACGTGCTGATCGCCTGTGCGTTCAGCTACGATGCGCACGCCAGCGAGTTCAGCAAGCTCGGCCGCATCCCCGTTCTCAAGGCGCGCATGAACGCCGACCTGCACATGGCCGGCGACCTCAAGAACACCGGAAAGGGCAACCTCTTCGTCATCTTCGGCGAGCCCGACATCGACATCCTCCCGGTCCAATCCGACGGCGACCAGCCGGGGCGCATTCAGGTCAAGGTCAACGGCGTGGACGTGTTCCATCCCAACACCGGCGAAATCCGCAGCGACGGTCCCGACGGCATCGCCTGCTGGTTCATCGACACCGACTACAACGAGGAGAGCTTCTTCGTCCGCCACGCCTACTTCCTCGGCGCCAACGACCCCTACAAGGCGCTCAAGACCACCCTCAAGGCCGAGATCCACCGGGACGCCTGGGAGACCCTGCATAGCGACACCTCTCGCCCCTTTGATCGCCCAAACTCCGGCCGCATCGCCGTGAAGGTCATCAACCACCTCGGCGACGAGGTGATGAAGGTCTTCCGAGTATGAGAGTGAGCCGATGAGACCGCGGGTGTACATCGAAACCACGGTGATCAGTTACCTGACGGCCCGTCCGGCGCGAGACGTGGTCGTGGCCGGGCATCAACAGAGCACCCGTGACTGGTGGGAGACGGCTTCCCGACGGTTTGAACTGGTCGTTTCCGAGTTGGTCCGCCAGGAGGCGGGAATCGGAGATCAAGATGCGGCACGTGCCCGCTTCTCCATACTGGACTCGCTCGCTACACTGGACGCATCGGCAGGATCAGACGGACTATCTGAAACGCTCGTTCGTACGGCGGCCGTACCCCACACCGCCATCCGCGACGCCGCACACATCGCCATCGCCGCCGCCAACGGTGTGGAGTACCTCGTAACCTGGAATTTTCGCCACATCGCAAACGCGGTGGCAAGGCCGCTCATCGAGTCTGCGTGTCGGACAGCCGGTTTCGAGCCTCCTACGATATGCACGCCCGAGGAGTTGATGGAGGACATTGACAGTGAAGGATGACCCGATCGTCGCCGAAGTTCGCGCAACGCGGGACCAACTGGCCGCCCAGTGTGGCTATGATCTCAAGGAACTATTTCGGCAACTACGGAAACGACAAGCCAACTCCGGACGCAAGTACGTTCGCTATCCGGCACGCCGGATTGTTCCCGTCGAGATGGCCAAAGGTACTGAGAGCCGATTGAACGCCGAGGACTGACCAAGGACGCCATAATCGCGTACATCGCCTCGCCGTCGGCTTCTGCCGGCTTCGCGTCCGTAGACGCTGCCATCACCTGGGCATGGAGATGAGAATCAGCCATTCGGCGGCGCAGGCTTCATCGGGACAGACGGCTTCGGCTCCGTGGGTATCGAGCGCCGCCCAGTCTTCTTCGGAGGCCGGGCCTTGGCCATATCAATAAGGGCATCGTCCGTTCCTGCAAACGCAACGCCGCTGCGAAACGTATCTCCATCCATTTCTTCGTAAGGCACTGCGGGTATCCCCGCCTTTCTGGCTGCGACCAACATCTCGGCCGTGTCCTTCCTGCTCTCCTCGATCATCTCTGCCAACTCGGACCATTTGTCTTCCTCTGGGTCCCACTCTCTCCCCGCGGCCTCCATCGCAGCCCTTCGGTTCTTTCGCTTTCTGTCCTTTTGCGCCGTTGCACTCAGCCGCCGAAGCGCAGTTCTGACTAGCTGTTGAAGAAGGTTCTCAACCCTGCTGTTGGGTCCCACGTAGTTTCGTCAGGGAATTCCCGGAATGATTCGCCC
>JAPPKD010000257.1 GCA_028820215.1 Spirochaetaceae bacterium | reverse complement strand
GTACGTACGGTGGTGTGGGGGGACGGCGGGGGTGACCCCGCCTCCTACCCGGTACGATAGGAAAGTGCTATACTCCGTCCGGACTCTCCTTGGCAGAGTCCTACATTCCATACAATACGAGGTGAAAACGTGCCGACGCTCATCATCCCCGGTGATGCCAAGGAGGCAGCCGGAATTCCGCCGAAAGTCATCGCGCAGTACCGTCGCTTCATCGACCGCCTCCCTGACAAGCAGGTAGGCTTTCTGAAGTTCTCCGCCAAAGAGGACATCAACCAGGGGCGCGAGGCGCTTCTGGAAGCGGCCGCCAAGTCCAAGAAGTACGTCAAGATCCGCAAGGCGCGCGGCCAGGACCGCACGCTGCAGTTGCAGCGCTGCACGAAGGCCGAATTCGACAAGGCCAACAAGGCGGCGAAAGCCGCACCCACGACCACCACACGCAGGCGCGGACGCAAGCCGGGCCCCAAGCCCAGGGCCGCTGCTGCGGCAGCCGCGCCGGCTCCGGAGGCGCCGCAGCCCTCCGACTCGTCCGACGGGCAGGCTGAGTCGTCTCAGGAGTAGATCTCGAAGGCATACCGCGCACCAGCGGTTGCTACCTGTTCCGGGACGCGGCGGCCGAGGTCATCTACGTCGGCAAGGCTGCCGACCTGCGCCGCCGCGTCCACTCCCACTTCGACAGCCGCGGTCGCCAGGCGGTCGCCACACGAACGGCAGCCGTCGATGTCATACTCACCCGCTCTTCGTACGAAGCGGCCGTACTGGAGAGCGCGCTCATCCGGTACCACGGACCGCGTCTCAATCGCGCCGACCCGCTCGATCGGGGACAGTGGCACCTTCGCTTGAGCGAAGGGCCGTTTCCGCGGCTGGAGCGCATTCGGCCAGGGGGCGCCGAGACCTCCGACCCCAACCGGGTGTTCGGGCCGTGCTTCTCCTACCGGGAAACCGAGGCCTTGATCGCCGCGGTGAGCGACTACTTCCAGCTCCGCACGTGCACCCTCGACGGAACGGGGAAATGCGCGCGTTACCACGCCGGTCACTGCATCCCCGTCTGCGAGGAACCCCAGCGGCGGGATCGCTATACCCGGGCCGTGGCACAGGCAGTCGCGCTGCTGCGGGGCGACACCTCCGCCCTCAAGCCCTGCGGCGCCGGATCAGCGCCGCAGCGGGTGAGCGGCGCTACGAGCGGGCGGCTGCACTCACCCGGACCCTGCGAACTCTGGAGCGCGGCGCGGTCCCGCAGGCGGTGCTCCGGCCCGGCGGCGGCGATGCCGCCGTGGTCTGCACCCGGCGCCTACCGAACGGGCGCCACCTCGCCACGGTGCTGCGGGTTCAGAGCGGCGCGCTGGTCGCTCTGAGCCGCGTCGACGCCGGGACCGGCGCCACGCCGGCCGGCGCCCGCCGCGCGGCACTGGCGCCAGCCACCCACGGCCTGCACCATCCGGTCGTCATCACCGATACCCCCGCGGGGAGCACGCCCGACGGATGGGTGCAACCCGACCAGGCACGCGGACTGCTGGAGCTGGCGCGGCTCAACCTTGCGTAACGCCCCGCGCCGACAGATTCCGCAGCGAAAGATGGGGATGGGCCGAAAGCGGAGCCGTTCGCCGCGGGCCGTCCTCGGCAGGCGACGGTTTCGGGGCTAGCGATCGGGTCCGCCCGATCCCGGGATCCAGTGGGTGCCCGCGAGCGGCACTCCGGCCATCGCGGCCGCCTCCACGGTCAGCGCCACCAGGTCCTCGCGCTCCAGGTGGTGGACGTCCGACTTGCCGCAGGCGCGCGCCAGCGTGGCGAGCTCCATGGTCAGGGTCGCCAGGTAGTTCCGCACCCGCCGGGCGCCCCATTCCGGATCCAGACGCTGCTCCAACTCCGGGTCCTGCGTGGTCACGCCCACCGGGCACAGCCCGGTCTGGCACTGGTGACAGTGGCCCGGCGCGGTTCCCAGGCGATGGTAGTCGGCGGTGGCGTCCATCCGCGCGCCGTCGCGGACGTAGGTCGGGCTGTTGCAGCCCAGCGCCATCAGCACCGCCTGGCCGATCGACACCGCGTCCGCACCCAGGGCCAGCGCCTTGGCGACATCAGCCCCCGACCGGATGCCGCCGGAGACCACGAGCTGCACCTCGCGCGCCGGATCGACCTCCTCCAGCGCCTCCACCGCCTGCCTCACGGCTGGCAGGGTCGGGATGCCTGCGTGCTCGATGAACACCTGCTGGGTGGCTGCGGTGCCGCCCTGCATGCCGTCCAGGACGATCACGTCGGCTCCGGACTTCACGCACAGCTTGACGTCGTCGGGCACGCGGGTGGCGCCGATCTTGATGAAGACCGGGATGCGGTTGTCCGTGACCTCGCGCAACTCCTCGATCTTGATCGCAAGGTCGTCCGGGCCCACCCAGTCGGGGTGACGGCAGGCAGACCGCTGGTCGATGCCGGCGGGAAGCGTGCGCATCCTGGCGACCCGTTCGGAGACCTTGAGCCCCAGCAGCATGCCGCCACCGCCCGGCTTGGCGCCCTGGCCGATGACGATCTCGACCGCGTCGGCGCGGCGCAGGTCGTCCGGGTTGAAGCCGTAGCGCGACGGCAGGCACTGATAGACCAGCGTCTTGGAGGAACGGCGCTCTTCCGGCGTCATGCCTCCGTCGCCGGTGGTGGTCGAGGTGCCGGCCGCGGTAGCGGCGCGGCCCAGCGCCTCCTTCACGTTGGCCGACAGCGAGCCGAAGCTCATGCCGGCGATGGTGATCGGCGTGGCCAGGGTCAGTGGACGCTCCGCGCGCCGCGTGCCCAGCACCGTCCGGGTGGAGCACCGCTCGCGGTACCCCTCCAACGGGTAGCGCGACATCGACGCGGTCAGGAACGTGAGATCGTCGAAGCTGGGCACGCGCCGCTTGGCGCCAAGTCCGCGGATATCGTACACGCCGGTCTCGGCGGCGCGCTGGATGTAGTCGAGAGTGGCCTGATCGTAGTGGTGGCTCACCTCGCCGGGCCACTGCGGCTCCGGGCCGCGTGGTTCAGTCATCGCCATGAGCCGCGCCGGCAAGGCGCTCCGAGTCCGGGCTCCAGTGGTAGAGCTGTTTGGCCGAGGCGACCCGGGTGAACGACCCGGGATCCTCGTCGCGGCCGGCGCGGCCGAGCATCTCGGCGAGCGCCTGCCGGTCCTCCTCGCCCAACGGCTCCACCTGGGCGTCGGCGCCCAGTCCGTGGATGCGGCCGCCCACGTAGATCACGGCCTCGTACAGCGAGTCGCCGAGCCCCGCGCCGGCGTCACCGCAGACGACGATCCGGCCCGCCTGCGCCATGAAGGCGCTCATGTGGCCGACGCTGCCGCCGACGACGATGTCACCGCCCTTCAGGGAGATCCCACACCGGGACGACGCGTCGCCGTCGATCACCAGCAGCCCGCCGTGCGCGGACGCTCCCGCGCACTCGGAGGCGAACCCTTCGACGCGCACCGTTCCCGACATCATGTTCTCCGCCACGCTCCAGCCGACGTTGCCGTGGACGGTGACCGACGCGTGCTGGTTCATCCCTGCGGTGAAGTAGCCGGAGTGACCGCGGACATGCACGTCCAGCGGCGCGTTCAGGCCGCAGGCGATGTTGTGGCGGCCGAGCGGATGCAGGATCTCGACCGCGGCGGGATCGGTGAGCGCGTGCAGCCGGCGGTTCGCCTCGGTGACCGAGCACTCCGCCAGGTCGAAGGTCAGGGAGGTCTCTATACGCTCCACGAATAGATCTCCTCCGGCGCGGGCTCGAACAGGTTGGCGTGCTCGATCCCCGGCAGATGCGCGAGCGTCCGGAACTCCGAGCCGATGGCGACGTAGTCGTCGGTCTCCGCGGCCACCGCCGGCTTGCACGCGAACGCGTCGCGCACCAGGACCAGTCGGTCGGCGGTGCCGATCAGGAGCGTGAAGAATCCGTCGAGGTCGGCGAACGCCTCGTCGATCGCCGCCTCTATCGTCGCGCCCTCGCTCATCCGCCACTGCAGGTACCGGCACGCGGCTTCGGTGTCGTTGTCGGTCTCGAACTCGATGCCGAAGCGGCGCAGGCGGCGGCGGATCTGCCACGGGTTGGAGATGGAGCCGTTGTGCACCAGGCAGAAGTCGGCGCCGGCCGTGAACGGATGCGAGTGGGCGGGCGTGACCGCCGACTCGGTGGCCATGCGGGTGTGGCCGACGCAGTGTGAGCCGCGCACCTGGTCCAGGCGGTAGGTGGCGATCAGGTCGCGCGGGTGGCCGGCGTCCTTGTAGACCCGCATGCGGCGGCCGTAGCCGAAGGTGTCGATCCGCTCCGGCCGTGCGGCGATCTCGGACTCGACCGCGTCCGGCGCCGCGGCGGTGGACAGCGTGGCGCAGCGGCCGATCGCATCGACACGCGCTCCCTGGAAGCGGCCGGCAAGGTCGTCCCAATCGACCTCGGCTCCGCTGAACAGGCTGTACCGGTAGAGCTCCGGGTCGCAGTCCTCGGAGAACACCGCCAGTCCGGCCGAATCCGGCCCGCGGTCGCCCATGCAGGAGAGCATGGGCGCGACGAGCCGGCCGAGCCGCTGGCGGTCCGCAGGCCGCTTGGCCGCAAAACCGACGATACCGCACATGTCTGAAGCCTCCCAGGTCCGCTAGTAGTACTCGAGGTAGCGGTCGATCTCCCAGTCGGAGACGTGACGCTGGTACTCGACCCACTCCATCTCCTTGATGGCGATGAACTCCCCGATCACGTCGGCGCCCAGCCGATCGCGGAACAGCGGGTCGGCATCCAGACGGTCCAGCGCCTCCCGCAGCGACTGCGGCAGCGTGCCGATGCCCATCTCCCGGAGCTGCTCCAGCGTGTAGTCGTACAGGTTGAGGTTGTGCGGATCGCCGGGATCGAGCTTGCGGTCCACGCCGTCGAGTCCGGCCGCCAGCACGGCGGCGGTGGCCAGGTACGGGTTGCAGCTCGAATCGCTGAGGCGCAGCTCCAGGTGGCCGTGCGGGACCCGCACCATGGCCGTTCGGTTGTTGTCGCCGTAGGCGATATGCGCGGGAGCCCAGGTGGCGCCGGACAGGGCGCGGCCGACGACCAGCCGCTTGTAGGAGTTGACCGACGGCGCCACCAGGGCGGTCAGCCCCGGTCCGTGGTGCAGCAGGCCGCCAAGGAAATGGTAGGCCAGCTCGGAGAGCCCCAGCCCGTGCCGGTCGGATTCGTCCTCGAAGAGCGACGTCCCGTTCCCGTCCGCGATCGAAAGGTGGATATGCATGCCGCTGCCAGTGCGGGTGGACATCGGCTTGGGCATGAACGTGCAGATCATCCCCAGCTCGCGGGCGATCTCTCCGGCGGCCATGCGGAAGAACACGTAGCGATCGGCCGAGGTGAGCGCCTCCGTGTAGGTGAAGTTGATCTCGAACTGGCCGTTGGCGTCTTCGTGGTCGACCTGGTAGACATCGAAGCCCACCTCCTGCAGGGAGGCGACCAGCTTTTCGATGAAGTGCCGGCTGCGCGACAGCCCCTTGTAGTCGTAGCATGGCTTGTCGAGCAGGTCGGTGCCGTCCGCGGGATGGACGCCGCCGTCCTCATCCCGGCGCAGCAGCATGAACTCCGGCTCCAGTCCCGTGTTCAGCGTCCACCCGCGCTCGCCGAGCCCCCGGAGCTGCTCCTTGAGCACGTGGCGGGTGTCGTACGGCCAAGGCTGCCCGTTGACCCGCCCGTCGCAGACGATGCGCGCGTAGCCCGGCTGCCACGGCACCAGCGACAGGGTGGACAGGTCGCCCACCGCCATGAAGTCGGGGTCGTGCGGCTGCTGACCCATCCCCCATACGGCGAAGCCGGCGAAGCCGGCGCCGTCTTCCAGCACGTCGTCGAAGTGCGATACGGGCACCGCCTTGGTCTTGGCGACGCCGTGCATGTCCACGAACTGGGCGAGCACGAACTTCACGTCGTGCCGCCGGAGCAGTTGCTGCGCGTCCTCTCGTGTCATGTCCCCACCATGTCCTCTGTCGTCGTTGACCTGGTCAACCGTTCACCGGGCCGGCAGCACCGCCGCCAGGGCCGCGTCGCCCACCGGGCCGCCGCCGCAGTCCCGCACGATCACGAGCAACTCGTCCCACAGGTAGAGCCCGTAGCTGGCGGCGGTCCACAGATGGTAAACCGGACCGCCGGCCGCGTCTTCCTCCCCGTCGACGTCGGCCAGGCCTCCCTCGACCAGGATCGAGCAGGAGACCATCGCCACCCGCGTCATCACGAACGTGCCGGCGGCGCCGCGGAAATCGTACGAGCATGCCTGCGCCAGCACTTCGAGCGCACGCTCGCCGCACAACAGGAACGCAGCGTCCTCGCGCCGCACCGGCCAGCAGGCAGTTCCGGACGGGGCTCCTGCCAGCCCTTCTTCGGCCGCGTCGGCGTGCGGCCCCTCCAGGAACAATTCGCCGCTACCCACACGCACGCTCAATCCGCCGCCGGCCGCCCGTGTCCAGCCGTAGATCTCGTCCGGCACGGAGATCCCCTGCGCGCGCGCCCACCCGAGGGCATCCGGTCCCTTCAGGCCGATGCGCGGAATCGTGCCGCGGTCCGCCAGGGCGAGCACGGGCGCGATCGCGGCCTCCGCCTCCGGATCCCCGAAGTGCACGGGGCGCGCGGCGCCCTCGCGCACGGCGCCCTCGCGCTTGTCCCAGACCGCGCCGAGGCGCTCCAGACGCGCCTGCACGGCGCTGACGCGCGCGCTGCGGTGCACCGGCGGCGGCCTCATGACCTCAACCTCACGCCTTCCGGGTCGAAGAACGGCGTTGCGGCAACCCGCGCCGCAATGATCTCACCGCCTTCGCCCTTGATCTGCAGCGCGGACCCGATTTCCGCCGCGGACTCGGGCACGTAGGCCAGGCCGATCGTGCGCCCCACCGCGCCGCTGCGGCCGACGCTGGTGACCCGGCCGACGATCTCGCGGCCGTCATCGACGATCAGGTGGTTCTCCAGCGGCACGGGCGCATCGGGCGGCAGCTCGAACCCGGCCAGCCGGCGGCGCCGCGCCCTCGCGGCGAGGATCTCGAGGCTCCGCTTGCCCACGAAAAACGGCTTGTCGAGCTTCACCGCCCAGCCCAGATGCGCCTCGAACGGGTCGGTGAGGCCGTCGGTGTCCTGGCTGACGATCAGGTGCCCCTTTTCCAGGCGCAGCAGCCGCTGCGCCTCCACCCCGAACGGGACGATCCCGTGCCGCTCTCCGGCGCGCAACAGCTCGTCCCAGACGCCCGCGGCGAAGCCGGCCGGAACGTGGACCTCGTACCCCAGCTCGCCGACGAAGCCCACCCGCGACAGGCGCGCCGGCGCCCCCGCCACCGCCCCTTCGCGGATGCCCAGATAGGGAAATGCCTCCGCCGACAGGTCGACGTCGGTGAGCCCGGCCAGCACCTGCCGCGCGTACGGGCCGGCGATGTTGAAGGCGCCGTAGGTGCTGGTCGCGTTAACCAGCGTGACGTCGAGCCGCCAGACCGCGGCCCACCGCTGCATCTCCCGATACACCTGATCGGCGCCCGACGAGGTGGTCGATACGTAGAACCGCTCCGCACCGAGCCGGCCGATGACGCCGTCGTCCACCACCACGCCGGTTTCGTCGCACATGACAGCGTAGCGGGTCATGCCGACTCGCAGCTTCGCAAAGCGTCCGGTGTAGATGCGCTCCAGGAAACGCACGGCATCCGCACCCGAGATCTCCAGCTTGCCCAGCGTGCCCACGTCGATCAGCCCGACCTGCGACCGAACGTCGCGCGCTTCGGCGTCGATGCAGCCCTCCCGGTCCAGGCCCGAGCGCGGATATCGGGCCGGCCGCAGCCAGGTCCCGGCGTACATCATCTCCGCTCCCAGCCGCTCGTGACGGTCGTGCGCGGGCGTGCGCTGGACCGGCGTGAAGCCGCGGCCGGCCAGGTGCGCCATGGGCACGGGGCTGGCGAACGGCCGCGCTGTCGTGAGCCGGGAGTCGCCGAGCGAGCGGCCGGTCAGGCGCGCAAGCACGCGCAGCGCGTTGACGCTGGCGTGCTTGCCCTGGCTCGGTCCCATGCCCACCGTCGCGTACCGCTTGAGCAGCTCCGCATCGTCGTAGCCCTCCTGCACCGCGTGCGCGAGGTCGTCGACGGTCAGGTCCTCGTCGAGGTCCACGAACGCCTTGGCGTGCGGCCCCGCGAACACCGGATACGGGTGACCGGACTCGGACGCGCCCCGATCGGGAGGCCCCTCCGGCGCCGGGTGCGGCGCCAGGCCGAGCCAGGCCGCCGCCGCATGGCCGGCGCGGCGTCCGTCGGCCGCCGCGGTCCCGCCATCCGTTC
>JAPPKD010000002.1 GCA_028820215.1 Spirochaetaceae bacterium | reverse complement strand
TCGCCGTGCGCATGGCGGTGGGGGCGCAGGCGGGCGACATCCGCCGGCTGGTGCTGGTGGAGGCGGGCGGGCTGGCGCTGGCCGGCGCCGCGCTGGGCAGCGGCGTTGCGGCGGCGCTGACCCGCCAGCTCCAGGCCCTGCTGTTCGAGACGAGTCCGCTCGAACCGACCGTCCTCGCGGCGGTGGCGGCGCTGCTCGCCGCGATCTGCCTGGTCGCGAGCTGGTTGCCGGCGCGGCGGGCGACACGCGTCGACCCGATGGCAGCGCTTCGCGTCGACTAAACCACCGCGCGCGCCAGAGCGAGACACCGAAGGCCCCCGCCGCGCCCGGTGCAGGGGTACGGATTCGAAGTTCACTCGAACCGACCAGCGGCGTCGTGCTATCCTTTGGGGGCGAAAACGCGCCCGTACAGACGAACACCCGGTGCTCGCAACACCGGGTGGTCGAAAGTTGGCGGGCGCGTGGGTGATGGGAGCACCCAACGCAATGGACGGGGATCAGTCTACCCCTACACCGGGATCGAATACAAGCCCATCGGCAGAGCGTCCAACTGCGGTCGCGCCGGCGCTGGCGTACACGAACCCGCAGCCGAGGCTGCCTCACTCCGAGGCCACACCCCCGGAACAACCGGAGACGTTCATGCGCCGGGCTCGGCGCGTCAAGCTCGGGTCGCACCGACTGAAGCTCTGGTATCTCTCGCTGTGCACGTATGGCCGAGCGTGGACGCGGGGTGAGGACGTGCTTGAGATCGGCATCAAGCAACGGACGCTGGCGGGCGAGCTGGAGACGAGACTCAACGTCGTGTCGCGGACACTGGCGGAACTGCGCGCGACCGGGCTGGTGCAGGTGCTTCGGAGGAAGTACCACAGCACGATTCGGATTTTCCTGACGCCTCAAGCAGACTCAGATACCCCACTTTCAGGGGTATCTGGTGCAGCTCCACTCGGCTCAGATACCCCACTCCCAGGGGTATCTGGAAGCCAAGACCCAGTTCCAGATACCCCACTCCCAGGGGTATCTGGCGAGAACGGGTCGGATTCAGATACCCCACAGACGGGGGTACCTCAGAATCCAGATACCCCACAAGTGGGGGTACCAGATACCCCACAAGTAGGGGTAACCAAGGTTTTCAGGTCTGATCTAGACGTACAGCAGCAGCATGTCGGTGCACGCCAAGCGACCGAGAAACAGCTGACGGGGATTGCCTCGATGGCGACCGAGTTGGGCATCACGATTCCAGCGCCCCAAGATCGGCTTGCAGCCGACGTGGTGTTCCGGGAACTCCGCGAGAGAGTAGAGGCTCAACGGGCGAAGCGGCGGCTGTACCGGAAAACGGAGACCAAGCCGCGCCGGCATCGGGTCGTGGTGGGGCTGAACGCCGGGGGTGTGTGCGAGGTCTGCGGGGAACAGCGACCGGACCCGAAGGGTATTTGTCCGGGTTCTGGTGCCGAATCGCCACCACCGGAGCGGCAGAAGGTCGAGGTGCAGGAACCGCGCGAGCCCGATATGGGGAACCCCGCCGAAAGGTGGCAACGGATCGGGCTCCTGGAGGTGGCCATCCGCGATCACGGTGCTCGTACTGACCCCGGCAAACTTAAGGAGTGGCGGCGGGAGCTGGACGAGCTGAAGGCGATGGAGGAGTCGACGTAGGGGCATGGGAGGCTCTCCCCCTCTCGTCCGAGGCGCGGAGAGGAAGCGGCACGCCAAGGTGCTGGGCTTGGCCGATGAGCTTGACCGTGGGGTCCGGGGATTTCCGCGGGGGGGCTAGACCGGAAGGACGCATGGCGACTCTCGACACCCACGCTATCGCCCGCACCCTGACCGACGCTGGCGCCGACCCGAAGCTCGCCGACGCCGTCCGAGAGGCAGCCGACCACGGAGACCACGTGACGCCCGACCAGTTCAAGGTCGGGCTCGCCGAGGCGGTTCGCCGTCGCTTATGCTCGTGCCGCCGTCGCCATCCTGCGCATGCTCGGCTGACTTGCCCCGCGGCGCCGACTGCCGTTCAACTATGGGTCGGCTTCGAGGTCGAACGAGGGTGGACGGACCCGAGTCGGACCCAACCCCCGGCCCCCGTCGGCTCTTCTCGTATTTGCTCTGGTGGTGCCATGTTGTATGTGAGACATGGTGAAGCTCCAACATGGTGGCATGTTGGATAGGTGGCGGATTGCTCGTCGGGAGACCGCGCTGACGCGCGTGGCCGATGAGCCGGCCGTGGTCGTCGACACATCGGATTCCCAGGCGACCCGCCGGTTGTCGTGGTCCTGACGCGCCGCAGCCCTCTCACGGTCGCCGAGCTCGGGTTTCGGGGAATCGCGCTTCTACCCCGTTACACCCTCGGCCCGCGCCGCAGTCGGGGCGCCCCGCCCGTTCCCCCTCCCCCCAGCCGTCACCTTGGGCGTTGAGCGAGACACCCATGGGGTAGTGTGCCATGTTGCATGTGAGACATGGTGGCCTGGTGAGACTGCAACATGGTGCCATGTGGTATATTCCACATGGTGGTAACGATTGCTGTCGTCGCCCAGAAGGGTGGGACCGGCAAAACGACGCTCGCGCTGACGCTCGTGGTGGCCGCTGAGCAGGCCGACCTGACGGCCGTGGTCCTCGACATCGATCCCCAGGCGACGGCCTGCAAGTGGGGAGATCGACGAGAGGCTTCGACGCCAGTGGTGGTCGATGCGCAGCCGGCCAGGCTGGGTAGGGCGCTAGAGACGGCCGCGGTCGAAGGGGTAGACCTGGTCGTGATCGACACACCGGCCCGTCTTGAGACGGCCGCCCTGGAAGCCGCCCGTCTTTCTTCTCTGGTGGTCATTCCTTGCCGGCCGCTTCTCTTCGACATCGAGACGGTACCCACGAGCCAGCAGATCGTGACGCTTGCTGGAGGCCCGCCGGTTGTCGCGGTCCTGAACGCGACGCCTCCCCGCGGTCGTCGAGCCTCAGAGACCCGGGCGGCGCTCTCAAGCTTCGGGATCGCGGTCTGCCCGTACGCCCTCGGCCAGCGGGCTGCGGTCGGGGATGCCGTGGCCATGGGCTTGGTGGCGGCAGAGTTCATGCCGTCGAGCCGGGCGGCAGCGGAGGCACGAGAGGTGGGGCACTGGATCATGAAGGAAGCGGGCCTCGAAACGCGGTCGGTGAAGGAGACATGATGGCGAAAAGGCCGGACCTGAGCACGTCACTTCGGAACGCCGCAGGCAGTCGGCCGGCCCCGGTTGCGTCGCCGGTTGCGTCGCCGGTTGTATCGCCGGTGCCGTCGCGGTCCTCGTCGACGGTGCCACCCAGCCGGACCGGCACGGTGTCACTGACGATCCATGTGCCGCCGATGGTCCGAAACCAACTCAAGCGCTTAGCACTGGACCGGGACACGACGCTTCACGCGATCTGCGGGGAGGCGTTCAACATGTTGTTCGCCAGCCACGGTCAGCCAGAGATAGCGCCGACAGCGCGGCGGCGGGAGTGACTGTGGCCCTGTGGTATTTAATACAAGGTGTAATGTCTTAGAGGTGACATGGTGACATGGTGGAATGGATAGGAGCGGACGGGAAGGCTCCAGCCCCCACACCCGACCGCTGGATCTGCCTGATGTGCGACCGGGCTTGGGCCCGAAGGGCCCTCGAACACGCCGGCGGCGACCTCGCCTGCGCGATCGCCGCGACCGAGTGGGCCGGGAGGACGTCGGTGACCCCTCGAGTAAAGAAGGCCGGTTCGAAGCCCTGGCCCGGCAGGCCCAGGAACTCCGGGATCTCGACGCCCGGGCGCCGGGTCGCCAAGCTGAAGGCCCCCGCCGCTCACGCCAGAGGAGGAGCAAGAAGCCGCCCGGGAGGCGGCCGGCCTCGTGACCGGCAAGGAGCGGCGGGGCCGCCTCCAGCGTGCGCAACCAACCTGCAGCGGGTGGAAGCCACGGGCGGCCGATTGGCCGGCGGGCCCGGCAGCGCCCCCTAGTCCCTAGTCAACCAGCATCACCACGGCCTCCCGCGTGCGGCCGCCGCGCAGGACCGCCACGGTCCGGCGGCTCGCCTCGCTCCGGGAGCGCGGCGGGCCCGCCGACTATTCCGCCCGCAAGGTCGACGTCGGGTCGATC
Source organism: Spirochaetaceae bacterium (assembly GCA_028820215.1). Next base: position 4,341 of record JAPPKD010000002.1, on the reverse strand, counting down.
CGGACCGACCGGCAGGCGGGCACCGCGCTGGCGACCAACGCGGCCGCGGCGAGCAACGCCGGCCCACCGATGATCATCACTGGATCCCCGATGACGGTGGCCAGGATCTGCGCGAGATCGGCAGCGAGAGCCGAGAGCACACGAGACAGCGCGAACGCCCCTGTCGCGCCGAGAAGCGCGCCGGCCACCACCAGGAACGTGCTCTCCCTGAGGATGAGCCACAACACGTGGGACCGCCGCGCGCCGAGCGCCAATCGGATGCCGATCTCCTTGCGCCGGCGGGTGACGGCGTAGGACGTCACGCCGGTCAGGCCGATCGCGGCGAGGACGAGGCCGAACAGGCTCAGCCCTGCGAGCTGGCCGACACCGAGCCGGATCAAGCGTTCGAACCGCTCCAGGTGCTCGTCCATCGTGCGGGCGTCGAAGATCGTGAGCCGCGGATGAGTCCGCTCCAGATCGCCGCGGACGGCGGCCATCGCGCCGCCACCGGACATGCCGCGGACCAGCACCGTCGTCTCCGGGCTCGAGGCGCGGCCGCCGCCCGCCGCCGACATGGGTACGAACGCCGTCGCCACCGCGGCCGCGGCGAGGAAAGCGGGCCTGATGTCCGGTACGACACCGACCACGACGTAACCTCCGCCATCGTCGTCCGTCCGCAGTCGGCGTCCAATCGCCCCGCCTGGGCCGAAGATCTGCTGCTCGGCCGTCTGGTTGATGACAACGGCCGTCTCCGCGGCACGCGCGCCCTCGCCGAGGCCGCCGGCGGCAAGGTCGCGCTCCGTGAGCGCCCGACCGCGGACGACGGGAACGCCAAGCGTTTCGAAGTAGCGCACGCCGACGTATTCCAACGCGATGGAATGGAACGTGCGCGGCGCGTCGGCCTGCGCGGTCGATGTCGACACGCGGACATCGGACGCCACGCCGCCGAAACCTGCCGCGGCTCCCACCGGGGCGCGCTCGGCCAACGCCGCGGACCGCACCTCGGGAAGAGCCGCGAGCTGGCCCGACAACTCGTCGAGCAGCGCCGCCGACTGCGCGGGCGTATAGCCGTCGCGCCCCGGGTCCACGGCGAACAGCGTCAGCTCGGCGGTGTCGAACCCGGCGTCGATGCCGCTGAACCGCTGGTAGCCGACGGCCAACTGGCCGATGGTGAGCAGAAGCATGAGGGCCACGGCTACCTGATACGTGACGAACAGGTTCCTGACACCGAACCGGCGATAGCGGACCAGGGCTGACGGTGGCCCCCCCTGCAAGGATCGGGTGACGCCGTCGCGCGCCCCGCGGGTCGCCGCGAGGGCCGGTGCCAGTCCGAGCCCTGTCCCGGTCAGTACGGCCAGCGACAACACGAAGAGCCACAACGTCGGGCCTGCGCGCAGATCGACCTCGAACGGGAACGGGTTCGCCGCACCCGCCGACTCGACGACGGCATTGAGCCAGTAGGAGAGGACGAGCCCGGCCGCGACACCGCCCAGCGCCAGCAGCACGCTCTCGGCCAGCAACTGCCGGACCAGCCGCCAGCGGCTGGCGCCCAACGCGAAGCGAACGGCCATCTCCCGCCGCCGCTTCCCGGCGCGCGCCAACAGCAGCCCGGCCAGGTTCGCGCAGGCCAACGAGAGCACGAGCCCGACGAGGAGCCCGTTGACGCCGAGCATGAGTCGCAACTCGGCCGGCGGCACCCGGGCGGCGCGGCCCGCTGGAAACAGCTGCACCCGCGGGCCCTCGCGGCGGCTCTCGCCAACCTCGATCGGCGGCTCGTGCGCGCGGACCGTCGCGTCGAGTGCCGCTTCGGCTGTCTGCGTCGACACCCCGCTCGCCAGCCGCGCGACCACCTCGAAACGCTCGGCGGTCGGGTCCGACAGGGCGTTGCCTTCCAGCTCCGGCAACAGCGCGGCGCCCGCGGTCACGGGCACGAAGATCTCCGCCGGATTCACGGGAAACACGCCCTGGAATCCGTTCGCGGCGATGCCGGCCAGCGTCACGCTCCGCCCGTTCACCCGCAGGGACCGCCCCACGGCGCCCGGATCGGCGTCGAGCCGGCGTCTCCAGAACCGCTCGCTGACGACGACCACCGGCTCCGAGCCGACCCGTTCCGTCCCGGGGGCGAAGAGGCGGCCGGCGGCCGGGGCAACGCCCAGCGCCTCGAAGTAGTCCGGCGAGACGAGATGACCGAAGACGCGTTCGCCGCCGCCCGCCTCGCGGCCGATGGCGACGGTGAACGGCGCCGGCCCGAGATAGGCCGTCGCCGCTTCGACCACGTCGTCCGCCTCTCTGATGCGCTCGAAGGCCGGGTACGACAACCGTAAGTCGATGGCAACCAGCGAACCTGGATCACGGGCGCCCGGCAGGGGTCGCAGGACCCCGGCATCGAGCCGCAAGAACATGTAGATGCAGACAGCCATGCCCAGGGCCAGCGACGTGACGCCGACGGCCGTGATGCCGGGGTGGGCGCGCAGCACGCGGAATCCGTACCGGAGGTCCTGCCCGAGCAGCTCGAGCCACGCACCGAGCCGGACGTCCCGCGTCTCTTCCTTGATGCGCTCGACGTTGCCGAACTCGATCCGTGCCCGCCGCCGCGCCGCCGCCGCCGACAGTCCTCGGCGTTCCCACTCCTCGGCACGCGACTGCATGTGAAACGCCAGCTCGTCGTCCAACTGGTGCTCGAATCGCGTGCGCCGATAGAGGGCGGCGAACCAGAGCCGCAGGCGAGTCCACATGTCGTCACACCTCGCCGGGCCGGGTGTCGAGCGCGGCCGCCATCGCATCGGCCAGTTGCTGCCAGTTCGCGTGCTTTGCCCGCAATCGCCGCCGCCCCGTCGGTGTCAGCCGGTAGAACTTCGCCCGCCGATTGTTGTCCGACACGCCCCACGCGGTGGCAAGCAACCCCTGCTGCTCGAGGCGAAAGAGCGCGGGATACAGCGCGCCCTGCTCGACGAGGAGCGCACCTCGCGTAATCTGCTCGATGCGCAGCAGCACGCCGTACCCATGGAGGGGGCCGAGGGAGATGGCCTTGAGGACCAGGACGTCCAGCGTTCCGGGCAGCAGCGTGGCGCGAGGAGGCATTGTTTTTCCTAAACAAATTAGGTGAATGCAATACCACGTGTCAACGCAGATGCAGGGGAGAGCCCCGTCGAGCGCGTCGACGACAGTGGCCGCGGCGCGCTTCCGGGCCCGCCTCGCCGGTGTGCCGAGCCCGGCCGGCGAACGCATCGCCCAGGTGCTCGCCGGCTACCGGCGAACCGCCGCCGGTCGCGGCCGGGACTAGGCGTCGCCCCTTCGTGGCGGCGGACCCGGCCGCGGTCCTCGCCACCTGCCACCGGCCTCGACGCCCGCGACCGCGGCGTCGAGGCCGCCGAGGTCGCCCTGAAGCGCGGCCGGCTCGACGGGGTGATCGCGGGGCTGCTCTTCATGGCGGGGATGCGGCGCAGCGAGGTGAGCGCCCTCCTCTGGGGCGATGTCGCCGAGGCGACCGCCGGCGACGGGATGCTGATGACGGTCCGCTGCGGCAAGACGAACCCGGAGGGCGAGGCGCGGGACGTGCGGTTCGTGAAGGGCGACGTCGCCGGCGCCGTCCGGGCGCTGCGCGCCGCGGCGGCCCCGGGCGGGGCCGAGGGTCGCCGTGGTGCCGCTCTCGCCGCAGATGGTGGGGCTGCGGTTTCAGGCGGCGGCGCGGGCGGCCGGCGTCGAGGCGGTGACCGCCCACTCGGTCCGGGTGGGGCTGGCCGGGGCGACGGCCGAGCGCGGGGCGGTGGCGCAGCACCTCTGAAACCCGGGGTGGCGGCCAGAGGCCTCCCCCCGGCCCCGTCCGCGTCAACCGGACTCGACCTTGGACGCTGAGCCCCCACTGGCGTGGCGACACCTTCCACACGTCGCGAGGTCCCGGTCGTCGGTCAGGAGGGTGGGGTAGGGTTGCCCGCAGGCGGCCTCGTTCTGGTAGTGGCGGTGCCTGAGATGGACCTTCCTCATGACGCCGGCGAGCACGAGGGCGTCCACCTCGAAGTCGTCGAGCTTGCCGGTCGCGCGGAGGGCGTTCGTGATCGCGGCCTGGAGCTCGCGCGGCGGCGTGAAGATCGACCGGCCGTTCCGGAAGCGCTCGATCGCCGTGTCGGTGTCGACGTAGGGCTCGTCGGTTGGGCGTCCGCACCTCCCGCAGACTTCCCCGTGGGCATTGTCGAACCTGGTTCGCCAGGGATGCTCGCACCAGTACTTCATCTTCCCCCGCGTGCTGCTGCAGGAGCCCCCCGCCGTCAGTGCGTCGTCTCGCCGCCGCCGTCGTCCCGGTCGGCCTCGTCGGCGAGCGTCTCGACGATGCCGACGTAGAGCGCCAGCGTGGCGAGCGCCGCC
>JAPPKD010000254.1 GCA_028820215.1 Spirochaetaceae bacterium | reverse complement strand
GCAAATCGGCGGACGCGCCTACTTTTTCTCCACTCCTACGCGAATAAGCCGGGCTGATGGCACTGCCCTTGCTGCTGCAGCGCGACGTGCTCGCCTCGTCGGCGGAGGGTCGTACGGTGGCGGTGGTTGCCGCCGAGTCGCTGCTCCCGGCGATCCGGTCCGAGCTCGCACTGCTCGGCGTGACCCTGGTGGAGGCGACGGACGATTCCGGGATGGCCGACCGGGTACGCGCCGGCGAGCTGGACGGCTACGTGGTGGTTCCGGCGGACGTGCTCGAGGCGAACGAAGCGCGGTACGTCACCGACAACCCCAGCGGGATCCTCCTGCGCGTGCAGGTGTCCCGAGCGATCGGCCGCGCGGTCGTGCGGCGTCGACTGGAACGTGCGGGAGTGGATGCCGAGCGAATCTCGGGCCTGACGGAGCTGCCGCGGGTGCGAGGACTGGTGCTGTATCGCGGGGACATGGTCGAGCAGAACTACAACGATGCACTCGTGTGGGAACTGGCGCTCATCGGCATGCTCTATGGGATGCTGCAGGTGTATGGCTCTGCGCTGGGCCATGCGGTCCTGAAGGAAAGGACCGACAGGACAGCGGAAATCATGCTGTCGTCTCTGCCACCCTTCGCGCTGCTGGCGGGCAAGGTGGTCGGCAAGGGACTGGCCGGATTGCTCCAGATCCTGACGTGGATGATCGTGACTCTGCTTGCGATCGAGGTGCTCGGGTCGCGCTTGAACGTGGTGTCGGTGCCGCCCTTCGTGCAGGCCCGCAACTTGTTGGCCCTGCCGGCGTTCCTGGTGCTGGGCTTCCTCCTGTACTCGTGCTCGTACGCGATCGCCGGCGCCGCCGCGTCCGCAGAGGAGGACTACTCACAACTGGTGCTGCCCGCGTTCATCATACAGACGGCGTCGGCACTGGCCGCCCTGATTGCGCTGCCGAACCCTGATGGCTCGCTGGCGGTCACGTTGTCGCTGATCCCCATCACCGCCCCGATCGTGATGTTCATGCGGATCCTCATCGGCGATCCCGGAGCGCTGCAGGTGGCGGTGGCGGTTGCCGGCGTGATGCTGTGCGCGGTGGCCGCCATATGGGCGGCCGGAAAGGTGTTTCGGCTGGGCATTCTGCTCACCGGCAACAAGGCGACCTTCCGCGAGGTGGTACGGCTACTGCGGGTGTAGGCGACGGTCATGGCGGTCCGGCGCACGCCTGTGGCGATGGCGGTGATGGGCAAGGCACAGGAGGCGGGGGTCCCGGACTCCGTGACGCCGCCGAGGGCGTACGGGACTCGATGGTCGAATTGCAGCAGGTGCCAGGCGTAGCGGCGCCCGCTCCGCGGGTCGACATGGCTGCAGCGGCCGCCGTCTCGCTGCCAGACCCCCCGCTTGATGGCCGCAGGATGGCTCGGGCCGGCCGATGCACTCCGCTTCGGCGCCGGAGTAGCCGCTCCCTCGGACGACTCTTCGTACTTCGCCGCCGAAGTGCGGTCCCCGCTGGCCGCCCGGTTTGCGCGCGAACGTCGCGGCGGGCGGGCCGGGTCGTGGCGGTCGAGCCCCTCGCGCGCCAGCCGCCCCACGAGCTGGCCCAGCGTCATGTGGGGATCCACGTGCGACAGCAGCCCGCGAAGCTGCTCCAGCGCGCGGTGGCACTCGGTGTCGATCACGGCCTTCATCTCGTAGCGCCCGTTGCCCAGCGGCCGTACCCGGTCGGCCGGAACCGTCAGCTCGGGATCCACGCCGGCCAGCAGTTCCTGCACCTGCCGCGTGCTCTTGCCCGCCGCCTGCCGCACCAGCGCCTTGCGCGCGGACACGTCCAGCTCGGGCGCCGGTTGCGGCGGCTCGGCGTTCCCCGCCGGCGGCCCCAGCAGCGAGTCCTGCCGCGGTTCCGCCGGCCTGCTCTCCACGGCCGGCCCGCGCTGCCGGCGGCGCCGGTTGCGCCGCTGGCGGTCGAAGGCGTTCTGCAACTGGGCGGCGGCGGTCAGGGTCAGCGATCTGTTCCGGAGCCGTTCGCGCACGTCTGAGAAGTCCCGGCACAGCTTCATGGCGCTGATGCGCCGGGAGGCGGCAGAGTCGGTGTAGCCGAGTTCGCGGACGGCGTAGTCGAACACGCTGGAGAAGCCGCGGCGCAGGTGCAGGCGGCGCGCGTCGATCTCGCTCAGGTGGTCGATGACCGCGACGTGGAGGTGCTGCTCGATGCGGGCCAGCTTCCTGGTCTGCGCGAGCAGCGCGTCGTCGCTGAGGCCGGAGACGGTGGAGGTGAGCGCGGGGCGCGTCGGCGAGGTCGTCTTCATGACGTAAATATAACAATGATTTTAAAATGCAGGTTTAGCAGGAGTCCCGGACGGCCGCCGAACTGGGGCTCACCGCGTGCTGAACGGGGCGCCACGCGCCGGGCGGGGCCTGGCAGCTTCCGCGGAGCCCCGGACCGGTCGGCCGATGCGATGGCGGGCCACCTGAAAGCCGCCGAAACCCGTCAACCCCTCGGACGAATGTTTCTTCATTTTTTTCGAGGCGCCGGCGGCCGCTACCGGTCAACATACCCCCGACGGCCCGTGGACTCCGCAAGGCCGTATAATCGCGTCCCATGAGCACCGCGACCGCGCGCTTCGACTTCCCGCCGCTGGCCGAGGTTCGCAGGAACTTCCGCGTCAAGTGGTATCGCTGTCCGATCGACCCGGCCGTGCTGCGCACGCTCATGCAGCGCAGCGACCTGCAGGGCGCGTTCCAGACGCTCGGCCACCTGGGGCTGTTCGCCGTGACCGGCGCGGTGACCGCCTGGTGCTTCGCGCACGGGCTCTGGCTGCCGTTCGCGATCGCGCTCTGGTGCCACGGCACCGTGGGCACCTTTTTCCGCGGGCTGGCCGTGCACGAGCTCGGCCACGGCACCGTGTTCCGTACCCGCTGGCTCAACCGCTTCTTCCTGCGCGTGCTCAGCCTGCTGTCGTGGTGGAACCACCACGAGTACGCGATGAGCCATACCTACCACCACCGCTACACCCTGCATCCCGACGGCGACCGGGAGGTCCTGCTGCCGCTCGACCTGGGCCTGTCGGCGCGGTCGGTGGTGCAGATGCTCACCGTCAACGTCGACGGGATGATCCGGGTGGTGGGGGAAGCCGGACGCATGGCGATCCCGCGCTACAACCTGAAGGTGTCCGGCATCCACACCAGCGAGTGGACCAAGGCGCTGTTCGCGATCGCCCCGGACGTGGAGCGCAAGGCGGTGCGCTGGGCGCGCCTCACGATCCTGTTCCACGCGGCCGTCCTGGCGGTCTCCGCGGCGACCGGTGCCTGGTGGCTTTCCATCGTGCTCACCGGCTACCTGTTCGTCGGCAACTGGCTGACCTACCTGTGCGGCAAGCCCATGCACGCCGGGCTGCGCGACAACGTCCCCGACTTCCGCCTGTGCGTGCGCTCCAACACCCTGCACCCGTTCGTCTCCTTTCTGTATTGGCGGATGAACTGGCACACCGAGCACCACATGTTCGCCGGCGTCCCCTGCTACAACCTCAAGAAGCTGGCAGGCGTGATCGCCGACGACATGCCGGCGACGCGCACGCTGTTCGGCTCGTGGCGGGAGATGCTGGCCATCGAGAAGCGCCGGGCTCAGGATCCCGGCTACCAATTCGACACGCCGCTGCCGCCGACCGCTCATCCCGCCGTGGTGAGCGAGGCCGAGGTCAGGCTGCCCGCGGACGAACGGGTGAAGCTGGAGGCCTCGATCGGCGAGCTGGCCCCGCGGGGACAATAGCGGGGCGGCCGCACCGGTGAGCAAGCTCTGGCTGGTCTGTCGCAAGGAGCTGCGCATGGTGGCCATGACCAAGGGGTTCCTGATCACGACCGTGACCGGCCCCTTCATCATCGCCGCCCTGTTCGCGCTGCCGTCGGTGCTGGCCCGGAACGCCGCCGAGGACGTCACTGCGCTGCACGGGCGGACGCTGGCCCTGGTCGGCGCCGGCGACCTGCTGCCGCCGATCCGGGACGAGCTTGCCCCGCTCGGCATCCTCGTGGAGGAAGCAGGCGAGGCGGAGCCGCTGGCCGACCGGGTGCGTGCCGGCGACCTGGACGGCTACGTGGTGTTTCCGGCCGACGCGCTCGGCGGAGAGGACCCCCGCTACTACAGCGACGAGGCGGTCGATGTCGCCCTGCGCGCCCTGGTGGACGGCGTCATCGGCCGCGCGGTCGTGCAGGGCCGGCTGCAGCGCGCCGGGCTGGACGCGGAGCGTGTCACCGCGCTGACGCGCCAGCCGCGCATGCAGGCGCTGCTGCTGGATGAGGAAGGGGCGGTCGAGCAGGATCTGGAGCAGTCGTTCCTGGTGGTGACCGCGTTCGTGGGCCTGCTCTACATGATGTTGATCCTGTACGGCCAGTCGATCAGCCGCGCGGTGTTGACCGAGAAGACCGGCAAGACCGCCGAGATCATGCTGTCCTCGCTGCACCCCTTCGCGCTGCTGGCCGGCAAGCTGGCGGGACGCGGAGCGGCGGGGGTGCTGCAGTACCTGGCCTGGATGCTCATCGCCCTCCTGGTCATCGAGGTTCTGGGTCCGCTCGCTGGCGTGACGGTCCCGCCGATCGTGCAGCCGGGCAACCTGGTGACACTGCTGGCGTTCTTCGCGCTGGGGTTCCTGCTGTACGCGGCCGCGTTCGCGATGGCGGGCGCGATCGCCGCCGACGAGCAGAACCTCGGGCAACTCCTCTGGCCGGTGATGGTGGCGCTGGTGGTGCCGATGCTGGTGATGCCGTCGGTGCTGATCACCCCCGACGGGACCGTCGCGGTCGTGCTGTCGCTGATCCCGCTGACCGCCCCGGTGGTGATGTTCATGCGCGTGCTGGTCGGCGATCCCGGCGCGCTGCAGGTCGTGGTGTCGGTGGCCGGCATGGCCCTGCTGACGGTGGGCGCGGTGTGGGCGGCCGCCAAGGTGTTCCGGCTCGGGATCCTGCTGACAGGCACGAAGGGCACCTTCGGCCAGGTCGTGCGCCTGTTGCGCGCCTGAACTGCCGCGAGGGCAGAGCTCGCAGGTGCGGATGAGGTGGTCCAGACCACGTCAGCGTTCGACGGGACGGAGTAGGATCGAGGTGAAGCTCAACGAACAAGAGCAGGCGTTCTGGGATGCGTACGTACGGACGCAATTGGATCATGCGGTCCGTCATGAGTGCGCTCCTGAAGTGGTAGCCGCGTCGGTTTCATCGCCGAAGAGTCTCCTGATAGAGCGCCTCGACCCGGCTGATCTCCTCATCGGTCAGCCGTGCGAATTCTCTCGTCCGTCCGCGAGTGGACAACGTGCCGCCGTTCTGGCGCAGAAACCGGAACAGGAGATTGGACAGACGTTCCGGCATGTCGACGATCGAGCTCACCCCTGCGTTGAACGCATCGTACTGTTGCAGATACTTGGTTTCCTCCGGCAGGTCGTGTTCGACGGTGTGCTGCACGCACCCGTACAGGAACTCCGCGTGCGGCGTGGCATCGAAGAACCGGTAGAAGTCGGCCGTGTCGTTCAGCACGGTCACGTTGCCGCGTTCGGTCGGGTTCCAATCGACTACGGGCAACAGTCTCTTCGAGTAGTCCTCCAGGGTCGTGCGGTACTCGCGGATTCTGTCCAGAATCGCTGCCGAGACGGGAAACGTGACGCCGGCGGGGTTGAAGCCCCGCTCGGCCAGGACGTGGTGGATCAGGTAGCGGTGCATTCTGCCGTTGCCATCCTCGAACGGATGGATGTAGACGAATCCGAATGCCAGAACCGCAGCGGCCAGCACCGGATCGAGGTCCCGTGCCGCCGTCCGGTCGAAGGCGATCAGGCCATCGACGAGATCCGGCAGATCCTCCGGCCTCGCGCTTACGTGGTCCGGGATTGGCTGTTGGGTGTTCCGATCCCGATCGCCGACGAATCCTCCTTCGTTTCTGAGACCGAGTTGCACGAAGCGCGCATCGCCGATCACGATCTCCTGCAGGCGGAGCAGTTCGTCGAAGTCCAGCGGCTGCGTGCCCGCTTGACCGATCGCGCGGCTCCAGCGCTGGATGCGGTTCTGCGGGGGGCGTTCGCCTTCGATGACGAAGCTCGCCCGGGAGTCCTTGAGCAGCAGAAACGCCGCGGCGCGCGCCATCAGATCCTGCGGCACCGCAGCGCTGGCTTCTCGTGCCATGGAAGGCAGGTCCAGCTTGATGAAGCGGTCCAGCGCCTCGGTGCGGGACACGAGGGGGCAGAACTCGGGGATACCGGGCAGGTTGTTCTTGACGCGATGGCGCGTCGAATTCTCGGCCGCGGCGGGGAACTGCAGTCTCGGGTCGAGAACCGGCGGGTAGGCGCCGCGGTCGGCGTTCGGCAGATCGAGCCTCCTGCCGGTGAGCCATTCGTACAGGAACCAGACGCGCCGTGCGTAGGCGCCGGTGGGCGAGGCTCTGACGACTGCCTCGATCGGCTCGGGCCCGGTGGCACGAAACAGCCGCTTGAGCACGGCCAGATCGAGTCCCTCGTGTTTCAGAGCGAAGGTCAGGTGGCCTGCCAGGCTCGGCGGAGGAACGTGCCGGGGCGAATAGACCCGCCAGCCGGCCTGCGCCAGGAACCGATGCCGCTCACCGGTGGCACTCAACGTGCGCGGAAGTGGCACGTGCAGATCGTATGCGTCGATGAGTGCCGCGTAGCCGGCCGGAGTCGCGGTTACCGGCAAGCGCTGTTCGCGAAAAACCCTTACGGATTGTGAAAAACGATCCGCTTGAGCCACTCTTTTCGAATTGTTCTTCTTCAGCCTCGTGTTTCCTATGGGCCGTGATTGGTATCGCGGATCGCGCGACGACGTGACGCATCGCGAAAAACGATAACAATCCGTGAATTATGATAATTCAATTGGAAATACATGAAAAACGATAACGTGGCGGCAGCGGCCTGTCAATCCGCGCGGGCCTGAGGTCCGGGAAGAGGCCGGCGCCCCGCTTACGGCCCGCCGGCGGCCTGCCGCGCCAGGGCGATGCCGGCCGCGGTCGCCAGCAGGCAGGTGCCGACGTTCAGGACGACGTTGCCGGCCAGGGCCAGCCAGCGGCCGCCGCTCCACAGCAGCGCCGACTCGTAGCTGAAGGCCGAGAAGGTGGTGAAGGCCCCCAGGAACCCCACCATCGCGATCAGCCGGAACGCGCTGCCGGGAAGCGCCCGCTCCGACAGCATGGTGGCCAGAAAGGCGAGCGCCAGCGAGCCGGCGACGTTGACCGCCAGGGTGCCGTACGGAAACGAGTCGTCGCGCGCCTGCAGCCAGCCGGTCATCAGGAAGCGCGCCACGGCGCCGAAGAAACCGCCCAGGCCGACCAGCAGGCCGTCGCGCAGCAACCCGCTCACCGGCGCACCGCATCGATCACCCGCCGCTCGGTCACGATGTGATGCAGCGGCTGGTCGTGGGCGTGCGGCAGCACCGAATCGACGATCTGCGCCTCGAACGCCAGGCCGATGCGGAGCGCCCGCGCGCAGCCGACCAGGAAGCGGTCGTAGTAGCCGCCGCCGTAGCCCAGCCGATAGCCGGCCGGATCGAAGGCGAGCCCCGGCACCAGCACCGCGTCGATCGACGCCGGCTCCACCACCGCGGCCGTGGCCGGCGGCTCCAGGATGCCCAGGCGGCCGCGCACCAGCGGCGTGCCGGCCAGAAGCATCGCATCCATGCACCCGGCGTCCGCGCCCCGCGGTGCGGCCACCCGGTGCGTGCGGCGCAACTCGTCGATCAGCCCGGCGGTCTCCACCTCGCTGCGGAAGCTCACGTAGACCATCACGGTGTGCGCGCCGGCCGCGGTTAGCAGGGTCCGCGCGCGGCCGCAAATGCGAGCGCTCAGCCGCGCGCGGTCCGCCGGCGGGACCGCGTCCCGGATGCGGCGCGCCCGCCCGCGCAGGCCGGCACGGTCATCCGCGGCCGTCGTCAGCGCCCTCATCCGCCCGCGGCCGATCGCACAGGAACGGCTCGCCGTGCTCGCGCGCGTGGTAGCGGTACGTCCTCGCCGCCGCGCGCGGCTTGATCAGCAGCGCGATCCCGCTCACGGCTCCCCGCACGGTCCAGCGATGGAACGCTCCGCCCACCATGGCGGCGTCATGGTACGCCGCGACGGGCAGTCCCGATAGGGCCGGGCTGCCTTGGGCACGGGGGTGTCGCCAGACACTGCCGGCCGAGGATGACCGGACATTCCGGCGGGTGAAACGTCCGATCGCTGCCGGTGCCCTGCTCTCGTTCCAGAGCTTGCCCGACAGAACGGGAACCGCTACGTTCGTGGGATCGGAGCCCCCTTGTCTGATCACGACGACCACGACCGCAGCAACGGCGAACGGCGTCCTCCGGCAACGCCCCAGGAAATATGGAGCATCCTGAGCCAGTTGTCCGAAAGTCAGCAGGAGACCGATCGGCGCATGCAAGAGACCGACCGGCGCATGCAGGAGACCGATCAAATGCTGAAGCGGCAGGCGCGGGAGGGCGACCGACGCGCGCAGGAGGCCGACCGGCGCTTCCGCGGGCTCGACGAGCTGTTCAACGGTCAGTGGGG
>JAPPKD010000153.1:5971-8521 GCA_028820215.1 Spirochaetaceae bacterium | reverse complement strand
GCTCGGGCTGTCGGTGCGGGTGCTGGAGGCGGGCGGCGGCGTGGGCGGCACCTGGTACTGGAACCGCTACCCCGGCGCCCGCTGCGACACCGATACCCTGGAATACTCCTACAGCTTCTGCGAGGAGCTGCAGCAGGAGTGGGAGTGGCCGGAGCGCTACCCTACCCAGCCGGAGATCCTGCGTTACCTGGAGCACGTCGCCGACCGCTTCCGACTGCGCTCCGACATCTCCTTCAACACGCGGGTGGCGGCGGCCGCGTGGGACGAAGCGGAGGGCCGCTGGCAGGTACGGACCGAGCGGGGGGACGCGCTGTCGGCGCAGTTCCTGGTCATGGCTACCGGCTGCCTGTCGGTGCCGATCACCGCGCCGATCGCCGGGGCGGGCTCGTTCGCCGGCCCCACCTACCATACCGGCCGCTGGCCGCACGAGGGCGTGGACTTCAGCGGGCAGCGGGTCGGGATCATCGGCACCGGTTCGTCGGCGGTGCAAGCGATCCCGGTGATCGCCGGGCAGGCGCGCAGGCTGGTGGTGTTCCAGCGCACCGCCCAGTACTCGGTGCCGGCGCGCAACCAGCCGGTCGACCCCGAGATGGTGGCTGAGATCAAGGCCGACTACGCCGGCTTCCGCGCCCGCAACCGGCGCATGCACAGCGGCCAGCTCTCGCACCGGCCCGCCAACGACTTCTCGGCACTGTCCGTGGATGCCGCGGAGCGCGAACGCATCTTCGAGCAACGCTGGCAGGAGGGCGGGTTCCTGTTCTTCGGCAGCTTCAACGACCTCATGGTCAACGAAGAGGCCAACGCCGCGGCGGCGGAGTTCGTGCGCCGCAAGATCCGCGCCACCGTGCGCGACCCGCGCGTTGCCGAGCTGCTGTGCCCGGCCCACACCATCGCCTGCAAGCGCCCGGTGCTGGACAGCGGCTACTTCGAGGCCTTCAACCGCCGCAACGTGCTGCTGGTCGACATCCAATCAGCCCCGATCCGGGAGATCACTCCTACCGGGGTGCGCACCGCCGACGCGCACTACGAACTGGACTGCATCATCTTCGCCACCGGGTTCGACGGCATGACCGGCGCGCTGACGGCGATCGACCTCCGCGGCCGCGGCGGCGCGACGCTGCGCGACGAGTGGGCGGCCGGGCCGCGCAACTATCTCGGCCTGACCGTGCCGGGATTCCCCAACCTGTTCACCATCACCGGCCCGGGCAGCCCGTCGGTGCTGACCAACATGATGGTGGCGATCGAGCAGCACGTGGAGTGGGTGGCGGAGTGCATCGGCTGCCTGCGCGAGCGGCGGATCGCCTGCATCGAAGCCACGGCCGCGGCGGCGGACGAGTGGGTGGAGCACGTCAACGAGGTCGCCGGGCGTACCCTGTACCCGACCTGCAACTCCTGGTACCTGGGCGCCAACATCCCCGGCAAGCCGCGCGTGTTCATGCCGCTGCCCGGCTTCCCGGCGTACGCCGACAAGTGCGCGGAAGTGGCGGCGAACGGCTACGAGGGATTCGAGCTTACCTGAGAACAATGACCGGCGCGCGAGCCCGGTGCGCCCCTTCCGAATGGTCTCCGGCGTTACGGACGTCCTTGCCCGCTTACCTGAGCGAGGCGCTCCAGGGCGGCGCCGGCCTCGGCTATCACGTCGCGCACCACCTGTCCGGCCGGCTTGACCGCGCGAATGAGGCCGGTGCTCTGCCCGGCCGGCAGCACGCCGTGGTCGGTGTCGCCGCGGTGGCGGCCGAGCTCGGAGGCGGCGTGGCCGACGTGCAGCGCCTGCAGCGGGTAGGGCTCGATCGCGTCCTGGCGCGCCTCCCACGAGTCGGTGAACTCGTTGCGGATCATCCGGCACGGCTTGCCGCTGTGGGCACGCGTCACCACGGTGCCCGCCTCCGAGGTAGCCACGATCTTGCCCTTGTAATTGCCGTGCGCGTGCGCCTCTTCGGACGCCACGAAGCGGGTGCCCATCCATATGCCCTGCGCGCCCAGCGCCAATGCCGCCACCAGGGCGCGTCCGTCGGCCAGCCCGCCGCCGGCCAGCACCGGCACGTCGACCGCGTCCGCGACCGCCGGAATCAGCACCGCGGTGCCGATCGTGCCCACGTGGCCGCCGCCGTCGCAGCCGGAGGCGATCACGGCGTCCACCCCGCCCGCCACCGCCTTCTCCGCGTGCCGGACCGCGCCCACCACCGACATCACGAAGATGCCGCGTGCATGCGCCTCCGGAACCGCCGCCGCCGGGCTGCCGAGCCCGGAGATCAGCACCGGCACGCGCTCCTCCAACACCACCTGCACCATCTCCTGCACCGCGTCGGTGTAGCGCGCCGCCTCGCTGCCGGTGGCGCGCACGGTGGCGAACAGAATGTCCACCCCGAACGGCTTGTCGGTCAGCTCCCGGGTCGCCGCGATCTGGCGCCGCAACTCGTCCGCCGCCATGTCGGTGCCGGCGCCGATCACGCCGAGCCCGCCCGCCTCCGACACCGCGGCCGCCAGTTCCGCCCGGGCCACCCACCCCATGCCGGCCTGAAACACCGGGTACTCGATCCCGATCCGCTC
>JAPPKD010000153.1:0-5871 GCA_028820215.1 Spirochaetaceae bacterium | reverse complement strand
GGGCCACCCACCCCATGCCGGCCTGAAACACCGGGTACTCGATCCCGATCCGCTCACAGACCGGCGTACGCAGCGCGAGCGTCGCTGCATTGGTCAGATGTTCCGAGCGAGTGTTCATTGGTAGTTCACGAGCCTACAACAGCACGAAGCTCGCTGCAATTCGGCTACCGCAGGACCGCAGGGGCACGCGCCTCAAGAATCACCCGTGCAGAGCAACGCTCAGCTCGGAGATGCGCAGGATCAACATGAGCGGCTCGTGTTCCGAAAACGGACGGAACCCCCAACGATGGGAGAATTCCGCCGCTCGATCGTCAAGCGCCTGGACGACAATGGCACGCGCTCCGATCACCTCGGCGGCGGCCAACGATCTCTTCGCGGCATCGACCAGCAGGTCGGATCCCAGCCCCATTCCCTGATGTGCCTCGTCTACCGCAAGCTGTCCCAACAGGATCACGGGGATCGGCTCAGGCATACTCCGGCCGACTCGAGACGACACCCTGCGTCGCTCCACGGAACTGGCCGCCAGACTGTAGAAGGCCACCACGCGGTCTCCGTCACACACGACGTATGTCCTGGCGCCGCCCTTGGCCTCGTTGAGCCGAGCCTTTCGCTGCAGCCAGGTATTGAGGCTGGCCGCTCCGCAGTCGAACTGCGATACGTCGTGACCAGGACTCAGCGGCTGGGGAGCGGTCAGCGCTCCCACTGCGGGCGGCGCCCAAACAATTCCTGCAAGCGGTTGTTCGGCTCCACCGGCCGATCGAGTGCTGCGACGAACGCGGCGTACGCTTCATCGCCGAGCGCGATAACCGGTCGCTCATTCAGCGCCTCGATCGCCGCCGCCTCGCTCGAACGCAGTACGAACTCGGTCCGCGTGACCCCACGGATCGCCGCCGCCCGATCGATCAAGGCCAGGCGCTCATCTTTCATCCTGAAGTTTACTTGCGCCATCTGTTGCTATTGTATACCGTACGTATAGACGATCTGTCAACAATGGCGCCGTCCCGACCTTCCTTCCCTTCGCATCGGACACGGCTTCCGATTGCACCGGTTACCTGCTGTGCGCTAAGCTGTGACACGCAGAGGTTGTGTGACTGTGAGGATGAAGAACATTACCGTATCGGTCGACGAGGAGACCTATCGCCGGTCCCGCATCAAGGCCGCCGAAATCGGCACGTCGGTTTCGGCCCTGGTCCGTGCCTACCTGACGGAGCTGGTCGAACATGCGGCCCCCGAAAGCAGATTCGACCGTCTGCGCCGCCTGCAGGACGAGACCCTGGAGGCTATCCGATCCCGCGGCCGCGGGCTGCGCGCCGCTGACAACGTGCCGCGCGATGCGCTGCACCAGCGCGATGCGCTTCGTTGACACCAACGTCCTGGTCTACGCGGTCAGCACCGCGGACGAGGAGGCAGCGAAACGGGACCAAGCCCTGAACGTGTTGTCCGCGCGCGACCTCGCTCTGTCCGTGCAAGTACTGCAGGAATTCTACGTGCAGTCGACCCGCGAGTCGCGGCCCGGCGCGCTGTCACATCAGGAAGCGATCAGCTTCGTCGAGTCCCTGCAGCGCTTCCGCGTGCAGGCCGTCATGATGAGGGTGCTGCGCTCGGCGTTCGACATCCGCGAGCGGTTCGGGCTTTCCTACTGGGACAGCGCCATTCTCGCGGCCGCGCGCACCTGCGCCTGCGACGCGGTCTATTCGGAAGACCTGAACCCCGACCAGGACTACGACGGCGTGCGGGTAATCAACCCCTTCGCCGCAACCAGTGACTGACGAACACCTCGGCGATCGAGACAGGATGCCGTGCTTCATCTACTTACCGCTTTCCGCGTTCGCACCCCGCGGCTCCGATTGCATCGGCTCTGAGCGGGGCAGTATCAGTATGGTGTGGCGTACAGAGGTTGTGTGACTGTGGCCTTCCTGAGTAACCGAGTATGGTGCGGAAGTCCGGCGCCGGCCTTGCTCGTTACGTAGCCCTTCTTCGCGCCCACACGCGCGGGCGGCGGGGCAGGTTTGCCGTGGTGGTTGCCGCGCTGCTGGCCGGGGCCGGGGTGCAGGTGGCAAGTCCGCTGGTGGTGCGGGCGTTCCTGGACCTGGCACGGGCCGGCGCCTCGGTCGAGCGGCTGGTGGCGATGGCGGCGATATTCATCGGAGTGGCCGTTGCCGGGTCAGCGCTGGAGGTGGTGCGCTCCCACGCCGGCGCAGTGTTGACCTGGCACGCGATGAACAACCTGCGCCATCGCCTGTTCCGCCACACCATCGATCTCGGCCATTCCTTCTTTGCGCGTTCGGCTCCCGGCAACCTGCTGGAACGGATCGACGGCGACGTGGCGAAGCTGGGACGCCTGCTCTCTGACCTGTTGCCGGAACTCGCCGCCAACCTGTTGATGACCGCCGGCATCGTGGTGGTGCTGCTGTTCGAGGACTGGCGCATCGGCGCCGCGGTGGCGGCGTTCGCGGTGGTGGGCGTGGTGGCGCTCGACCGCGTCCGCGCCCTCGGCGTGCCGCGCTTCGTCCGCAGCCGGGCGGCCAGCGCCGCGTTCTTCGGGCGCCTGAGCGAGTGGCTCACAGCCGCGGAGGAGTTGCGCCCACTCGGCGGGCAGCGCTACATCCGGGCCAGCTTCGAGCGGATCCTGGCGCACTGGCTGCCGCGCGAGGTCGCCGCCGAGATTGCCGGCCACGCGCTGTCGCTGGCCAACACGCTGGTGTTCATCGGTGGGATGGCGGTGGGACTGAGCGTGTCGGCCGGGCTCTTCCGTGCCGGCTTGCTGACCCTCGGCACGGTGTGGCTGGTGTACCGCTACAGCGAGCTGATCCGCGGGCCGCTGACCGCGCTGCGTGCCGAGATGCAGCAGCTTCAGCAGGCGCAGGCAGCCCTGATGCGCATCGACGAGTTGCTGGCGGAGTCCAATGTGGCGCACGCCGGCACGGCCCACCGGCCTGCCGGCGCCTGTTCGCTGGAGTTCGACCACGTCCGATTCTGCTACGTCGACGGCACCCCGGTGCTCCGAGG
Source organism: Spirochaetaceae bacterium (assembly GCA_028820215.1). The sequence goes on along the minus strand of JAPPKD010000153.1, from coordinate 2,862 downwards.
CGTCAACTTCGCCCTGACCGAGGGAGCCGTGCTCGGACTGGTGGGGAGCACCGGCAGCGGCAAGTCGACCATCGCCCGGCTCCTGGCGCGGATGGTCGAGCTGAAGGACGGCGACATACGTCTCGGCGGGGTGTCGGTGCGCGAGCTTGCCGCCGGGCATCTTCGCCACCGAATCGCCGTGCTGCCGCAGGAGACCGAAATCATACCGGGCAGCGTGCGCGACAACGTCGCCCTGTTCGACGACTCGGTGCCCGGGAACGCGGTGGCGAAAGCCTTCCAGCGTCTCGGCGCCGGCGCGTGGCTGCATCGACTCGCGGACGGAGTGGAGACGGCGATCGGCCCCGGCTACCGGGAGCTGTCGTCCGGCGAGCGGCACCTCGTCGCGATCGCGCGCCTCCTCCTGCGCGAGCCGAGCGTGGTGATCCTGGACGAGCCGGCGGCGCGCATCGATCCGGCCACCGAGGCGCTGGTCCGCCGCGCGCTGGCACAGCTTCTGAGCGGGCGCACCGGGCTGGTGATCGCCCATCGCCGCACCACGCTTGAACTGGTGGATGAAGTTGCACTGCTGGAGCGCGGCGCCATCGCGGAGCGCATCCCGCGAGCCGATCTGGACGCCGGTACGCCGAGCCGCATCCGCACGTTCCTGGCGCAGGGGGAGATGGCGTGAACGTCCTCGGCTACCTGTGGACCTTCGTTCGCGCCCGTCCCGGCGTCTTGGTGCTGAGTCTGGCGCTGTGGCTGGCGCAGTCCCTGGCCGAGCTCGCTCCCGGACTGATCGTCAGGCGCTTCTTCGACGCCCTGCAGCAGCAGGCGTTCGCCGCCGCGACTCAGTCAGTGCTGCTACTCCTCGTGTTCGCTGCCGGGTTTGCCGGCATCGTGATGGCGACGGCAGTGGCGAGCGCGCGCCTCCGATTTCACGTTGCCAATGCGTTGCGGCGCGGAATCCTGGCGGCGCTGCTGAACCGGCCGCCCGGCGCGGCGCAGCCCTCGGTCGGCGCCGCGCTCGCTACCGCGCGCGATGACCCGCCCACGCTGGCGGGCGTGGTGGCCACCGCGGTAGACCAACTCAGCATCGTGATGTTCGCGGTCGTCGCGCTGACGGTGATGGCGCGGATCGATCCGTTGATCACGGCGGTCGCCGTCGCTCCGGTCGCGGTGGTGCTGGCGGTGAGCCAGCTCACCCGCCGCCGGGTGCACCTGCTGCGCGCCGGGGCCCGTGAAGCAGCCGCCGACGCCACCGGATTCATCGTCAACGCATTGGCCGCATGGCAGACGATTCAACTCGGCGGCGCCTCGGAGGCGGCTGCCGGGAGGTTGACGCGGCTCGACGCGGAGCGCGGCCGGCGGGCGATCCGGGACCAACTGCTCGACCGGTCGATCCGGGCGGCGTTCGCCGCCACCTCGACCATCGGCAGCGGGCTGGTGCTCGCCGTCGCCGCCGGCGCCATGCGCAGCGGCGACTTTTCGGTCGGCGACTTCGCGCTGTTCGCCTACTACCTCACCTTCCTCGGAGAGTTCTCGGCCGAGTTCGGCGGCCTGCTGCTGCAGTACCGCCAGGCACGCGTCTCGTGGCGCCGGATCGGCGCACTCAGCGGCGTGGCGGGACGCAGGCACTGGCACGATGCCGCACGTCCCTCGCCCGGCGTCGAACCGGACCCGGTGAGCCGCACCGGCGAAGATGGCCCAACCTACCACTCCCGCGACCGCGGTTCGGCATCGACCGCAGGACGCGGCGGGCCGGAACCGTTGCGAGTACTGCAGCTCAAGGACCTGCGCGTGCGGAACGGAGCAGCCGGCGCCGGGACCGTTCCGCACCCACCCGCCTCGCCGGCCGGGGACGCCATCGACCTGACCCTGCGCGCCGGCGAGCTGGTGGCGGTGACCGGACGGGTGGGCGCCGGCAAGACGACGCTGCTCAAGGCCCTCGTGGGACTGACGCCGCTGGACGGCGGTGCCATCCTGTGGAACGGTGCAGCGGTGCGCGACCCGGTCACTTGGTTCCGGCATCCGGTCTGCACGTACGTCCCACAGGAGCCGCACCTGTTCAGCGTCTCCATCCACGAGAACGTCGCGTTGGAAGCCGGCCTCGACACTGACGAGAGAGCGGAAGCGGTCGATGCCGCGTTGCAGGCCGCCGCCCTGACGCGCGACGTGGCGACTCTGCCGCACGGCCCCGCCACGGTGGTCGGCACCGCGGGATCGAAGCTGTCCGGCGGCCAGCGCCAGCGGCTGGCCTCGGCGCGCGCGTTCTTCCGCGGCGCTCCGCTGATCGTGCTGGACGACCCGTGCAGCGCCCTCGACCCCGCCACCGAGCAGGAATACCTCCGTCAGGTCCGCCACTTGGCCCAAGGCGGCGCCCTGTGCGTGGTCAGTGGCACCGGCAAGGCGCTGCTGCAAGCCGCCGACCGCATCGTGGTGCTGCGCGACGGCACGGTAGCCGCAACCGGCACACTCCCCGAGCTCCTCACCGTCGAGGGCGAGCTTTCTCTGATATGGAACTCGCAGGACGGTGCGAAGTAGCGCGCCGCTGCGGCTTCAACCGGATCGCAAATGGAGGACGCTCCGATCACCGTTGGGCCCTTCCAGCCGGCCCGGCTGGGCTCCGGTTGACTCCCGACTAGCCAGAACTTCAGCACAACCAGAGCCCGCGTCGCATCGCTGCGGCGGCTCGCCAGCCGTCATTCACGCTTCCTCGCTTCTAGCCAACGCTTGAACGATCGCTGGCTCTCCCCCGAAGGCCTGCCAGCCAGCAAACCCTCAACGCTGAGATCCTCGTCCAGGTCGGGCCAGTGGATGCCCAAACCGCTGCCGACCAGCCTCCAGTTGCATCGCTCCTCCACTGTTGCATGCACCAGCCGGGGA
>JAPPKD010000144.1 GCA_028820215.1 Spirochaetaceae bacterium | reverse complement strand
CCGTACGTACGGTGGTGTGGGGGGACGGCGGGGGTGACCCCGCCTCCTACCCGGTCCGAAGCCGTCTGCCAGCACCTCGTCCAGGTAGCGGCGGTCCGCCGCTCCCACCCGGTTGGCGGGCAGATGGCGGAAGATCTCCTCTCGATCCAGGGTCCCAGGATCCACGGTCGTCAGGTCAGCGCGGTCGGCAGTCATGGCCCCATCTTGTCCCGATCGGCATGTGGCGCTACAGGAGCGCCTTGACCAGGAGCAGGCTGAGCAGGGCGAGGAGCGCGGCGGCCAGCAGCCCGATCGCGAGCGGCCTGCCGCCGATGCGCAGCAGCCCGGTGACGTGGACGCCCAGGCCGACCCCGGCCATCGCCACGCTGGCCAGGAAGCCGGCGACGATCGTCAGCAGCCGCTCCGCGGAGAGGGTCACGTCGCCGGCGCCCCAGGCGAAGCTTTCGTGCAGGTGGAGCGTGACGGAGGGCAGCAGGTCCAGGCTCTGCAGCGTGGCCACGGCCACGAAGCCCAGGATGAACGGCGGCACCAGGGTGGTGATGCTGAACGGCTTGTCGACGTACGGCTGCCGGCCGCGGCGCCGCATGCGTCCGTACCACAGGCCGATGAGCACCACGCACGGAGCGAGCAGCAGCACGCGCACGAGCTTGACCACGACGGCGATCTCCGCCGCCTCGGTTCCGTAGGCGAAGCCGGCCGCCACCACCTGCGCGGTCGCGTGGATGCTGCTGCCGGCCCACACGCCGAACTCGCCCTGGGTCAGTCCGAGCAGCGCGCCGGCGGCGGGAAAGACGATCATCCACAGCAGCCCGAGCAGGTTGATCGCGGCGATCGAGAACGCGGTCTCGCTCTCGTTCGCTTCCAGGACGGGCGCCGTGACCGCGATGGCGGTGCCGCCGCAAATCGCCGTGCCGACCCCGACCAGCAGGCCGAGCTTGCGCGACGCGCCCAGTCTGAGCGCCAGCCATACCGTCCCCAGCAGCGCCACGGCCACGCAGATCACGTTGATCGCCAGTCCCCGCAGCGTGGCGTCCAGCAGCAGGCGGAAGTCGAGCCGCACGCCGATCAGGACGATGGCCGCGGGCAGCACGCCGTGCACGGCGAAGCGCACCCCGTCGCGCGCCGCCCGCGGCAGCCCGATCAGGTTGCGCACCAGCGCGCCGATGACGATGGCGATCAGCATCGGCTCGATCGGGTGGCGGTCGCCGATCGTGAACGGCGCGAACGGCAGGCCGTGGACGAACTGCGCGGCAATGGCGACGGCAGCGGCGATCGCCAGGCCGGGACCGTAGGTCGCGCTCATCGGGAACCCATGCAGCGCTCAGATCAGGAAGTCCGTGCCGCCCAGCGCGCCCGACGGCTGGTCCATGCTCAGGTAGCGCTCCCAGCCGTCCGGCATCACGGTGACCACGCGCTTGCCGGCGCCGAGCTGGCGGGCGACGGCACACGCGCCCCAGGCGGCCGCTCCGGCCGAGATGCCGACCAGCAGCCCTTCCCTGCGTGCCAGATCCCGGGCGGTACGGAAGGCGTCGTCGTCGCTGCAGCAGAGCACGCGGTCGATGACCGACCGGTTGACGATCGCCGGCACGAATCCGGCGCCGATCCCCTGGATCGCGTGCGGCTCCGGCCTGCGCCCGCCGCTCAGCGCGGGCGAGCGCTCCGGCTCCACGGCGACCACCTGCACGTGCGGCAGGCGCTGCTTGAGCACCTCGCCGACCCCGGTGAGGGTGCCGCCCGTGCCCACGCCGACGACGAAGGCGTCCAGGCTGCCGCCGCAGTCGGCCAGGATCTCCTCGACCGTCGTGCGGCGGTGCGCCTCCGGGTTGGCCGGGTTGCGGAACTGCTCCGGCATGAAGCAGTTGGGGTTCTCGGCGACGATCGCGGCGGCGCGGTCGATGGCCCCCTTCATCAGCTCGCGCGCCGGGGTCAGCACGACCTCCGCTCCCAGGTGGCGCAGCAGGGCGCGGCGCTCCTCGGACGCGTCGTCCGGCATCACCAGGATGATGCGGTAGCCGCGCGCCGCAGCCACCAGCGCCAGGCCGATGCCGGTGTTGCCGCTGGTCGGTTCGACGATGGTCGAGTCCGGACCGAGCTGACCAGCCTGCTCGGCCGCCTGCACCATGGCCAGCGCGATCCGGTCCTTGACGCTGCCGGCCGGGTTGCGCACCTCGATCTTGGCCACCACCTCGGCCGAACCGGGGGCCGGCAGCCGGCGCAGGCGCACCATCGGCGTGCCGCCGATCAGGCCGAGCACCGAGTCGTGGATCATCGCCGCGCCTCTCCGCCTTACCCGGAGTGCTCGGTGCCCTCGCGGTAGCGGGCGATCTGGGCGTTGAGCTGGTCGATCTCACCCTGCAGCCGCTCCAGGGACAGTTGCAGCGGGTCGGGCAGCGCGGTGTGCTCCAGGTTGGCTCCCTCCTCCACGCGCACCCCGCCCCGGCGGGAGATGCGGCCGGGCACGCCCACCACGGTGGCGTCCGGCGGGACGTCGCGCACCACCACCGCGTTGGCGCCGACGGTGACGTTGGCGCCGATGGTGGTGTTGCCCAGGATCTTGGCGCCGGCGCCGACCACGACGTTGTCTCCCAGGGTCGGGTGGCGCTTGCCCTGCCGGCTGCCGGTGCCGCCCAGGGTCACCCCCTGGAACAGCGTCACGTCGCGGCCGATGACGGAGGTCTCGCCGATGACCACCCCCATGCCGTGGTCGATGAACAGGCCGGGCCCGATGTCAGCCCCCGGATGGATCTCGATGCCGGTGAGCAGGCGCGCGACGGCGGCCAACGCTCGCGGCACGATCGGCAGGTGCAGCCGCCACAGTGGGTGGGCGACGCGGTGCACGACCAGCGCATGGAATCCGGCGTAGGTGAGGATGATCGACAGGCTGCTGGTCGCCGCCGGATCACGCTCGCGCGCGGCGCGGATCTCGTCGGCGAACACCAGCCGGACGGCCACCAGGCAGGCGGCCAGCGCCGCGACGACGATGGCGGCGGTCAGCACTGCATCAGCACTCGGAGTGGCCGCAGTTGCCGCAGGTCTGGCAGCCCTCGGCGTGCACGAGGGTCGCCTCGCCGCACTCCGGACAGAGATCGGCGGCCGGCTGTCGGTCCGTCACGGGCTGATCCTCGCCGCCCGTGCTGGCCGGATCCTCCACCTCGGGCGCACGGTAATGTTCGGCCAGCACCTGCGCCACCGCGTCGGGCAGGGAACGGACCCTGCGGCTGCCGTAACCGGTCGACCGCGAGCCGCCGATGCCCCGCAACTGGTCGACGATCTGCGCCACCCGTTCCTTGGGGGAGAGCGCCGACACCATGCGCAGCAGCACGGACATCAGCCGCCCCATCGCCTCCGCCATCGCCTTCAACTCGCTGCCGCCGCGGCCGATCTCGACGAACACCTCCAGCGGGTTGCCGTCCTCGTCGTCGTTCATGGTGATGTGCGCGGTGCCGACCGGGGTGCGGCGGCTGACGGTGGCGCCGAAGCGCTTCTGCGGCAGCGGCCGCACCTGGGCGCCGTCGCCGCTGGAGGCCGCGGGCGCCGCCTCTCCGGCCGCGCCGGCCGGGTTCTCCAGGTTGAGCACCTGCTCGTCGCGCGAGCGGTCGCGGTAGATGGTGCCGCCCTTGCAGCCCAGGTCGTACATCAGCTCGTACAGCTCGCGCGTCCGCGCCACGGTGTAGTCGGCCGGCACGTTGCAGGTCTTGGAGATGGAGGAATCCACCCAGCGCTGGATGGTGGCCATGACGCGCACGTGCTGCTCCGGGGTTAGGTCCATGGCTGTGACGAAGTGATCGGGCAGAGGCTGCCCGGGATGATCGCGCTCCCAGTCGGCCGCCACCGCGGCGCGTTCCTCGTGGATGCCCAGCCGGCCCTTGCGGAAGTAGCTCCACGAGAAGTAGGGCTCGATGCCGGTGCTGGTGTCGACCATGGTGCCGGTCGTGCCGGTCGGCGCCTGCGTGAGCAGCGTGACGTTGCGGGCGCCCGCGGTGCGGACGGCGGCGCGCACCTCCTCCGGCATCGACCGCATAAAGCCGGAGTCGAGATACCGTTCCGCGTCGAAGGCCGGAAAGCTGCCCTTCTCGGCGGCCAGCTCGGCGGTGGCGTGGTAGGCCTCCACGGCGATGGTCCGGTAGAGCCGGTCCAGGAACGACAGGCTCTCCTCGCTGCCGTAGCGCAGGCCGAGCCGGATCAGCAGCTCCGCCAGCCCCATCGTGCCCAGCCCGATGCGGCGCTCGCGGCGCTGTTGCTCCTCGTTCTCGCCGAAGAAGTACGGGGTCGCGTCGACCACGTCGTCCAGGAAGCGGACCGCGTAGCGCACGGCGGTCGCCAGCTCGTCCCAGGCCACCCCTTCTTCTCCGGCCCCGCCGTCGCGCGCGAAGCGGCCCAGGTTGATCGCCCCCAGGTTGCAGACCGACCACTCCGGCAGCGGCTGCTCCCCGCACGGGTTGGTGCAGATCAGCGGCGCGTAGTAGCGCGAGTTGCTCATCGCGTTGGCCCGGTCCCTGAACCACAGCCCCGGTTCGGCGCTGGCCCACGCTGATTCGATCAGCGTCTCCCAGACCTGCCGCGCGCGAACCGTGCGATGGACGATGGTGCGCTTGCCGCGCGCCTTCCAGGCGTCGAGGTCGCCGTTCCACAGCTCCTCGTAGTCGGGGTCGTCGATGTCGGGGAAGGCGAGCTGCCATTCGCCGTCCGCGCGCACCGCCTCCATGAACGCGTCGGTGACGCCGACGCTGATGTTGGCGTTGGTGATCTTGCCCATCTCCCGCTTGGCGCCGATGAACTCCATGACGTCGGGGTGCCAGACGTCGCAGATCAGCATCAGGGCGCCGCGGCGGCTGCCGCCCTGCTCGATCAGCCCGGTGACGAAGCTGTACAGCGCGCCCCAGGAGACCGCCCCGCTGGAGCGGCCGTTGACGCCGCGCACGTAGGCGTGGCGTGGGCGCAGGCTGGAGATGTTGATGCCGACGCCGCCGCCGCGGGACATGATCTCCATCATTTGCGACAGCGTGTCGACGATGCCGTGGCGCGAATCGCGCGGTGACGGCACGACGTAGCAGTTGTAGAAGGTGAGCTGCTGGTCCGTGCCCGCCGCGGTGAGGATGCGGCCCCCGGGCACGAAGCGCCAGTCGGACAGCAGCCAGCGGAAGCGCTGCTCCCAGTCCGCCCGCTGCGCGTCCGGCTCCACGGCGGCGATGCCGCGCGCCACGCGCGTCACCATCTGCTCGGGCGACGTCTCCAGCGGCTTGTCCACGGCGTCCAGCGCGCACGTCAACTCTGTGCCGTCGCGCAGGCGGACCGCCACGTCGTCGTCGGTCACCGTGCGCACCGTGCCCACCTCGCGCTGGCCGGTGGCGGTGTCGGTGCAGACCACCACCAAGTCGCCGGCGGCCAGCGTCGCCTTGCTCGCGTCCTTCAGCGCGTAGCGGTCCAGGAAGATCTTCTCGCCCAGGTCGTTGAGCTTCCGGCCCGCGGTGGGGGTGAGTGGCGGCTGTCCGCCGTCGTGGTCGTCAGCCATGCTCCTCGGTTCTCTCCTGCACGGAGGCCGGTTCCTCGTACGGTTCCTCCGTACGGCCCTCCAGCCGGTCGATCTCGTTCCGGAACGCCCCGGTATCGGTGAAGCGTCCATAGACGGATGCGAAGCGGACGTAGGCGACCTCGTCCAGATGCCGGAGCTGCTCGGCGATCAGTTCGCCGATCGTCCGCGAGCTGACCTCCGGGCCCGATGCGCGCAGCCGCGTCTCCAGGTCGTCGACGACCCGGGTCAGCCGGGCCGCGGACACCGGCCGCTTGGCGCACGCCTTCTGCAACCCGGCCATCACCTTGCCGCGCTCGAACGCCTCGCGGCTGCCGTTCGCCTTGACCACCGTCGGCGCGCTCCGTTCCACGTGCTCGTAGGTGGTGAAGCGGCGCGCGCATGCGCGACAGCTGCGCCGCCGCCGGATCGCGCGTCCGCCGTCGAGCGGTCGCGACTCGATGACGCGGCTGTCGTGCGAGTCACACACCGGGCAGCGCATCCGGCACCTCCTTTCCTCCTTTGTCCATATATAGTGGTATCGGCCACAATGGAGCGCTACATGAGGCGGTGTCAACACTCGTCTGTCACATCGTTAAGATGCCGCCGTGATACATCTGGCAACCATGACCAGCGTCTGCCCGGACTGGACGCTCGACGAGATCGTGTCGGCGATGAAGCGCCACGGCTATCGCGGGCTGGAGCCCCGCGTGGAGTGGGATCACGCCGCCGGAATAGAGGCTTCGATGACGCCGGCCGAGCGGCGCGCCGCGCGCGACCGGCTGGCCGGCGACGGGCTGGAGTTCTGCTGCCTGGCCACCGGGGTGAAGATGGCGACCCCCGATGCCGCCGAGCGCGCCGGGCAGGTCGACGACCTGCGCCGCTACATCGAGCTGGCGGGTGACCTGGGCGCCCCCTGCCTGCGGACCTTCGGAGGCGCGCATGCCCCCGGCGATCTGCTGCCGATCGTCGACTACGTGGCCGACGGTTACCGGGCGGTGATGGACGAGGCCGAAGCCCGCTCGGTGACGGTGCTGATGGAGACGCACGACTTCTGGAGCGCGTCGGCCCCGGTGCGGGCGGTGGTGGAGCGCGTCGGCCACGCGCGTTGCGCGGTGCTCTGGGACCTGCTGCACCCCATGCGGGTCCTGGAGCGGCCGGAGGTGACGTTCCAGAACCTGTCGGCGTTGACCCGGCACCTGCACGTGCACGACTACGAGTACGGCCCGGACGGCCGATCGCGGGCCGCGGCGCTGGGTGAGGGCCTGTATGATCACGAGCCGCCGCTGCGCCTGTTGGCCGACGCCGGCTTCGAAGGCTACGCGTCGGTGGAGATCATCCACGGCCGCGGCACCGAGCACGACGCGGAAGGCGTCCTGTCCCAGTACGCGGGCAAGCTGCGCGAGTACCTGAAATCCGGTGGTGCGTCAAGCTGAAGATACGAAACAGCTACTCACAGGACCCATAACTTTGATGCAATAGTTGTGGACATGGCCGGCCATTTCAAAGTAAGAACTGGACCCGTCGTGCCAGCGAATTCGCTCACTCGCCGATTCGGAACGGTTGTCGCGTACCTGCTGCTCGTCATGACCGCGGGCGGTCTGGCGGTAAGCGATGTCGTGGCGCAGAACAATTCGGCCCCCACGGTGAGCGAAGTCTCGCTGTTCAGCTCGGCCCCGGGCGGCACCTACCAGCGCGGCGACACCATTACGGTGCGGGTCGATTTCGACCTTCGCGTGGCCGTCACGGGCACCCCCCAGGTGAGCGTGTCGATCGGCAGCCAGACCAGGACCGCCTCACTCGACTCTTTCGCGGGCACGCGGGCCAGCGCGTTGTCCCTGTTCTTCGAATACACCGTGCAGTCCACGGACAGCGACACGGACGGCATCAGCATCCCCGCCGATGCCATCAGCCTCAATGGCGGCAGCATCAAGGCCGCGGGCGACGACACGGTCGACGCAGTGCTGACCCACTCCGCGGTCACGGCCGGTGCGAGCCACAAGGTGGACGGCAGCCGCTTCGACACGCCGTCGGTGAGCTCCGTCTCCTTTCATGGCACGCCGGCCTCGGGAGACACCTACCAGCTCGGCGAGGAGATCGAGGTGAAGGTCGTGTTCGACCGCTTCGTGAGCACCCGTGGCAGCCTGCAGGTGGCGCTCACGATCGGCAGCGAAACCAGGCTGGCAGGCTATGCCTACGGCCGCGGCCGGGGCGGCATCACCGATCTGTACTTCGACTACGAGGTGCAGGCCGCGGACCGGGACGGTGACGGCATCAGCATCGCGGCCGACGCCATCCGCCTCAACGGCGGCAGCATCAAGGCCGCCGCCGACGGCACGACCGACGCCTCGCTGACCCACTCCGCGGTGTCCGACGACTCCAGCCGCAAGGTCGCCGGCAGCCAAGTCTCCGCACCGTCGGTGAGCAGCGTCTACTTCACCGGGTCGCCCAAGACCGGCAACAGCTACCAGCCCGGCGAGACGATCGCGGTGCAGGCCAATCTCGACCGGAAGGTCAACGTGACCGGCAGTCCCCAGGTGGCGCTGACCATCGGTAGCCGGACCAGGTACGCGACGTACCCCAGCAACGTCTCCCGTCTCGGCATCCAGGTGCTGCGCTTCGAGTACGAGGTGCAGGCGCTGGACCGGGACACGGACGGCGTCAGCATCGCCGCCAACGCCATGCGTCTCAACGGCGGCACCATCACCGCCACCGACGGCACCACCGACGCCGACCTGAGTCACACGGCGGTGGCCGCGGACCCCCGTCGCAGGGTGGGTGCAGTGGCCGCCGGGCCGGTGGTGAGCTTCGTCTGGTTCTCCAGCTCTCCGGCGAGCGGTGAGTACTTCCGGCAGGGGGAGTCGCTCGAGGTGACGGTCCGTTTCAGCGAGGCGGTGACCGTGACCGGCAGTCCGCAGGTGGCGGTGAGCGTGGGCAGCCACACCCGGAACGCGACCTACTCCAGCTCCGACCGCAGCGCCACCGAGCTCACCTTCGGCTACACGGTGCAGGGGAGCGACCTCGACCTGGACGGCGTCAGCATCGCCGCCAACGCCCTCGGCCTGAACGGCGGCACCATCAGGAAGAGCGGCACCACCACCGACGCCGTGCTGACCCACACCGCGGTATCCGCCAGCTCCAGCCGCAAGGTGGACGGCAAGACCTCCGCTCCCGCGGTGAGCAGCATCTCCTTCTCCGGTTCGCCCGCCGGCGGCAGCACCTACGCGCTCGGCGAGAAGATCCAGGTGCAGGTGGAGTTCGACCGGCCGGTGACGGTGACGGGCACGCCGCAGGTGGCGCTGGCCATCGGCAGCCACACGCGGGCGGCGGCGTTTTCCTCGATCAGCGGGATTACCGCCTCCTTCGGCTACACGGTGCAGGCGAGCGACCGCGACGCGGACGGCATCGGCATCGCGGCCAACGCCCTCGGCCTGGCCGGCGGCAGCATCCAGGCCGCTGCCGACGGCACCACGGACGCGGTGCTGACCCACGCGGCAGTGGCCGCGGACGCCACCCGCAAGGTGGACGGCAGCCTGGTGGTGGCGCCGGCCGTGACCGGCGTCTCCTTTGCCGGCTCCGCGCCCGCCGGCAACACCTACCGGCCGGGCCAGTCGATCCAGGTGGAAGTCCGGTTCAGCCGGCCGGTGGCGGTCACGGGCAACCCGGTCGTCGATCTCACCGTGGGCTCAACGACCCGCGCCGCGGCCTTCTTCTCGGTCGGCAGCTCCGGCACGACGGCGACCTTCGACTACCGGGTGCAGGACGGGGACGAGGACACCGACGGCGTCAGCATCGCGGCCAACGCCATCCGCCTCGCCGGCGGCACCATCAAGGGCGCCGACGGCGTCACCGACGCCGTTCTCACCCACGCCGCGGTGGCGGCCGACCCGAGCCGCAAGGTGGGGGCCAGCGTCGCGGGCGCGGCACCGGCGGTGAGCCGACTGTTCTTCAGCTCCCAGCCCGCGCACGGCGACACCTACCAGTTCGGCGAGGCGATCCGGGTGGAGGTGGTGTTCGACCGCCCGGTGACGGTGACCGGCAATCCGCAGGTGGCGCTGACCATCGGCAGCGGCACCGGGGCCGCCGTCTTCTCTTCCGGTACCCGGTCCGGCATCAGCTCGCTGTCGTTCGAGTACCTGGTGCAGGCGGCGGATTCGGACAGCGACGGCATCGGCATCGCGGCCAACGCCCTCAGCCTCGCCGGCGGCACCATCAAGGACGCCGACAGCGCCGCCGATGCCGACCTGACGCACGCGGCGGTGACGGCCGACGCGAACCGCAAGGTGGACGGCAGCGTGGCCGCGGCGCCCACCGTGACCAGCGTTTCCATCTCCAACACGCCGGCGGACGGCGCCACCTACGAGCTGGGCGAGACCATCCGGGTGTCGGTGGCGTTCGACCGGCCGGTGACCGCGACCGGCAGTCCGCAGGTGGCGCTGACTATCGGCACCGCCACCAGGCAGGCGGCCTACCGCACCTCCCATTCCCAGTACCTGTTCTTCGACTACCCGGTGCAGGCGGTCGATCTGGACGACGACGGCATCGCCATCGCCGTCAACGGCCTCAGCCTCAACGGCGGCACCATCAAGGCCGCCGCGGCGGACGCCACCGACGCCGTGCTGGCGCATACGGCGGTGAATTCGGCCCATCGCGTGGACGGCGGCACGGTCACGGCACCGGCGGTGAGCCACGTCTCGTTCTCGGGGTCGCCCGCGAGCGGCGATACCTACGGCCGCGGCGAAACGATCGCGGTGGAGGTGGTGTTCTCCCGCACGGTGACGGTGACCGGCAGCCCGCAAGTGGCGCTGACCGTCGGCAGCCGGTCGCGGGCGGCGACCTACGTCTCCGGGACGCAGCGACTCGCCTTCGAGTACACGGTGCAGGCCGACGACCGGGACCCGGACGGGGTCAGCATCGCGGCCGATGCCATCAGCCTCGGCGGCGGCAGCATCACGGCGCTGGACGGCACTACCGCCGCCGGCCTGCGCCACCTGCCGGTGGCGGCGAGCCGCAACCGCAAGGTGGACGGCAGCCGCGTCCGGCCGCCGGCGGTGAGCGGGGTCGCGTTCTCGGGGTCGCCCGCGAGCGGCGACACCTACGAGCTCGGGGAGACGATCGCGGTGACGGTCACCTTCGACAAGCCGGTCACGGTAATCGGCAGTCCGGGGTTGGCTCTGACCGTCGGCAGCCGGACCCGGCAGGCCGCCTTCTCAACCCCGTCCGCCACGGGTGTCACTACGCTGGCGTTCCAATACGCGGTGCAGGCGAGCGACCGGGACGCGGACGGTATCGCCATCCCGGCCAATGCGATCCGTCTCAACGGCGGTACCATCACCGACGCCGACGACGACACGGTCGACGCCGTGCTCGGCCACGCCGCGGTGCCGGCTGACGCGGGGCGCAAGGTGGACGGCGGCCAAGTCAGCGCTCCGGCGGTGACCGCGGTGTCCTTCTCGGGGTCGCCGGCGAGCGGCGACACCTACGAGCTGGGCGAGACCGTCCGGGTGTGGGTCGCGTTCGACAAGCGCGTGACCGTGACCGGCAGCCCCCGGATCGGCCTGATCATCGGCAGCCGGACCCGCCCGGCGGCCTTCACCGCCGCGTCCTCCGACCGAGTCCTGACTTTCGCCTACACCGTGCAGACTCAGGACGCGGACGCGGACGGGATCAGCATCGCGGCCGACGCCATCAGCCTCGCCAGCGGCGCCATCACGGCCGCGGTCGACACCGGCACCGCCGCGGACCTGGCGCACGCCGCCGTGGCCGCCGACCCCGGCCGCAAGGTGGACGGCAGCCGGGTCACCGCACCCGCGGTGAGTGCCATCGCCTTCGCCGGCCGCCCCGTCGGCGCCGGCACCTACGTCCGTGGCGAGACGATCCGGGTGCAGGTGATGTTCAACCGCGCGGTCACGGTGAGCGGTAGTCCGCGGGTAGCGCTGCTGGTCGGCAGCGGCACCCGCACGGCGGCGTTCGCCTCCGCCGACTCGGCGGCGAACGCCCTGTACTTCGAGTACTCCGTGCAGGCGGCGGACCTGGACGGCGACGGAATCGCCATCGCAGCCGATGCAATCAGCCTCAACGGCGGCAGCGTGAAGGCCGCCGACGGAGTCACCGACGCCGACCTGAGCCACGCCGTGGTGGCGGCGGACGCAACCCGCAAGGTGGACGGCCGGATCACGGGGCCGGTGGTGAGCAGCATCGCCTTCATCACCACCCCGCTGTCGGGCGCCACGTTCCAGCGCGGCGAGAACATCGACGTGCGGGTGGAGTTCAACCAGCCGATCACGTACTCCGGCACTCCCTCCGTGGAGCTGAGCATCGGCAGCCGCACCCGGCCGGCGGCGCTGGCCTACGTGCCCGGACCCACGGCGCTGGCATTCAGTTACACGGTGCAGGCCGGAGACCTGGATGCGGACGGGGTCAGCATCGCGGCCAACGCGATCCGGCTCGGCGGCGGCAGCATCAAGGCCGCCGACGGCGTAACCGACGCGATCCTGGCGCACGCGCCGGTCGCCGCCGACCGCGGTCGCAAGGTGAACGGCAACCAGGCGACCGCGCCGTCGGTGAGCCGCATCTCCTTCGTCGGCTCGCCGGCCGCCGGCGCCACCTACCAGCTCGGCGAGACCATCGAGGTGAAAGTCGAGTTCGACCGCTACGTGAGCGGCTCCGGCAGCCTGCGGCTGGCGCTGACCATCGGCGGCCAGACCAGGCTGGCGCGCTACTCGCACGGCCGCGGCTTCGGCGGCGTCACCGACCTGCACTTCAAGTACGTGGTGCAGGAGACGGACTTCGACGCGGACGGCGTCAGCATCGGAGCCGACGCGATCCGACTCAACGGCGGCCGTATCACCACCGCCGACCGCGCCACCGCCGCCGACCTGAGCCACGCGGCGCTGCCCGACGACGCCACCCGCAGGGTGGACGGCATCCAGGTCACCGGTCCGGCGCTCACCCGCATCTACTTCGTCGGGGTTCCGGACAGCGGTGACGCCTACCAGCGCGGCGAGACGATCAGCGTCCACGTCATCTTCGACCGCCTGGTGACGGTCAGTGGGAGCCCCCAGGTGGAGCTGACCATCGGCAGCAGGACCGCGCGGGCAACCCTCTCAAGCTACGGCTTGGGCGTCCGGGTGCTGGGATTCGAGTACACGGTGCAGGCACTCGACGCCGACGCGGACGGCGTCAGCATTGCGGCCAACGCCGTGCGCCTCAACGGCGGCAGCATCACCGCCACCGACGGCACCACCGCCGCGCGGCTGACCCATCCCGCGGTCGCCGACGATCCTACCCGCAAGGTGGGACAGGTGAGGGACGCTGCCGCCGCGACGGCCGTGAGCAGCCTGTTCTTCAGCTCGTCACCGGCCGGCGGCGATACCTACGAGCGCGGCGAGACGATCGAGGTGCGCGTGGTGTTCAACCGGTCGGTCCGGGTGGCCGGTACGCCCCGGGTGGAGCTGAGCATCGGCGGCCGGACCAGGGCGGCGCTGTTCTGGGGGACCCACTTCGGCCGCACGCTGTCCTTCAACTACGAGGTCCAGGCCTCCGACGTGGACCGCGACGGGATCGCCGTCGCGGCCGATGCCATCCGGCTCGGCGGCGGCAGCATCAAGGCGGCCGACGGCGTCACCGACGCCGTGCTGACCCATGCCGCGCTGGCGGCGGATTCCGACCGCAAGGTGGACGGCAGCCTGGTGACCGCGCCGAATGTGAGCGCTGTGTCCATCGCCTCCCGGCCGCGCGCCGGCACCACCTACGGGCGCGGCGAGACGATCGTGGTCGAGGTCGCCTTCAGCGAGCCGGTAGCGGCAACCGGAGCGCCGGAACTGGCCTTGACGCTGGGCAGCGTGACGCGCAGCGCCGCGTTCGTGCGCTCCGGTGAGCGCAGTCTGTGGTTCCGCTACCGGGTAGCAGGTGACGACCGTGACGCCGACGGCATCGGCATCGCCGCCGGCGCGCTGACCCTGAACGGCGGCAGCATCAACGACCGTACCGTCAATGCCGCGCAGCTCGATCTCGGCGTCCATGCCATCGCCGGCGCCGCCGGACACCGGGTGGATGGCGCGCTGGTGGACAGCGTCGCCCCCGAGGTCGCTGCCGTCACGCTGACCTCGGCACCGCAGAGCGGCAGTACCTTCGTGTTCGGCGAGACGATCGAGATCGAGGTGCGGTTCAGCGAGCAGGTGACCGTCACCGGTGCGCCGCGGCTGACGCTGAGCATCGGCAGCGGCCGGCGCAGCGCCGGTTACGCGTCTTCCCGCGAGCAGGTCGTTCGCTTCCGCTACGTGGTGCAGGATGGAGACAGCGGCGCGCTGGGGGCCGCCGTGGATGCCCTTGCCCTGAACGGCGGCACCATTCTCGACGCCGCCGGCAACGCAGCCGTGCTGCGCCTCGGCAGCGCGAACCTCGGCTTCGGCGTCGCGGTGAACGGCGTCGAACCGGATGACGATCCGCCCACGGTGAGCAGCGTGCTGATCGAGTCGCTCCCGCCGGGCGGCGACGCCTATGCCCGCGGCGACAGCGTACAGGTCGCCGTGCGCTTCAGCGAGCCGGTGACGGTAACCGGCATGCCGCGGCTGGCACTCGCCGTCGGCACGGCAGAGCGCCACGCCGCGTTCTTTTCCTCCGGGCAGGAGTACGTACGGTTCCGCTACACCGTGCAGGAGCAGGACCGCGATGCGGACGGAATCGGCGTGGCCGCCGGCGGCCTGAGCCTCAACGGCGGCACCATCGCCGACGCCGCCGGCAACCCGGCGGACCTGAATCTGGCCGCGGCCGCCATCGGCTCCGGCCACGCGGTGAACGGCGGCGCGAAGACGCAGACCAAGCCGACGCGCGCGGCGGTCACGTCCGCACCGCGCAGCGGCGGCACCTACGGCCGCGGCGAGAGCGTCGACGTGGAGGTGCAGTTCAACAAGGAGGTGACGGTCGCCGGCCAGCCGCAGTTGGAGTTGACCATCGGCTCGAACCCGCCGGGGGCATCGCGCAGCGGACGCGGCACCGCGAGCCAGACCGGCCCCGCGCCGAAGCGCGTTGCGAACTTCGTGTCCGGCGCCAACGAGCGCCTGCACTTCCGCTACGTGGTGCGGGCGGCGGACGACTCCCTCGGCGGAGGAGTCACCATCGCTGCGGACGCGCTGCGGCTGAACGGTGCCAGCATCACCGACGCTGCCGGCGAACCGGTGGCGGCGCACAACCTGCGGCTGGACAGCGCCGAGGTCGTGCACGGCGACCCGGTGGATGGCGGGGTGAACGAGCCGGCGACGGCGGAGCGGGTCGCGGTGACCTCCGCACCGCAGGACCACCGCACCTACCGGCTCGGCGAAGCGATCGTGGTGGAAGTCCGGTTCAGCACGGAAGTGGCGGTCAGCGGCGCCCCGCAACTGGAGCTGGCCATCGACGGCACCGGCACTGCGACCACGGCGAAGCGGCGGGCGAGCTTCGTCGACGCGGACCGGGACACCCTGCGCTTCCGGTACCCGGTGCAGGCGGGCGACGACGACAGCGACGGGATCGGCATCCCCGCGAACGCGCTGCACCTGAACGGAGGCGCGATCGTCGACCTCCTGGGAGATGCGGTAGAGCTGGGCTTGGGCCAGGCGGAACTCGTCATCCCAGCGGACAACGTGAACGGGCAGACAGCGGACAGCACGGCTCCCGTCGTGGAATCGGTGGCCATCGTGTCGAAGCCGCCGTCAGGCAGGTACGTATACGCGGACCGGATTTCGATGGAAGTCACGTTCAGCGAGCCAGTCGACGTTACCGGCAACCCGCAACTGGAACTTCACGTCGGCACCGGCAGTCGCAGAGCCGGGTTCTCGCAAGGGATCGGGCCGAGGTCCGACACGGTCGAGTTCGTCTATACGGTTCAGAAGGGTGACCGCGACGACGACGGAGTCGTCATTCCCGCGGACGCGTTGCGTCTGAACGGCGGCGCAATCCGCGACGGCGCCGGTAACGACGCGGACTTGAGCACCAGCGCGGTACAGCCGTCTATGGATCACGCGGTCGACGCGGTCGACGCGGGCGTGCTGATCGGCTGCAAGCAGCCTGTGGCTGCTGCGCGCACCCTGTCCCGGGTCGCAGCCGGAGGAAGCGGCAGTGGGCTCGACAACTATGACTTCAAGCTGGCTCTGGAGTTGGAGGAGAACCGAGACGGCAGCGAGCGCCCCGTTCATCTCGGCTGTGTAGCGCTCGCTGCCCCGGATCGCCATATCTCCTATGCGATCACGGCGGGGAATGACGAGGAGCGTTTCGCGGTCGGCGCGGCCGACGGGCTGCTCAGCTACGTCGGCAGAGGTGAGGACGCCGAGCACACCCGGGAGTACCCGTTGACCATCACCGCGCAGGATGGACGGGAGGCGCTGGTGCTGATGGTACGAGTCGCCATCGTGGATGTGAACGACCAGGGTCTGGTGACCCTGTCGACGACTCAGCCACGTACCGGGGAAGAGCTGTCGGCCCGACTCGACGATCAGGACGATCACGTGCGCGATCTGCGCTGGCAGTGGTGGCGGCGGACCGCGCTGGACGGCGAGTGGACCGCCATCGTCGATGCGACGGCATCCAGCTATACGCCGGCCGCGGCCGATGCCGGGTCCTCCCTGCAGGCGAGGGTCACCTACGCCGACGTGCACGGCAATCAGGGAGCCGAGAGCGAACAGACGGAGGCTGTGGAAGGTGGCCCGAACCGCCGTGACCGGATGCTCCAGTTGGGGCTGGCCGGCTTCGGTCGCGCCGTGGCGACAAGCGCGGTGAACGTCATCGGCCAGCGGTTCGCGCCGCCCGCGGCGCCAGAATCGCATCGCGCGAGAGTCGACATTACCTTGAACAGGCGGTCCATAGCCCTCACCGAATTGGGAGATACGCTAGCGAGAGCCAGGTTGGTAAGCAGCCTTGCCGAGGCTTTCGGTGTACACGTGACCCCTGACCGCACGGTTTCCTTCCAGCCGTCGCCCGGCGAGGCGCTTCTGGCCAACAGCTCGTTCAGCGTTGGGCGTCGCCACGGCGCAGGGCGATGGGGATTCTGGGGAGCTGGCGACCTGAGCCGCTTCGAAGGCGATCTTGACGGGATCAAACAGGAAGGCGACGTGATCGCGGGCTATCTGGGTGCGGACTATCGCGTCTCCCCAAGCGCCCTGCTCGGCCTGGCCGCCTCCTACAGCACGCTCGATCTCACGTCGGCGACCGAGGAGGACGGCGACGCGACGCTCACGAGCCATCTCGTCAACGTGTATCCGTACGGATCCTGGGCTCCGGTGGAGGGGTTGGGTCTGTGGGGCTTGGCCGGCCTGGGTACGGGCGGCGTCCGGCTCACGGACGCCGGCAGCAGCCCCGACGGCGACCTGCGCATGTGGCTGGGCGCCACCGGGCAGCGTGTCGAGCTGCTGTCCGGCAGCGTGCTGTCCGTTGCAGCGAAGAGCGACGGGTTCATCACCGGCGTGATGTCCGGCGGTGGCCTGCCCTCCGTAGGTGCGAGCGCCTGGCGCGTGCGCGTGCTGTTGGAAGGCGGTGTGGAATGGCGGGCCGGGGACTCGGTGCTGTCCGGGAGCGCCGAGCTGGGCGGACGCCTGGATGGCGGTGATGCGGAACATGGGCTGGGCGTGGAGACCGGAGCGGAGATCAGCCTCAGGCATACGGGTATCGGTCTGGGGCTGAGCGGCCGTGGGCGGATGCTGCTGGTGCACGAGGATTCCAGGCTGCGCGACTGGGGGGTGAGCGCGATGCTGGACTGGCGGCCGCCGGGGCTCGGCTCGGGGCCGGCCGTTTCGATCACCCCGGTGTGGGGTTCACCGGCAGGCGGCGTCACGCGGCTCTGGCATGACCGCACCGTGATCCTCGGGGATCACGGCGGTGGCTCGCCCACGCGCGACGGATCGGGGTGGCTGCCGGATTCGGCGGCTGTGAAGCTCAGCTACGCGCTCGAAGTGCGGGATGTGGGTTGGCTGGAGTCCTATGCGGAGGTCGGAATCGAAGACGAGGACGCGCGTCTCTTACGAATCGGCGTTGCCGTAGACGTACCCGAAACAACCGGACCGCTCCGGATGCATATCGAAGCGTTCGGACAGCGCACCGCCGAGACCGGCAACTCCTCCAGCTATCGCGTCGGACTCGAAGGCACTCTGGGGTACTGAGTCGATGTCTGCAAAGCGCCGATACTCCCTGCGTGCGGTCGCACCGTTCGCCATGACTGTTCTGTTGACCGCGGTAGGCTGCGAGAACGAGACGCCCGTGGCCGTTCCCCCGGTCCAGCCTCCCCCGGCCCAGCCCGATGTGTCGATCGCCGACGCTCGGGTCACCGAGGGGGACATCGGCTTCAGCGAAGCCGTGTTCGACGTGACGCTCAGTCACGACACGAGCGAGACGGTGACCGTATCCTACGCGACGGCAGACGGCACGGCGACGGCGGGCGACGACTACCAGGCGGCGAGCGGTGTGCTGACCGTGGCGGCCGGCCAGGTGTCGGCTCGCATCAGGGTGCTGGTGAACGGCGACGACGTTGACGAGAACGACGAGACGTTCACGGTGACGCTGCGGGACGCGTCCAACGCGGCGCTTGTCGCCGCCACGGCTACCGGGACGATCGTGGACGATGACGATCCGCCGCCGGAGCCAGGAAGTGGGCGGGAGCCGGGAAGTGTATTCCGTGACTGTGCTGCTTGCCCCGCGATGGTGGTCGTCCCGGGAGGCAGCTTCACGATGGGGTCGCCGGCATCGGAAGCCGGACGGCATGACGACGAGCGGCTGGCACGGATGACGATTGAAGGGCCTTTCGCGGTGGGGACTCACGAGATCACGTTTGCGGAATGGGACGCATGTGTCGCCGGCGGCGGATGCGGCGGATATCGCCCTCACGACGAAGGCTGGGGACGCGGCGAGCTGCCCGTGATCAACGTGAGCTGGAACGACGCACGGGCATATGTCGCGTGGCTGTCCGCGACCACCGGAGAGAACTATCGGTTGCTGAGCGAGGCGGAGTGGGAGTACGTGGCGCGCGCCGGGACGACGACCCCGTTTCACACGGGCGAGACGATCTCTACCGATCAGGCCAACTATGACGGGCTGAGCGCTCCGTACGGTCCCGGGCAGACCGGGGTCTACCGGGCACGCACGATAGCCATAGGCTCACTCTCGCGGAATGAGTTCGGACTGTATGACGTGCATGGCAACGTCGCCGAGATGGTGTCGGACTGTTACGATACGGAGGCGGCGACCCAGGGTGGGTGTAGCGGCCGCGTGGTGCGTGGCGGCTCGTGGGGCGCAAGACCGGAGTTTCTTCGCTCGGCATATCGAGGCTGGTGCGCTCCGACACTTCGCAGCCAGCTCAACGGCTTTCGGGTTGCCCGAACGTTCGCGACGGAATGAGCGCGGGCCGCCGCGAGCATCGTCGCAAACAGTGCGTTACCGGCGCTTGGCGCGGCGCAACTCCTCGAACACCTCCGGGCTCGGCGGATAGTAGCGACCCGGGCACACGCCCTCGGAGCGGATCTTCTGCTTGACGTAGTTCTCGGCCTCCTCGTGCTCGATCGCCCACTCCATCACCGCCACGGCCATCCACGACGGCACCACCAGGACGCCGTCGTTGTCGCCGACCATCACGTCACCGGGGCGCACCAGCGCGCCGCCGCACTGGATCTGCCCATTCTCCTCGGCCGGAGTCGCCTCCACGCTGCCGTGGAAGCTGCGCTGCGTGGCGTACACGGTCAGCCCGTAGTCCTCGTCGACGATCACGTCGAGGTCGCGGATGGCGCCGTCGATCACCACGCCGTCCGCGCGGTTCATGGCGAGCTGCAGCAGCTTGACGTCGCCGGCCACCACGTCCTTGCGTGATCCCATGATGTCCGCCACCAGGACGTCGCCCGGTCCGCACCGTCCCATCGCCAGGAACTCCAGTTCATCCTCGCCGCCGGTTCTCTCGCTCGCCAGGTCGGGCCGCACGGGGAGGAACCTGAGCGTCCGCGCCCGCGCGGCGAACCGCTCCCGGGCGGGCGTGAGCCTGGTCAATCCTTCGCAGACGTTCAGCCGGGAGCCGAAGCTGCAGACCCCGGCGTACACGGTCACGGTCGGGATCGACTTCAGTCCATCCAGAACTTCCTGCGGCACGTCCACGGGCTTCATGTCGAATGTGGGCATCTGCTCAATCTCAATCGGGGGTGTACGGTTCGGCGCAAGAGTGGTTGAGGGGCGCATCCCGGTCAATCGTGGCCGTTACGCGGCCGGCATCGTCACCAGTTCGTCGCGTAGCGCACCGACGCCGAGACGCTCCAGTCGCGGACATCGCCCGCCTCGTGCCACAGCAACATCCGCCCGAAGACCGCGACGGCCAGCGTGCCGGAGGCATCCGCCAAGGCGATGCCGCCGCCGACGCCGGCTCCGAATCCCGTGTCCGCATCGCCTCCGTCATGGCGCGCCTCTATCTCCACGGTGGGCGTGAGCAGCGCGCCGCCCGGCAGGACGATTCCCCACGCGCCTTCGAGCGCGAGCCGCATCCGGCTTGCGTCGGCCTCCGTGGGGGCCATCGCGTTCGTTGCCTGCGAAGTGGTGCTGGCATAGAGCGCGCCGGCCGCGACCGACAAGGCCGGGCCCGATGCGCCGGCTCGATCGACGAGGTCTCCGCGGGCGCCCGCCGCAGCCATCAGGAGCGCGACGTCGGTGCCGAGCCTTTCGCCGGGACGCGTGATGAGCGTCAGCGCACCGATGCCGTAACCGGCCGTGCCCCACACGACGATCCGATCGGTGATCTCGTAACCGGTATAGGGATAGAGCCCGGTGGCCGAGGACTCGATTTGGCCCGCCATGCCGCCGCGGGTCCACGCGCCCTCCCCGATGCTGAGCGACAGTGCGAGTCCGGCGAGCCAGCGACCGTCCGACCAGTAAGCCCCCAGAAATCCCCGTGCTCACGGCACCGTCGAGCTTCAGATCGTCCTCGCTGCCGGCGAGGCGGGAGAACGTACCGCGGCCCCACACAACGAGAGCGCCGCCGTCCCGGTTCCTGTCCGTCGCCTTGAAGACGCTCTCGGAGGTCGCCACCTCGCTGACGATGGCGCTGCCGAAGCGCACCAGCCATGCCTTCAGCACCGGTTCGGGCATGAAGGCCGTCCTCGGCGCGCCGCCGTCGTCGGTCCGCGCTCTCGCAGCATCGCTCAGGGCCGGGTTCAGCGTTCCGGTCGCCGTCGCGGATCCGGGTATCGCCGAGAGGGCGGCCCAGGCCAGCAAGAGCCGACCCGCGGCCACGGCGTCCATTGACGGTATTGTGCGAGTCGCTGAAGTGGTATGAACGGCCGGTCAGGAAAATCCACGTGAGTCACGCATGGCCGGATCGAGTGCAATCCGAGCTGCGTGACCGGCGAATGCGGTGTCCGCAACCCTGTTTGACGTCGCGCGTTACTGCTTCAAGAGCCGATCGAGACCATCACTCGAGAATGGCCGGATCGACGTCGTGGGCGATGCAGGCGACGCAGTCGCCCTGGCCGACGAGGGAGGGGCCGCGGCTGCCGAGGAGCACGCCCGCCGTCGGCGCGACGACGGCAGCCGGCTCCCGGTCCGGGCGCTCGAGGAAGTGGACCTGACCGACCCTCTCCCCGGCCGCGACACTGCTGCCCAGATCGACGACGCTCTCGTAGATCCCCGACTCGGGCGCGAAGCGGTAGTCCTGGCGGTCGAGTGACTGCACCCAGCGCGTCGGCGGCAGGCCGAGCTCGGCTCGCGAGCGCTTCTTCCCCGCCACGACGCCGAGGTGGACCAGCACGTTGCGCAGACCTTCCTGGCTCAACCGGTGCACCCGCGCCGGGATGGGCTCGCCCCCGCCCATCTCCGTCGTGACGACGACCTTGCCCTGGCGCTCCGCCTCGACGGGCAGCAGACCGCTTCCGGCGATGTCGGTGTAGAGCAACGCGAAATCCGTGTTGTACGCCTCCGCCGCGGCCACCATCTTCCGCCGTTGATCACGGTCCGGCACCAGGTGCATGTGAGCGCACGGATAGAAGTCGAAGCTGCGCCCACCGGAGTGCAGGTCGATGACGGCGTCCGCCATGGGGAATAGGTGGGTCGTCACGTAGTGCGCCAGCATCTCCGAAACGGAGCCGGCCGGATCGCCGGGGAAGCAGCGGTTGAAGTTCCTCCCGTCCAGAGGTGAGAGGCGCGCGGCGGCCTTCGCCGCGGGGACGCTGAGCGCCGGGATCATGATGAGTCGGCCTCGGACAACCTCGAGCGGCAGGTCCCGGCAGAGCTTGAGGATCGCGACCTGCCCCGGATACTCGTCGCCGTGGTTTCCGGCCATGAGCAGAACGGTCGGACCCTCACCAGCGGCGAGCACCGCTACCGGAACCTGCAGGTTGGCCCAGCCGCCCAGGTTGTGCGAGTACGGAACTGCGAGGTGACCGACTTGTTTGCCGGGCTCCTCGTAGTCGACGGTAGCGCTAATCTGCGTGGGTTCCATTGTTCGCAAGCAGTGTAAACGAAAAGCGGTGGCCGGGGTCTTGGTCATTCCCGGGCGACACCGGCTTCGCACCGTGTCAGCCGACTCCACTTCTCTACTCCCTGCCTGTCGCCCCGCCCGAACTCCCAACTCGCATGGAGCCGGTCGCAACGTGCCGCGCCCACCGCGCGTAGAAGTGCATTCGCGGATATAGCTTGACAATCGGATGCAGATGTGCCAGCGTGACACGCGGACAATTGTCTTGTCCCAAACACCAAAAAGGAGCAACGATGAAAAAGATACCTCTTCTACTGTTAGTCGGGTTGTTGGGATTCTCCGCTTTTGCCACCGGCACCGGCGAGGAGAGCGATACCTCAGCACCTGCGGCGACCATGGCAACAGGGGACTTCGAGTGGGAGTATATGGCGGATACGTCGCCGATCACGATCCAGTTCTGGCAAAACACGTGGGGCGGTTGCAGGCCCGCAGTTCGCTGGGACGATGGTATGGTCTCCCAATTCATCACCCAACAGACCGGTGTCACGCTCGATATGGAAGTGCTGGAGGGTGAAGAAGACGAAGTATTGGCACCCATGATCGCATCGGGTGACCTGCCGGAAATGCTGGCTTTCGGAAATTACACGAGTCCCCTGCTCCAGCAGATCATCGATGCCGGCATGGTACACGCGATCGGTGACCTGATCGATGAATACGCTCCCAAGACGTGGGATCTGGTACCGCCTGCATATCACACGTACCATACTGCCGATGACGGCAAGATGTGGTACTGGGCAGGGTTCATGTACTATGCCGAGGTGATGGAAGCCTTCGAGGAGATAAACGTGCCCTTCACGAGCGGAGAAGGCATCATGTTCACCAGGCGGGACATCCTCGAGGCGTACGGCAAGGACGACATAACCACGCTGAGCGAGTACGACGACTATCTCAGATTCGCTCACGCAAATTATCCGGATGTCCTGCCGATCGACTTCGGCGGCAGCGTGTCAGACCTGTTGTTCGGAAGGGCCGGCAACAACATGTTCCGAGGTACGTTCGGCATGCACGTCTCCGGATACTACCCGCAGGGCGACGAGGTGCAACTGCTATTCAGAGATCCCAAGTATCTGGAGTTCCTGCAATGGTTGAACAGCCTGTACCAGGATGGCCTGATCACAAAGGGCCAATTCACCGAACAGACGCAGCAATCCGAGGAGAGACTGTACTCGGCCGGCTACGTGAGCACCGTGGGCGCCATCTTCAATGTCGATAACACGGTCAATACGACCATCAGGCAAAACGACGGCAACGACGACAGGACGTACACGGACATCGGCCCGATCGTGAAGCAGGGCGTCGACTTCACGAAACCGACGATCAGAAACAAGGGCTACAATGGGTTGGTAATAACCAAGAACGCCGAGCGGCCCGACAGAGCCATCAGGTTCCTCCAGTGGGCACTCACCGAGGAGGGGCAAACCACGTTGATCCTGGGCGCTGAGGGAGAAACGTGGGACTGGGTTGATGGCAAGAAAATGATGAAGCAATCAGCTCAGGATGAGCTCAACGCCAGCTTCGTGGACTATGCCTCGAAGTATGGTGTTCTCTGTAGATGGGTGCCGTTCTGCGATACGTACTACTGGACGCTGTATGTGGATGACTATCTTGGGGCCTCACCCGAACACAGGGCAACGATGGAGCAACGACTCAAGCCTTTCGTGGTCGACGCCTGGGATCTCGGATTTGCGGAACTGGCAAGTTCGTGGTTGCCAGGAAGCGACGTCGACATCAAGCACACCCAGGTGGAGGAGGCGATGGCCGTCGCCGCGTCCAGAATGGTGGTTGCGGATTCCGCGGATGAGCTCATGAAGATCTACAACGCAGCGTTGGAAGAGATCGATCGTCTGGGCGCCCGCGACGTGGAGACCGCCTTGACCGAGGAGCATGGGAGACAATTGGCGCAGCTCGGCAGGCAGTGAGTTGAGGATGTGCATTTGTTCTTCGGCCGTATAGCACACGGCTCGGCCGAAGACGGTTGCACTCGGGCGAAAAAGACCTTCAGGCACGTGAGAATTCCGGGCCTGAAGGTCTTTTTGTGTAAGTGACTACCAACGATCCGGTCGGGTCGGGAGCCAGGGAGCAAGAGTGAGAACCATAGCCATCATAAGGAACGAGAGTGAGCTGAAGGGCACGCTGCAGATAACACACGGCGAGATATCCGGATTGGAGCGCGAAAACTGTGCCGGAGATATAGATCAGCAGGGACGGAGCTTCGCGCTCGCTGCGGACGGCGAGTGCAGATTGAAGGTAACCATCGACAGGCATTCACTGGAACCTGGCGCCTTCGCGACCATCGTCAGCCTCACCACGACCGATGATGGCTTCAGCTTCTTCTTGAGAGACGTAAGCAAGGATTACCCCGTTTACGTAGCTGAATACAAGACGATAGTGACAGACGGAGACGACCGGCGCAGCTTCGATGCGATCGCGCAGGAGATCGACTCCAGGAACGGCTGCTCCAAGCTCGAGGAGTATGCATGTGCCGGGGAGGAGTCGTTCGATAGCGCAGCCAAGGAGACCAGGGAGCTGAAGTGCGTGACCTGGCTGGGCATCAGCCGTGACATACGGGTATTCGAGATCGGCACCAGACTGACGTCGGGCACCACGGACCCCTGGGACTGGGTCAAACCGAGATATCACAAGCGGGATGTCACGGTTCCGGAGCTCGGCGACGAAGGGATCGTTTACAACTATTTCGCGGGCAGAGGACTGGGCTGCATACAGGGCCTGGAGCGCAGGCTCGAGGACGGAGTATTGCCCATCCTGGATACCAAGCACACGGATGAGGACGTCGTGTATGCGTCGAGAATGTTCGTGACGCTCGAAAAAGACGTCTTGCGCCAAGACCGTGTCGAGGGCACCAACATACTGGTCGCCGATCACTACTCGGAAGCGAGCATGCTGACGGCGGACCAGAAGGCGGAGATGGAGAAGATACATGATCGGGAGATCCTCAAGGACGACGAGACGGTCATATACATCAGAGTCACCGCCACCAACACGGGCGGCGCGCCGCGGTACTCCTGGGTTCGTATTCCGGAGGCGAATGTTTTCGTCAACCCAGGCAAATCCAGCCTCACCTCGTCGTACGATCCCACGAAGGGCTATGGGTCCTTTAGCGATGAACGGGTGTACCTGGTAGCGACGCTGAACGGCAGGCCTGTGCCGCAGCAGGAAATGGCAGTCCTGCTCGCGCCGGGTGAGAGCATCGAATACCTGTTCAAGATTCCGCACCGGCCGGTATCAACGGAGAGAGCGGATGCGCTCGCGGGGCAAAGCTATCGCAGACATTACGATGCGTGCAAGGCCTTTTGGACGGGCAAGATCGATCGCATGGCGTCGGTGAGCGTGCCGGAAAAGAGAATCGAAGAGATGATGCGGGCAGGAAAACTGCACTTGGAACTTGTCTGCTATGGCAATGAACCGAATGGGTCGGTAGCTCCCGTCGTGGGGGTCTACAGCCCCATCGGCTCCGAAAGCTCACCCATTATTCAGTACCTGGATTCGGTTGGGGACCACGACCTCGCCAGAAGAGCCATAATGTACTTCATCGAGAAACAGCACGATGATGGATTCATGCAGAACTTCGGCAACTACATGCTGGAGACCGGGGCTGTGCTTTGGAACATCGGTGAGCATTACCGGTACACGAAGGACGTGGACTGGATCGGATCGATCAAGGACAACATTCTGAGAGCCTGTGCGTACCTGTTCAGATGGATCGAGCGCAACGAGACGGAGGAGTTCCGCGCCAAGGGTTACTACGGGATGATCGACGGCAAGGTCGCAGACCCGGAGGACCCGTACCACTCATACATGTTGAACGGTTATGCATACCTTGGCCTGATGCGGTCTGCGGAGGTCCTGGAGGGCCTGGACAACGAAGAATCCGAACGGATCAGAGCGCGGGCGACAAGGCTGCTGAAGAACATCAGAAGGGCGTTGGAGAAGAACCTAAGAGAATCGCCGGTCATTCCTCTGGGGAACGGACGCTGGTGTCCCGCGGCACCCCCGTGGGCGGAAAGCCGCGGTCCCGTAGTCCTGTACGCGGAGGGAGGTGCGGCGTTCACTCACGGGACCTTCACCGCGAGGGATGGACACACCGGACCGATGTATCTGCTCTTGCAGGAAGTGGTCGATCCCAACGAAGCGTACGGGGACTTTATCGTCAACAGTTCTGCGGAGCTGTTGTTCCAGCGGAACGTGATGTTCAGCCAGCCCTACTACAGTCCTCATCCATACGCACATTTGCGAAGGGGGGAGAGAAACGCTTTCTTGAAGGAGTACTACAACAACGTCTCCAGTCTTGCCGATCGAGAAACCTACACCTTCTGGGAGCACTACTATCAGGTGAGCCCCCACAAGACGCACGAAGAGGCGTGGTTCCTGATGCGAAGCCGGTGGATGCTCTATCTCGAAGACGGCGATCACCTGTCGATCATGCCCGGGGTCCCGCGCGAGTGGCTGACGCACGGGAAGTCGATAGACGTGAGTGGCATGAGAAGCTATTTCGGACGCATTGACCTTCACGTGAAGTCTAACGTCGATGATGGGACGATCACGATATCGATACGGATCAGTGACTTGATGCGCTCGCTGCCGGAGAGGATGACCGTACACGTGCCGCACCCCACCGGCCTGAAAGCTGGAAGAGTCAGCGTCGGCGCCTATGACCGCGACCGCGAGACGGTTCTCATCGAAGATTTTTCGGGGGAGGCGCGTTTGGAGGTCAACTGGTGACGGTGGTCGGCGAGACCAGGGTTGTCGGCAAGAACCGGCTGCTGAGAAAGGTCAACGAGCAGAAGTACCTGCTGCTGCTGGTCATGCCGGCCGTGGTGTGGCTGTTCATCTTTGCCTACATGCCGATATACGGGGTGATCATAGCATTCAAGGACTACAACGTGGGAATCGGCATCTGGGGGAGCCCCTGGAGCGGATTCGACCATTTCCAGGATTTGTTCACGGACAGGCTCTTTTACAACGCGCTGAGAAATACATTTCTGATAAGCGCGGCGAAGCTCGTCATGGGCTTTCCCGTGCCCATCGTATTCGCGCTCATGTTGAACGAGCTGAAGGGGATGAGACTGTTCAAGAAGAGCGTGCAGACGCTCACGTACATGCCGCATTTTCTCTCGTGGGCGTTTGTAGCGGCTTTCCTCATAACCTTCTTCTCGGAATCGGGCGTGGTCAACTACCTGTTGACGTCGCTGAGCATCGTGGGCGAGCCGTACGCGTTCCTCGCCGACAGGGTTTCGTTCTTTTCGATCGTGGTGCTGAGCGACATCTGGAAGTTCTTCGGCTTCAGCTCGATCATATACCTGGCGGCCATCTCGACGATCAGCCCGACCCTCTATGAAGCGGCGTACATGGACGGTGCATCGCGATTCCAGAGGGCCTGGTACATCACGATTCCCGGCATCAAGCCGACGGTGATAATTCTACTGATTCTGGCGATCAGCCGGATGATGACGCAGAACTTCGAGCAGCTGTTTCTGATGCAGAACATCCTGGTCCTTGATGTCGCCGAGATACTGGAGACGTATACGTACAAGATGGGATTACAGAAGGCCAGGTTCTCGTATTCGACCGCCGTCGGACTGTTTCAGTCGGTGGTGGCGTTCATGTTGCTGTTCTCGGCAAACAGATTCTCGAGGTGGTATACCGGTGAGAGCATTTTCTAGCTCGGAGGTGGAATCGGATCGCAGAGAGCCTCAGAGGAAGGCCTTCGACAAGAATACGACATTCGACTACCTCAACGTGCTCATGCTCGTGGTGCTGGCTGTGGTTTGCGTCTATCCTTGCTATCTGGTGCTGGTGTTGTCGTTGAACGATCCCGTTGACGCACTCCGCGGGCGTCTGTTCTTTTACCCGAGGATCATCACCTTGGACAATTTCCTGTTCTTTTTCAAGGACCCGACCCTGTTTCGTGCGTTCTACATTTCCGTCGCGAGGACGGTCATAGGATCCTTGACAAGCGTGTTCTTCACCGCTTGCTTCGCGTACGGCGCGTCGAAGAAGCATCTTGTTGGCAGAAAGACGATCCTCACCTATATGCTGATAACGATGTATATCAACGGAGGTCTGATACCGTTCTTCTTGTTGATAAGGAGCATTGGTCTGTACCGAAACTTCCTGGTGTATATCATTCCGCTTCTTTTCAACGCGTTCAACGCGATCATCATGATGACGTTCTTCAAGGGTCTGTCGGCGGAGATCGAGGAATCAGCGAAGATAGACGGCGCAAATGACCTGCGCATCTTTCTGGTGATCGTGTTGCCCGTTTCGAAAGCGGTCATCGCCGCAATAATTCTTTTCAACGCGGTTTGGCAGTGGAACAGTTGGTTCGATTCGATGATCTTTGGAGGCAAGGAGCTCGCTACGCTCCAATTCAAGCTGGTTCAGATCATCAGGGACGTGGACGCCGCAAAGGAACTCGCGCTGCAGAACCCTGCGTTCGGTAACATCATGGGCTACAAGCCCACCCTGGAGTCGGTGAAGGCGACGGCGATGGCGGTGACCATCATACCGATCATCCTGGTATATCCGTTCTTGCAGAGATACTTCGTCAAGGGGATCATGATCGGGTCGATCAAGGGTTAGGGCGAGCGGCGGGCGGGGCTACGTGAGCCTGGCGTTTGCGCAGGAGGGGCGGAGGGAGCACGCCGCACAGCGCGGCTGATGCGCCACGCACACTTCGCGGCCATGGCGGACCAGCAGGGCGTGATACTCGCCCAGCAATTCGGGGTCGGCCGGGAGATCGGCGGTCAGCGACCGCTGGAAGCGGGCGTAGCTTTCGTGGGCCGACGGTTCGCCGAGCCGGGAGAAGATGCGCCGCGCGTAGGCGTCGACGACGAAAGTGGGGATACCCACGGCGTAGAGCAAGATGGCGTCGGCGGTCTCCGGACCGATGCCGTGCACGGCCAGCAGCTCGGAGCGCAGGCTCGCGGCGCCGGCCGCCCGCATCCGGGCGACATCATCGCCGTAGCGTTCCAGGTACGCGCAGAGTGCGTGCAGCTTCCGCGCCTTGGTGCGAAAGAACCCGCTCGCGCGGATGTGCGCGGCCAGCGATTCGACGGGCTCCGCGCGCATGCGCGCGGGCTCCAGCAATCCAGTCCGCCGCAGGGAATCGATCGCGCGTGCAGCGTTGGCCCAAGCCGTGCGCTGGACGAGGACGGCGCCGACCATCGTCTCGAACGGTGAATCGCCCGGCCACCAGCCCTGCGGGCCGTGCTGTTCCAGGAGGAGCTCATAGACGCGGGGACAATCGCCCACGTCTCGCACGATAACCGAGGCACCCGTTGTGAATCATCGGCGGCTGCGACAGTGTGGGGCGAGGAGGGGATGTAATGGCAGGAACCGCACAGATCGGGATGGGCTTGGTGAGCTTCGCGCATCCGCATCAGCGGCCGTGGGCCGACGCGTTCGCCGAGCGCGAGGAAGTGCGGGTGGTGGCGGTATGGGACGCGGACGCGGATCGCGCTGACCGGGAAGCCGCGCGGCTGGGTGTGGAGGCACACGGCAGCCTGGGTGACCTCCTGGCCAGGAGCGATGTCGACGCCGTGTCGATCTGTTCGGAGAACGCCCACCATGCGGATCAGGCCGTGCCGGCCCTGGCTGCCGGCAGGCACGTCCTCCTGCAGAAGCCGATGGCGGCGACGGTGGCGGACGCCGACCGCATCCTCGCGGCCGCGAACGAGAGCGGCGCCATCCTCATGCAGGCCTACAACCTGCGCTTCGACGCGCTGCACCTGGAGGTGCGCCGGCTGCTCGACGACGGCGCGATCGGGCGCGTGCACACGGTGCGCCGACGCCACAGCCACCATTTCGCGATCGACCGCGCCGACCGTGACGGCGTGCTGGGGTGGATGACCGACCAAGTGCTCGCCGGCGGCGGCGCGCTGATGGACGAGGGAGCCCACGCGCTCCTCTGGTTCCTGTGGATGTTCGGGATGCCGCGGGCGGTCACCGCCTGGATGGCCGACGGCACGCCGGGCCTGGCGGTGGAGGACAGCGCCCACCTGCTGCTGGACCTGGGTGAGGGCTGCACCGGCAGCCTGCAGACCGGGTGGACGGAGGTCGCCGGCGGCCCCACGATCGAGATTTTCGGCGACGGCGGCACGATCCTTGCGACCGGCACGGACGTCGCGACCAGCCGCAACCCCGCGCCCGGGACGCCGCCGCTGCAGGTCTACCGGGACGCGACCGGGACCTGGGAGTTCCCGGAGGTGGAGCTGCCGGCCTCGCGCGCGACGCTGCCGCCGAACGCGTTCGTGGACTGCCTGCTCGCGGGAGGGCCGTCGCCGGTGCCGGCCGGACAGGCGCGCGACGCCGTGGCGATCGCCGCAGCCGCCTACGAGTCGGCCCGCACCGGCCGCACCGTGCCGCTGGGCTGACAGGGTCGATGGATCGCTTCGGTTCGGTCACAGTTGATGACATGGCACGGAGCGGAGACCGAACCGATTGGCGGCTGATCTACGTCAGCGATCCATCGAGCATGACCAACTACGACTTCGACCCGGGACACCCGCGACCGCTGATCACCACCCAGCCCACCACCGTCGAGGAGCTGCGCCGGGTGGTGGACAACATCGCGCTGAGCGGCGCGGACACGCTGATCCAGGAGGTCTACAACGCGGCCTGGACCATGTTCTTCCGCTCCGAGCGGTTCGAATACGACGCCCGACCGCAGCACCGGCGCTTCATTCCCCTGATGGACCAGGGAATCATGCCGCTGCAGGTGCTGCTGGAGCGGGCGCGGGAACGCGGGATGGGCTTCATGGCCGGATTCCGGATGAACGACAGCCACGGCGCACCCGACCAGGGCGGCATGTTCCTGCACACGCATCCGGAGTGGAAGCTCACCGAGCTGCCGGACGGCGCCGCCTTCGTGCCCGGCAACCGGATGGATTTCACCTTCGACGGGGTGCGCGACTACGTGTACGGGATCATGGAGGAGGTGGTCGACCGCTTCGACGTGGACGGCCTGGAGCTGACGTTCCGCGAGGGCCTCTACTTTCCCGCGCCGCGCGGCGACCGCAGCATCTCCCGCGCGCGGCAGCCGCTCATGACCGGCCTCATCGAACGGGCGCGGGCGCTGCTCGATCAGCTCGGCGCCGAGCGGGGCCGGCGGCTGCAACTCGGCGTGCGGGTGCCACAGACCGTCGCCGAGTGCCATGACGTCGGGCTGGACGTGCCGGCCTGGATCGCCGCCGGACTGGTGGACTACGTGGCGCCGATGGACTCCATGTACTCGGACTTCAACCCCGCCTACGAGGAGTTCAGCTCCCTCACCGCCGGCTCCTCCTGCCGCTTCTATCCCGGCGTGCTCCCCTACTGCTCGCATCGCGACCGCTCCGGGTCGGCGCTGAGCCTCGACAACTACCGCGCGCTGGTGCACACCCTGCAGCGGCAGGGCGCCGACGGCATCTCCATCTACAACTACCAGATGCACTGGGACGGGTTCCGCTCCACCGGGCGCGACAACGGGTCGGAGACCATGTACCCGACGGCGCTGGCGCACCTCCGGGAGCTGGCCGACCTGGAACGGGTGGCGCGGGGCCCCCGCCACTACCTGTTCCACTCCATGTGGGGTGAACTCGACGCGTACCGTCCGCCGGGCAGCTCCAGCGCCGGGGCGCAGCGCAATGCCGCCGTTCGGCTGCAGCGCGGCGCCGAGGAAGCATCCGGCAGCTACCTGTTCCGCCTGTACGAGGACGTCGCCGCCGCCGGCCACGCGCGGCTCCACTTCCGCGTCGCGGGACTGACTCCCGCCGATACCCTGGCGGTGGCGCTGAACGACGCGCCGATCACCGCCCCGCGCCTGCGCCGCATCTGGCACCCAGACGGTCGCGCCGCCCCGTACGGGCGGGCGCTGCCCGCGTACACGAGCTGCATGTTCGACCTGGAGCCGGGCTCGACGGTCGCCGGCGACAATCGCCTTGCGGTCAGCGTGCCGGCCGGCCCGCCGGCCGAGCTACTGATCGACGAGGTGGAGGTGACGGTCATCCCGGCCTGACGCCGGGTTGTCCGGTACACTGCTGCCATGGCTTGGAGCGTCGTCGAGCACGTCACGATCTATCGGCATGCGGGCTGGTACGCAGCGCATCCGAACGTCATCCGCACGCCGGCCGGGGACCTGTTGGCCCTGTTCCACCGCTCGCCGGACCTGGGCCACGCCCACCACGGCCATCCCCTGTTCGACATACGGGCGTGCCGCTCGGACGACGAGGGAGCGACCTGGGGGCCGGCGGAGCTCGTCACCTGCGATCCGCTCGGCGGCGTGATCGATTTCGGCACGCACACGCTGCGCGACGGCAGCATCTTCCTGCACGCCTCGGCCGCGGAGCTGGTGCCGGAGGGGCCGACCACGCCCGGTCACACGGCGTGGTCCTCACGGCCCGGCATTCCGTTCTGGATCCGTTCGCGGGACGACGGCCGCACCTGGAGCGAGCCGGTGCGTTTCCCGCGGCTGCCGGAAGGGATCTGGGGCCATCCCGCCGAACACTCCGGGGTGTCGCGCAGCCAGCTCGTCGAGCTTCCCGGCGGCTGCATCCTCCTGCCCAGCAAGGCCACCGAGCAGCCCGACGGCGGCCAGCCCTTCTTCGGCATGATGCGCACCTCGCTCGACAACGGGGAGACCTGGGAGTACGGCGGGCGCATCGCCGTGGACGCCGTCGCCCACTTCAGCGAGCCGGCCATCCACCGCACGCCGGGGGGCCGCCTCCTGGTCCTCCTGCGCTGCCATCCGCGCCAGCCCCACGACACCCAGTGCCGGCTGGCGCTGGTGACTTCCGACGACGACGGCGCCTCCTGGTCGCCGTGGCGCTTCACCTCCATGCAGGGCTGTCCCGGACACCTGCTGGGGCTGCGCGACGGGCGCATCCTGGCCACCGTCGGTACCCGCTGGGAAGGCCAGCGCGGGTGCCTGGCGCGGGTGCTGGAGCCCGAGGGCGGCGACCTGGACGAAGCCCCGGACATCCAGGTGCGCAGCGACTCGGCCGACAGCGACTGCGGCTATCCGTGGGCGCTCGAGCTCCGCGACGGCCGCGTGCTGGTGGTCTACTACTACACGTACGCCGACGGCGTTCGCGGCATCGAGGGCTCGATCCTGGCGGAGTCCGGGTAGCGCCCGGGCCAACGGGAATGCACCCCGGTGCAGCCACGTCTCCGCCTGCGGCAGCGCGGCCCGATGCTCGACCTGGAGCTGGCATCGGGCTACCGGTGGTTTCTCGGCGTGACCGGCACGGCGCTGTTCGCCGTCACCGCGCTGACGACCCCCGCCGGCGCCGCCGTCCTCGGCGTCCGCAACGCGGTGCCGCTGGGCATGGCCGGCGTCATGGTGCTGGGGGCGCTCTATCACGAGCGCTGGCGCTGGAACGTGGAGCGGGGACGGGTGGAGCATCGCGTCGGCGTGGGGCCGGCGTTCCACTCCAGGTACTGGCCGCTGTCCGGGGTGCGGTCGTTGCGGCTGGGCGGCGTGCTGATCACGCTGCCCGCCGAAGCGGGGCGGAGGCCGCTGCCGGTGCGGCTCATGCGGTTCGACCTCCGCCGCAGCGCCGTGCACCTGTCGCTGCTGGAAGCCGGGGGGCGGGTACGGCGCATCGACCTGGTCAAGGGGCCGGACGGCCACCGGCTGGTGGAGGCGGCGCAGGCCGTCGCGGATGCCTGCGGCCTGCCGCTGCACGACGAGATCCGCCGCCAGGACCGCTGAGCGATGCGTGAGGGGGACGCACGGCGTGGGCTGCGGGCGCCGCTGTGGGCCGAGGCGGCGGGGCTCGCGCTGTCGCTGGTGCTTGGCGGGCTCGGACTGCTGGCGGCCATGACCTGGCGCGGGGCGCTGTTCGCGTGGATGGAACGGCTGGCGGTCTATCCCTTCGCGGTGCCGGTGATCGACAAGGCCTTCATGATCGTCGCCGGCTTGGCGGTGCTGATCGCGATGCTGGTGGCGCAGCACCGTTTCACCGACGCCATCACCGAGCGTCGGCTCGTCCGACGGGTGCTGGGCGCGGCCGGCGTGACGCTGCTGGCCTTCGGCGCGGCGCACCTGGCGTTCGCGGCGGCGCTGGGACCCGCAGCCTGGAGCGCGCCGCGGTTGGCGCTGGCGCTGGGCGAACTGGCTGCGGGGATCGTTCTCCTGCTGGTTCTCGCGCGCCGAGCCGGGGATCAGCGGCCGGAGTCGGGCTCGAACAGCTCCTGGCCGTAACGGTAGGCGATGGCGCAGGTGCCCCACTCCGGGTGATCGAGGTCGAGCAGCGAGTAGTCGACCGTGACGATGGTTCCGTCGTCGCAGCAGACCGTGCTGGGATAGCCGCAGTCGTGGCACCAGGCGCTGTCGGAGAGCACGTACTCGCACGCCGCGTCGAAGGTGGCGCCGCCGTCCCGGCTGACCACGGCGCGGACTCCGAACGGGTAGGAGCGGTAGCCGCAGGTGATCAGCACGTGGCCGTTGGGGAGGCGGCAGACGCTGCCCGGCGCCGGCTTCTGGGAACGGGTGTTCACGGTGCGCACGTCGCCGGCGCCGAAGCGTTCGTCCCCCTCACTCTCCGCGCTGCGCTCGACGGCAGCGGCTGTCTCCTGCCAGCGGGTCCAGGTGACGCCGCCGTCGTGGGAGTGGGCGATGCGGTTGGGGCGGTCGTTGTGGCGCACCATTCCGACCCAGTGCCGCTCGTCGAGCGGCAGGAAACCGGTCTCCGAGGAGCCGTCGCCCAGGAACCCGTGCTGCCGCCAGGTCGCGCCGCCGTCGGCGGAGCGGAACAGATAGGCGACGCGTTGCGCGGCCTGCGGATTGCGGCGGTAGACCTCGGCCGTGTACGAGCCGCGGGCGTTGAACACCAGGTCGCCCGAGGCCAGCCGGCGCATCTGCCCGTGCGGCTGCAGCAGGGTGCCGGCCGGCGGCGCGATGCGTGACGGCGGCGACCAGGTGAGGCCGCCGTCGCTCGAGCGGACCACCTCCATCCAGGGCTGCACCGTCTGGTCGTGGCTGGCCGAACCGGTGCGCCGGCCGGCGGCGTCGTAGCCGAGAACGGCGCCGTAGGCCATCACCAGGTCGCCCGTGGCGCTCTGTGCCAGCGTCGGGTTGCGGCGGTCGATGCAGCGCTCCGGATCGCTCCGTACCGCCACCCGGTACGGCGACCAGGTAGCGCCCCGGTCGGCGGAGAAGGTGATGCTGATTTCGGAGCCGCTGCCCGCGTGCGGCGCGCCGGTGCGCAGGGCGCAGCACAGCCGGCCGTCGTCGAGCAGCAGCAGCACCGGGAAGAACCCGCCGCCGCGGGAGAACGGCGGCGGCCACTCCGTGACGCTGCCGTAGTCGTTGCGCCGCGGGTCGCTGCGGCACTCGGGGAAGGTGCGGAAGTAGGGCTCGGGACCCAGCTCCTCGCGCACGCAGGGCCAGCGCGCGCCGGTGGTCACGACCGGGAAGCGCTCGACCGCCGCGGTCAGCGAGACGGTCTGCGCAGGCATGACGCGTTGCGCTCAGCGTTCGAAGCGCGGCTGGCGCGGGGCGAAGTTCCGCTCCAGGTGCAGGTCGCTGCCGGCAAGCGGCAGCGCCACGCGGGCGCCGCCGCGGCGGTGCGACTCGATGCAGGCGAAGATCAGCTCCGTGTTGGCGCGGGCGACGCGCACCCCGCCGCGCGGCGGCTGTCCCGTGTCCAGCGCGTGCGCGAGGTCGGCGATCAGGTTGACGGTCGAGCTGTCGCGGGTGAAGGGCGGGAAGGTGCCGGGGCGCAGCACGGGGTTCCCGCGGTGGTTCACGCCGCCGGGCTCGCGCAGCAGGAACTCGCCGTCCAGGCCCAGGGAGCCGATCACCGCCTGCTCGCACACCACCTCGACCTCGAACGGCCGGCCGGAGTCGGCCGCGAACGCCGTCACATCGTTGGCGAACTGCAGGCGCCCGCCGCCGTTCGGGTCGCTGTCCAGCAGGCCGCCGTCCAGGTCGTCGCCGCCCCTGGTCAGGTGGAACTGCACCCATTCCACCGGCTGGTCGTCGTTCAGCCACTGGAACAGGTCGAAGACGTGGCTGCCCATGTTGAACAGGCCGTGTCCCTGGTGGATGGTCATCGACAGCAGCCTGCCGTAGCGGCCGCCGTGGATGAGGTCCTTCATGACGGAGTACGGCGCCTCCCAGCGGCGGTTGGTGCCCATGTTGAAGGCGACCCCGTGGCGCTCGGTCGCCGCCACCATGGCGTCCGCCTGCGCGAGCGAGGCGGCCATCGGCTTCTCCGCGTAGATGGCGCGGGCGCCGTGCTCGGCGGCGGCTATGACGAGCTCGGCGCGCTGCTCCGGCTGCGTGGCGACGCTGACGATGTCGGGCCGTTCGCGCGCAAGCATCTCGCGGTAGTCCCGGTAGCGCCGTTCCGGCGGCACCCCGTAGCGCTCGCCGGCGCGGTCCATCACGTCGGCGCGCTGGTCGGACAGCGCCGCCAGCTCGGTGCGCGGACAGGCCACGTAGCCGGCCGCGTGCGACCAGGCAAGAGGTGAGGCGCTCTCGTTGTCGATGAACGCGCCGATGCGGCCGCAGCCGATCACCGCGGCCCGATAGGTCGTCACGGGGCCTCCTCGGTCTGCCAGATCGGCCGGCCGCGCAACTCGATCTCCTGCCAGCGCAGGCACGCGCTCCAGTGTCCCGGAGCGACCTCCTCGAGCTGCGGCACCTCGGTCCGGCAGCGCTCCTCGGCGTGCGGGCACCTGGTGTGGAACGGGCAGCCGGGCGGCGGGTTGGCGGGACTGGGAATCTCGCCCACCAGCACCTGGCGGCGGCGGGAGACGGCGGGGTCGGGAACGGGGTAGTTCCACAGCAGCGCCTCGGTATAGGGGTGCAGCGGCTGCCGGTAGAGCTCCATGCCGCCGGCGATCTCGACCACGCGCCCCAGGTACATGACCGCGATCCGGTCGCTCATCCAGCCGACCACGCTCAGGCTGTGCGCGATGAACAGGTAGCTGAGGCCGCGGCTCTGCTGCATCTGCAGCAGCAGGTTGAGGATCTGCGCCTGCACCGACACGTCGAGCGCCGACACCGGCTCGTCACAGATGATCAGCTCCGGCCCCAGGGCCAGCGCCCGCGCCAGGCCGATGCGCTGCCGCTGTCCGCCCGACAGCTCGTGCGGGTAGACGTTCATGTGGGCGCGCTGCAGCCCCACCGACTCCAGCAGCGCCCCCACCCGCTCCTTCAACGCCGCCCCGCCCGCCTGCCGGTGGGCGATGAGCGGCTCGCCGACGATCTCCAGCACCGGCATGCGCGGGTTGAGGGAGCTGTACGGGTCCTGGAAGATCATCTGCATGTGGCGCCGGGCGGTTTTCTTGCCCTTGGCGTCCAGGGTGGTGATATCCACGACCTGGCCGCCGCCCGCGAACAGCACGCTGCCGTCGGTAGCGTCGATCAGGCCGGCGACGACGCGGGCGATGGTCGTCTTTCCGGAGCCCGACTCGCCGACGATGCCAAGGGTCTCACCGCGCCCCAGCTCCAGGTCGACGCCGTCCACGGCCTTGATCCAGCCCACGGTGTGGCGCAGGATCCCGCGCTGAATCGGAAAGTGCTTGACGACGCCCTGGATCCGCACCAGTGCGTCATCCATGCGGCTCTCCATTCAACTCTCCGTGCAACCAGCACTCCGCGTGGTGGTCGGCCTGCGGCTCGAACAGCGGCGGCGCGTCCCGACCGCAGCGGTCCAGGGCCTGATCGCAGCGCGCCGCGAACGGACAGCCGGCAAGCTCCACGGTGGCGTCGGGCACGGTGCCGCGGATCACCTCCAGCCGGGTCTTCGGAGCGGGCGCCAGCGCGGGGTTGGAGCGCATCAGCGCCTGCGTGTAGGGGTGCAGCGGCTGCGCGAACAGCGCCTCCACCGCCGCCTGCTCCACCGAGCGGCCCAGGTACATCACCATCACCCGGTCAGCCACCTCCGCGATCACCCCCAGGTCGTGGGTGATGAACATCATCGACATCTGCGACTCGCTCTGCAGCTCCTGAAGGAGCGCGATGATCTGTCCCTCGATGGTGACGTCGAGGGCGGTGGTCGGCTCGTCGGCGATCAGCAGCGCCGGGTTGCACGACAGGGCGATGGCGATCATCACCCGCTGGCGCATGCCGCCCGAGAGCTGGTGGGGGAAGGAATTGACGCGCTCCTCCGGATCGGCGATGTGAACGCGCCTGAGCAACTCGACGGCCTGCTCGCGGCTCTGCTTCCGGTTCACGTCCTGGTGGGCGCGCACGCCTTCGCCGATCAGCTCCCCGATGCTGTACACGGGGCTGAGGGTGCGCATCGGCTCCTGGAAGATCATGCCGATCTCCCGGCCGCGGATGCTGCGCATCTCTTCTCCGGCTGGGGCCAGCCCCGTCAGCTCGACGGTCTGGCCGCCGTCGCGCCGGAAGCTGATCGATCCGCCGGCGATGCGGCCGCCCTGGCTCGGCACCAGGCCCATGATCGAGAATCCGGTGACCGACTTGCCACAGCCGCTTTCGCCGACGACGCCCAGCACTTCCCGGCGGCCGATGGCGAAGCTCACTCCGTTGACCGCGCGCACCTCCGTTTCGTCGCGCTCGAACCGTACCGCCAGATCGTCGACGTGCAGGAGCGCATCGTCCGCCGCCGCGCCGACGACCGTCCCTTCACTCTGCGAGTGTGGTTCGCTTCGCTCACTCACCGGTCTACATCGCTCCGGACGCCCCTGCGGGCCCGCGAGCACGAGCTTGACACAACACGCCGTTAAGGTCTCAACTCAAGGATCAGATCCTACCACAAGCGAGAGGAGAGGTAACGATGGCACAACGAATCGTGTTCGCTCCCATCATCGCGGCGTTGCTGCTGCTGGGGGTACCGACCGTGTTCGCGCAATTTCAGGAGTCGCCCCTGCTTGCGGCGAGGGTGGAGGCCGGCGACCTGCCACCGATCGGAGAGCGCATACCGGCGGACCCGTTCGTCCGGCAGGTTGAGGAGGAGATCGGCGAGTACTCCGGCACCATGCGCGTCGTCTCGCAGCACCAGTGGGGCTACGGAACCTTCTTCACGCAGGGTGAGATGCCGGGCCTGTTCCAGGTCCCGATGTCGCTCGAAGAGCACGTCGCCATGGGCGGCCCGATCGCCGGGTTCGAGCCCAAGTACGCCGAGTACTACACGTGGCTGGACGACGGCGCCACCATGGAAGTGAAGATCCGCGAGGGCGCCAGGTGGTCCGACGGCCATCCGCTGACCGCCGTGGACATCATCTGGCCGTTCGAGAACATGTACACCAATCCCGGCTACTCGGCGCGCATGACCAACCTGCAGAGCAGCTACAAGGGCGAGCGCTTCGTGGTCACCCAGGTGGACGACCTGACGGTGCGCTTCCATTCGCCGGCGGGCCCGTGGGCCGGCCAGCTCCGGGAGACCTTCGAAGGGTATCCGCAGCCCGCGCACTACCTGGAGCAGCACCACCCGGACTTCGCCGACGGCAAGACCTGGGAGGACTTCCGCGCCGCCCGCTCCCGCGTCAACAACCTGGCGATACCGTCGCTGCAGGCGTGGCTCCCGGTCGAGACCGATGAGAGCACCGGCACGCTGTGGGAGCGCAATGCCTACTACCCGGTGGTGGACGCCGAGGGCAAGCAGCTTCCGTATTTCGACTACGTGCGCGTGAACAGGGTGACGGACGGCGAGCAGCGCTACCTGTCCGTGATCCAGGGCGAGGTGGACATCTGCGCCGCCGACTGCGGCGATCTCAACAAGCACGCGGTGCTGAAGGACAACGAGTCCCGCGGCAACTACGACACCCTGATCTGGAAGGGATCGCGGCAGACCTCGCAGATATCCTGGCGCTACCCCACCGGCCAGCAGCTCAAGGGCGCCGCACCCGGCACCCAGGACCCGAACTTCCAGGCCGCCGGCATGACCAACCAGTTCCGCCAGGCGCTGTCGATCGGCATCGACCGGGAGGAGATCAACGAGAAGCTGTTCGCCGGACTGGCGGTCCCGTCGGTGACCGGCATCCCGCGTGACCATGCCCTCTACGACCCGATTCAGGACACCTTCCTGGGACCGGACCGGGAGGAGGCGTGGAGGCTGTTCGCCGAGATCGGCATCACCGACAGCGACGGCGACGGCATGCTGGAGTACGCGGACGGCTCCGACGTGCACATCTTCGTGCCGGGGGCGACCAACGGCCTGCTCAACGTGGAGACCGTCGAGGCGCTCATCGACGAGTGGACGAAGCTGGGCGTCTCCACCACGCTGGTGGCCGCCGACTGGTCCACCATCGCCGGCAAGATGCGGGCCGGGGAGATCGCGCTGCAGGTCAGTACCGGCGTGCCCGACTATTCCCCGTTCCACTACCTGGGCATCTGGCACAACCGCGTCAGCTACGCCTGGGGCGATCCCATCGAGCAGCCGGAGAGCTACGACAAGGCGTTCGAGCTGGAGCTGGCGTACGCGTCCGCGACCACGGTCGAGGAGCAGCAGGCGGCGGCCAAGGCGTTCTTCAACCACATCGCCACGGAGTCGCTGAGCTGGCCGGCGTTCGTCACCGAGCGGCCGCAGCAGGTGATCCGGCACAAGTGCATGGGCAACGTGCCCGACGTGCGCGTGTTCCAGAAGTTCATGATGACGGCCAAGACCGACCAGTGGTTCGCCCACTCCGACTGCAGCTACCCGCGCCCCGGCGGCTAGCCGCACGACGTTGCTGAGCGCGAGAGTCGGTGGAACATCGGTTCCACCGACTCTCCTTGTCATGGAGAGTGAAGAGCGGTGACCACGTTCGTCGTGCGGCGCCTGCTCGCCATGATCCCGACGTTCCTGATCGTCTCCTTCCTGGTGTTCGCGGTCATTCAGTTGCCGCCGAGCAACTGGGTGGAGCGTTTCGTGCTGGAGTTCTACCAGGACCGGGGCGGCACCTTCGCCACCGAGCAGTACAAGCAGATGGTGGAAGAGCTCACCCTGCGCTATCAGCTCGACAAGCCCTACCTGGTGAAATACGTCACCTGGTTCGCCAACTTCCTGCGCGGCGACATGGGCGAGTCGTTCGCCTACAACACCGAGGTCAACCAGATCCTGTGGAAGCGCATACCGTACAGCATTGCGGTCGCGCTGATGTCGCTGCTGTTCGTCTACGCCGTGGGACTGCCGATCGGCATCTACTCGGCGCTGCACAAGAACAAGATCTCCGACCACATCGCCACCTTCGCCGGCTTCATCGGGCTGTCGATTCCCAACTTCTTCCTGGCGCTGATCCTGATGGTGTTCGCGCTGCTCGTGCTCAACCTTCCGGTCGGCGGCCTGTTCTCGCCCGAGTTCCAGAGCGAGCCGTGGAGTTGGCCCAAGCTGGTGGACTTTCTCAAGCACGTGTGGATCGCCGTGGTCGTGATCGGCACCGCGGGCACGGCGAGCGTCATCCGCGTCGTGCGCGGCAACCTGCTGGACGTGATCGGCGAGCCGTACATCACCGCGCTGCGCGCCAAGGGATTGCCGGAGCGCACCGTCACGGTCAAGCACGCGGTGCGCATCGCCATCAACCCCGTGATCACCGCCCTGGGGCTGTGGCTGCCGACCCTGGTATCGGGGGAGACGATCGTCTCCATCGTCATGAACATCCCGACCGCGGGACCGCTGCTGTACGCGGCGTTGCGCAACGAGGACATCTACCTGTCGGGCAGCATCCTCATGGTGCTGGCCGTGTTTCTGCTGATCGGCAACCTGCTGGCGGACATCGCCCTGGCCTGGTTCGATCCGCGCATACGGTACGAGTGACCCATGGCAACTGAGAGCGCGGTCGTCGCGGAGGCCCCCCAGCACCTCACCGGCCGCACCGTCGGGCAGCTTATCTGGCGCCGGTTCCGCCGCAACCGGCTGGCGCGCACCGCCGGCCTCGTGATCGCGATCCTGCTGGTGATGGCGCTGCTGGCGCCGTTCCTGAGCACCATGGACCACACCGAGCAGTCCTCCAGGCACCTGTTCGCGCCTCCTCAGCGCA
The DNA here is from genome assembly GCA_028820215.1 of Spirochaetaceae bacterium. Next base: position 15,317 of record JAPPKD010000144.1, on the reverse strand, counting down.
TCTACTTCCGCGACCACGACACTGGCCGCCTGACGCGCCCGTACGTCTACAACCTGGACAAGACGCGCGACCGCGAAACCCTCAGGATCTTCTACACGGAGGATCGCGAGCAGCGCTTTCCCATCCTGTTCTTCCAGCGCGGCGAGCCGTACCGGATCCTGTGGATCATCCCGGGCAGCGTGCGCCTGATGAGCGTCGGCGAGGGCGCGCGCTGGAATTTCTGGGGCACCGACTCGCTGGGCCGCGACCTCTACTCGCGGATCCTGCGCGGCTCGCAGGTGAGCCTGTCGGTGCCATTCGTGGGCACCTTCCTGACCATCCTGATCGGCTCCGTCATGGGCATGATCTCCGGCTATTTCGCGGGGCGCGTGGACCACTACATCCAGCGCTTCATCGAGGTGCTGATCGCGCTGCCGTCTCTGCCGCTGTGGCTGGCGCTGGCCGCCGCCATGCCGCTGAGCATGCCCTCCGGGTACCGCTATCTGCTCATCATCGTGATCCTGTCGATCATCGACTGGGGCGGCTTGGCGCGCGTGGTGCGCGGCAAGGTGCTGCAGTATCGCGGCGAGGACTTCGTGGCCGCCGCGCAGATGTCGGGCGCCGGCCTGGGCCGCATCATCTTCCGCCACCTGGTTCCGGGCACGCTGAGCCACCTGATCGTGGTCTCCAGCCTCTCCATCCCCGGGGTGATCCTGGGCGAGAGCGCGCTGAGCTTCCTGGGCGTGGGCATCACGCCGCCGCTGACGAGCTGGGGCGTGCTGCTGCAGGACGCGCAGAAGATCGAGGTGCTCATCCAGCACCGCTGGCTGGTGCTGCCCGGCATCTTCATCGTCGTCACCGTGCTGGCGTTCAACTTCTTCGGCGACGGCGTGCGCGACGCCGCGGATCCCTACTCCTGACCCCGGATCCTTCCGCGCAACGGCGGCCGGCCCCGCGCGGCGAGCGGCGGCTGCTCTACGTGAGCGATCCGTCGCTGATCGCCAGCCGCTACCTTCCCGACCCGGTCACCGAGAGGCACCTGCGCGACTGGATCGACGACGTCGCCGCGGCCGGCCCGGACCTGTTCATCCAGGAGGTGTACACCCAGGGCTGGATCACCTACTGGCGCAGCCCCGGATTCGACTACGACGCCCGGCTGCAGCACCGCCGCTTCCTGCCGATGCTCGATTCCGGCACGCAGCCGTTCGGGGTCCTGCTCGACCAGTGCCGGGCGCACGGCATGGAGGTGATGGGCGGGTTCCGGATGAACGACAACCACACCGACTCGGTTCGGCAGGGGGTCGGCGCCGGCGCCGGCTTCATCGTCGACAACCCGCAGTTCCGGCTGCGGGACGCACCTCCGGGCCCGACGTACCGCCTGAGCGAGCCGCTGGACTTCAGCTTTGCGGAGGTCCGCGCCTACGTGCTCGGCGTGATCACGCGCTTCCTGGAGACGTTCGCCGTGGACGGCGTCGAGCTCTGCTTCCGCGACAACCGCTACTTCCCGCCGGGAACCGGCCCCGAGCGGGAGCACCTGATGACCGACCTGGTACGGCAGGTGCGCGCGCTGCTCGACCGCGGCGGAACGGGCAAGCGGCTGCTGTTGGGGTGCCGTGTGCCGTCCACCGTCGACGAGTGCCACGTGATGGGGCTCGACCTGCCCACCTGGGTCGGCGACGGGCTGGTGGACCACGTGGCGCCGCAGGACACCATGTACGCGGAGGCCAACATTCCCTACGCCGAATGGCGGGAGTTGACCGAAGGGGGACCGTGCCGGCTCTACCCGGCGCTGATGAACTGGGCCAGCCACCGGGCGCGCAGGCGCATGGGCCAGCAGCCGATCACCCAGGACCAGCGCCGCGCCCTGGCCACCAGCATGTACGCGCAGGGCGCGGACGGGATCTCGCTGTACAACCACTTCCTGGTGATGACCTGGTCGGGCGGCGACGAAGGCGACTGGACCTCCCGCGGCGTCGGCGCCCACGCTCCCTTCTACCCATTTGCCCTGCACGACATGGAGGACCTGCGCACCCCCGAGCTGGCGCTGCGGGGCCGCCGCCACTACGTGTTCGACCCCACCCTGGGCGGCCTGGGCGGGTTTGGCACCGACCGCGCCGCCAGCGGCAAGGTCAAGGCGCAACGGGCGGTGCTGCGACGCCCCGGCGGCGCAGCGTCGTACCGGTTTCGGCTTTACGAGGACCTGGAGGACGCGGCAGCGGCCATGCTGCTGTTCCGCGCGTACCATCTGTCGCTCGCCGACACGCTCGCGGTAAGCCTGAACGGGCGCCCGGTACCCGGCCGCGGACTGCGGCGCCGTGACGACGAGGTGCGCATCGACCTGCGGCCGAGCGAGGTGCCGCCCGGGCCCGACGCCGAAGCGAGCCGTGCCGACACGCGTCCCTTCGTGACCTACTGGTTCCCGCTCACCGCCGATCTGACCGTGCGCGGCGAGAACAGCCTGGATCTGCGGCTGGAGCGCAGCGACCCCGCGGCGCAGGAAGCCGCGGTCGTCGAAGAGGTCGAGGTGTACGTCGTCCCCCGCGCTGTCACATGATGGCTCCGGGAGGATCGCATGCCCCACATATCCTGGCAGAGGACGGTAGCCAGAGACGGCTGGCACAACATGGGCACCGATCTCTGCTTCTGGCGAGATTGCTACTGGTTGGTGTACTCGCGTAGCGCAGCGCACGTCTCTCCGGAAGGAACGATCGTCGTCATGCGGTCGCTCGACCTGAAGCGGTGGCACACCGTCACGATCATCGATTCAGGACTGAACGACCGTGATCCCAAGCTCCTTGCCACCGACGACAAACTCTTCGTGTATTTCTTTGGCTGCCGGTTCAGTGCCGTGGATGGCGAGCTGCGGCAAGTGGGGCACACCTACCTTTCCTCGAGCGAAAACGGCGTGAGCTGGACGGACCCGGCGCAGATCCACAAGTCGAACTATTGGCTGTGGAGCATCAGGCAGCACCAGGGCGCCTTCTACTCGGCCGAGAAGGGCGGCGAGCTCCTGACCAGCTCCGACTGCCTGAACTGGAAGACGGTGAGCCGTATCCCTCTCGCCGAGGACGACGTCGTGGATCCGACCGATCCGACGTTCGATCCACGCACCGTGACGCACAAGCCCTGCAACTCCATCAGCGAAACGGACTTCATCTTTCGCCCTGACGGCGAGCTCTGGTGCGTGTCGAGGACGAACCGCGAACCGGACGACTCGATCTTCTACTGGTCCAGACCGCCGTATCGAGAGTGGGATTGGGTGGACCTGAAGACCAGGATCCACTGTCCGGCAATCTGCGAATGTGACGGAGTGTTGTACGTGGCCGGCAGGAGAAGCACGGACACCGCATGGAAGATTCAGCCGACGCCGGCGGGCAACACGGCGATGTTCGTGCTCGAGAAGGGGAAGGTCGAGCCGTTTCTGGCACTCGCAAGCGAAGGCGACGCGGCCTACCCGGGCCTGATCGCCACGGGGCCGCGCACGCTGGTGATGAGCTACTACTCACAGCATGCGTACCTCGGCGGCGTGGTGCCTGCCGACACGAATACGTCGGCGTTCCTTCCGGAGTTGGACGACAGAGCGTTGCGCATGACCGGCCCCGCCGACATCTTCCTCGCCGAGATCGACACCGAGGAGGAGGGCCGCGAGGTCCGATTCTAGTGTCGTGGCGTGAGGGGGCATCGTGACGCGGACCCTGGACGTTCTGTTCCGCGTGATCGGTGCTGAAGTGCCGGCGGACCACGGGTACGCGCTGTTCGGCGCCATCTCCCGCATCCTCGAGCGAGAAGGCGACGGCTGGATGCACGGCAACACCTCCGTCGGCCTGCACACCATCCGCGGCTCGCCGGGCGTGCCCGGCCGCTACCTGCTCGGCGAGCGCGCCCGCTTCGGGTTGCGCCTCCCCGCCGAGCTGGTCCCACGCGTCCTCATGCTGGCGGGGAAGAGCATCGAGCTGGACGGCTGCCGGTTGCGCATCGGCGTCCCGCAGACGCGCGCCCTGCTGCCGGCCACCACGCTGCACTGCCGCATCGCCACCACCCGCAACGGCCACGCCCCGGCTCGTTTCGACGCCGAAATCGCCCGCCAAGCCGCGGCCCTGGACCTGCATGGCCGCATCCTCCGCGTGCCGCTTCGCGCGCCGGACGGAGCCGCCCGCGACCCCAGCCGCCGTGTGGTGCGCATCCGCGACAAACGCGTGATCGGCTACGCACTACTTGCCACCGAGCTGACGGCGCACGAGTCGATCCGCCTGCAGGAACACGGCCTGGGCGGCCGCCGCCGTATGGGCTGTGGCGTGTTCGTACCGTTTCGGCCGCGCCTGTGGCGGCCACGTACCGATGCGCATGGGCGTGATGATCGATGACCGGAGACAAACTGCTTGCCAAGTCGGGACAGGACGCTCCCACGCTACCACGCCACTGTGCAGATGTTGTCGCGGCATTCGACGCTCTATTCGGAACTGCGCACGGGCCATCATATCTCGGACGCCAGTGGCTTCGGTTCTTCAGTCTCGACCCGGAGGCGTTCCCGCGCTTCTACGCGAACGGCGTCGCCTCGTGTGCGCTACACGATCTGGGAAAGGCGAACGACGCCTTTCAGGCAACGCTGGAACGGAGCGGTAAGCAGTTCATTCGCCATGAGCACTTGAGCGCGCTTGTTCTCGACAGCCCGGGTTACTCGGCATGGCTGTCATCGGGAAGCGCCGATCCCGACGTCGTCGTCTCGGCGGTACTCGGACATCATCTCAAGGCATCGTGGGGACAGCGGCAGGGTCGCGCATTTCGCGGACTCTCCAACCCTGTCCTCAATGGTGAGTCGATGCGGGTTCTATTCGATCACGCCGACTTCGAAGCCGTCCTGCGGTTGGCCAAGTGCAAAGCGGCACTGCCTGACAGCGCTTCGCCCGTAGACGGCGCCTCCGCGGACACCTGGGATGAGGAACAGGTCGCCCAGTGTGCGCAATCCCTGCGGCGCCGGGCCAAACGCATGAAGCAGCGTGGCGACAGTCCGGACCTATGGCAGATGACCCGGGCCGTGAAGACGGCGCTCATCGTTGCCGACTCGGTAGGATCCGCCACGCTAGCTCGCGAGGAAGGGAGCATAGCGAACTGGATCGGCGAGCGGTTCCCGGTAGACGATTCCGACGAACGAGTGCTCACGCCGGCAGCGATCGGACAGAAGATCATCGAGCCTCGCATCGCTGAGATCCGGCGAACGAAACCGGACGCCGCGGTCCCTGACGACTTCCAGCGCGCCGCGGAGGAATTGGGAAGGCAAAGCCGTCGCGCGTTGCTGTTGGCGCCATGCGGAGCCGGGAAGACGCTGGCGGCATGGCTGTGGATCAAGGGCGTGCTGCGTCATGCGACGGCATCTCGCGCGCTCTTCCTGTACCCGACCCGCGGCACGACGGTCGAAGGCTTCCGCGACTACGTTTCACTGGCCCCGGAGTCGGATGCGGCGCTGCTGCACGGAGCCGCCAAGTATGACCTGCGCCATCAGCTTCAGGATCTCCGCTCTGTCGACGACGACCAGCCGAGGAACTTCGAGGTGGACGACCGCTTGGCCAAGCTCGCGTACTGGGACAAGCGTATCTTCAGCGCGACCGTGCATCAGTTTCTCGCGTTCATGCAGCAGGACTACGCCAGCATGTGTCTCTTGCCGGTGCTCGCCGACAGCGTCGTGATCGTGGACGAGGTGCACAGTTTCGATGCCAGGATGTTCGCGGCGCTGATCAGTCTTCTCCGCGAGTTCGACGTTCCAGTTCTGTGCATGACGGCAAGTCTGAAGCGCTCTCGCCATGCTGCTTTGGAAGCCGCCGGCTTGCAGACGTATCCCCGCCATACCGACCGATTTATCATGCTGAAGCGCTCCGCCGAGATGCCGCGCTACCGCGTGGAGGCGCTTCCGTCAGCAAACGGCGCGTCCGCTGCGCACGACGCGGTGTATCGGCGAGTCGATACCGCTCTGGGCAGCGGCAAGCGAGTGTTGTGGGTTGTAAATCAGGTTGGCCGGTGTCAGGCCGTCGGCCAGGAGCTGGAAGGAGAGTATCGCGACCTGATCTGCTACCATAGTCGTTTCCGGCACAAGGACCGTGCGCGCCGACACGCCGACGCGATCGCGTCGTTTGCCCGCGCCGGGCCGGTACTGGCGATCTCTACGCAGGTGTGCGAAATGTCGCTTGATCTCGATGCGGACCTATTGATTACCGAGTCGGCCCCTATTCCGTCCTTGATCCAGCGCATGGGACGCTGCAACCGCCGCGCTCAGCATCAGGGGAATCATGACCGTCTCGGAGCCGTTCTCATATGCGCGCCGGAGACTGCAACGCCGTACCGCGATGATGAATTGACCGTGGCGCAGGAGTTTGTCGACAGGCTCGTTGCTTTGTGCGAGGTCTCGCAGCGGCAGTTGGAGGATCTGCTCGAGGAGCTGTCGTCGCGCATGCCGGCGGACGGCGCCGCCTGGACGGGCTTCATCGAGGACGGATTCTGGTCCGAGGGGGGAGGGTCGTTCATAGAGGACGACGGGTGGAGCGTAACGGCTGTGCTCACCGAGGACCTGTCCAACTATCGAGCGCTGCGCCGCAAGCGTGAACCCACCGACGGCTTGCTCCTGCCGTGTCCCCGGAACTTGGCCCAAACGGCCGACTACGCAACGGCGCGCGACTACCTGTTGCCTCGTCACGTGCACCTTGCCCCGTCGGCGCATTACTCACGGCGATGGGGGCTGTTGAGCGAGCCGAGCGCGCGGGCGCCGGAAATAATCTGACCAATGGGCGACGTATTGTCCTACCGGGACAGTGATGACAGCGTGACTGTGTCGTGGTCGTTGCCGGATCTGCCAACGGCGTTCCACAAGGCAGGTCTCGCCGGGCTGCTCTGCTACGTCAGGACGATGCCCAAGTTCGCTCCTGGGGCAGCGCTTCCCAGCATTGAGTGCGCAACGCCCCTTGAACTGCGGATCCGCTTCACGCAGGCGACATTGCAGACGTTGATGGATAGCGTTTATGCGGGGGAGACACATCTTGTCGAGTCCTCCCGGAAGTGGCCGAATGGCACCCTGAAGGCGGAGCGTAGCACGCGGCCGCGGCGAGGACACGACAGGCCGACAAGGACTTGGGTATACGAGGTGATTCGCCCGAAGGCCGACTTGATGGTGCACTGGCGAGGGGGAGATACGGAAGACCGGTGGGTGGCTCTGTGGCGCGAAGCACTGCGCGGCGTTCTGCGCGACAGCAAGAAAGCCGAGATATACGCCAAGACGACCAAGGGCCACAGTCCCACCGAGGAGTCCGGCGATCTGAAGGGACTGTGGCGCGGGTTCGTATCAGGCGCCAAGAGGGGCCGCCGAGTGGCCCCAACGATCCCGAAGTCAATGTTGATCGGTGCGGAGGGACAGAACGCCGAACGCGTAGCCTTCAAGGGAGAAGTGCGCCACAATCTGCTTCTCCACTTCTGGCCGTTCGTGACACCGGTATTTGTTCCGAGGGCGCTGCGCCGCACGCAGGGGCAGTGGAAGATCGACACCACTAACGGATACGTACTTGCGGTCGCGGAGGTGGGTGATCTCATCGAATTCAGCAAGCTGATCGATTCCTACTGGCGCCGCCGACCGCCATCGGATGATGAACGCCGGCGTCCGCGGGACTGCGAGATTGACGTGGCCGTCGAGGGTGGGATGGCATTCCTCCGCTCGTTGGCAGAATACCGACTGGCGAGTATGGACGACGGTGATTTCTTCGACACTGTTCCACAAGTGGACCTGTACCACCTTGAAAAGCGTGGCAATAACGTACGGACCCACTTGACCGACTCCATTCGCCTGACGGCCGGAGCGATGCGACGGTACGAGAGAGTCGCGCAGTCGCGCCGCAACACGTTGTTCAGGCGCTTGTTGATGCGCAATACTCTTGACGGACGGTCGTGGTATGCGTGCGCTGCCGAGACGCTGTTTACATGCTACCCTGTCGAGTTGTTCGTACATTCAGGGAAGTCACCCCCCTTCGCTCGCAACTTCGGGCTAGCGGTAAGGGAGCAGTTCAAAGGAGAGAGCACAACCATGAACGACAGCCTGAACCTCGCCGGCAAGGTGTTCGACATCGTCGGTCAGTTCGTCGCCAACCGCGCGGAGCGGCGTTCGGGCGTCACGCGCGAGCAATTGCAGGCCGAGAACGGCACGACGAACTGGGCGAGCGTCGATGCTCAGAACTACCTTGGTGCTCGAGAAAAGGTGGCTACGGATGCATTTCTGGCCATTCGCGGGCGCAACGCCGAGGAATTCGTGGACTACTTCGTCGGGTCGATCTGCGCTGTGCCGCAGTTCATGGGAGCACAGGGCGTGTCGCCCAAGGAGGGCTTCATCGAAGTTTCCCGCGCGCTCCACGAGTCGGAGGAGCGACGCACGGAGATGCGCAACCTGACGATGCTGGCGCTCAGCGCCCACGGCTGGACCCGGCAATCCGAATCGCGCGACGCCGGTGCCCGACCCAACAGAGGAGAGACCGAGTGAACCTGTTTGCTACCGTACTTACTCACATCGCGCCAAGTGCCAACTACCGCGGGGAATCGTTGGAGAACGTCGCGGCGATGCAGAAGATCACCATCGGGCGCTTCGACTACCCGATTATCAGCCCGGAAGCGATGCGCAATGCCATTCGGGAAATTCTGCGCGGATACGGAGCTCCCTGCAATCGAGAACGGCTCGGCGACGAGGAGCAGTTGGCGGTGAGGTTCAGAAACTATCCGGACGCCGAGCAGTATGCTGACGACTTCCTGATGGGCTGGCTCGTCGCACAAGGATCATCCGAACGCAAGGCGACCCTTGATAAGCTCAAGAAGGCAGGACGCGCTGACGGCAAGTTCACGTTCAGGCGCGATTCGGTTTTACGTATGAATCTCGCGGTGGCGCTGGAGCCATTTCGTCACTCCACCGTCTTTACTCAATCGCCTCGGCATAGCGACGAAAGCCCTTGGAAGAACGCGGATCAGAGTCAACTGCTGCATCGTGAGACGGCAGTGACCGCGTTCCAGTACCCGTTCGCGGTGAATCTCGATGATTGCACGACCAATCAGCACAAGTGTTGGATGGAGTTGCTGCTGCGTGCCATCGGCGAGCTGAACGGCGTAGCCGGGAATCACGCACGCAGTTACTTTGAGATGGCGCCGGCGTCGATCGTTGTGCGGCTCACAAAGCAGCTCGTAGCCGGCTACGACACCTACGGATTCGAGATCCGGGACCCGGGAACGGGTGGTCTCGGCAGGGGAGTTCACGACTTTCCCGAGGTCGTGGACGGCATCCTGCACGAACCGCCGGACTATTGCGCCAAGGAGTTCTTTGTAGGCGGAAGGATCGTCAAGGACATGGCGCAAGAGAAGCGGGACAAACTGCAAAATGCCGGTGTGACGCTGAGTCGGAACCCGCAGTGTTTGTTGGACGCTGTATCAAAAACGCTGTTCTCCGGTCGGGAGCACGAAGGCAAGAAATAGACGTGTTCAGCCTGTTCATCCGCGGGCGGTTCGCTGTATTTCGCCCGTTCACGACGGGGAGTTTTCGCTCGACCGCGCCGTTCATGACCCCATCGGCAGCGTACGGCTTGGCGTTGAATCTCGCCGGAGTCGAAATGCGCGAGGATGACGGCAAGTCGGCGATGAGCCTGATCCGCAGAAGCTTGCCGAAGCTGGACGTAGCGCTGGGGGCGCCGGGTGATGGCGCTCAGTGGAAGTGGGGAGGAGCCGGGGGAGGTGATCATGCCGTGTTTCCTCGGGTGCACGAGATGTATCAGCAATTGCACAACTATCCGGTCGGAAAACAGGGGAGGGAACATGCCACATACACAAAGGGGGCAAAGTACAACATTACTCCTGTCCGTCGGTCGATCCTTTCTGGACTGGCAGCGGTAGCATGCTTTCGTCGTGACGAATCCCGAGCAATCGAGCAACAGGTCAGAGCCGGCCTGGGAGGCGACGCGGCACCGCGGTACGGATTGCCGTTCCTCGGCGACAATAGCCTCCTTCCCGATCGTATCGAGGTGTTGGAGTCGCCTCCTCCGTGCCACTGGTTCGTTCCCATTGTAGCCGACGAAGGGCATTTGCCTCGTCAGGGCGTTGGGCGACTGACGGTAACGATAGACCGCGCGGATTCGTCAAGAACACGATCGAGATTGTTCGGCCCGACCGCCGAAGCGACGGCCGTGATTCCGGACAGCGCGTGGGTCGAGGTGGATTACACCGGCTGACATGGAGTCCGATCCGCGGAACGACGGCGAAAGCTCCCACGTTCTTCGCGTGTCGGCACTGCATGCGCTCACCTACTGCGAACGGCTCTACTACCTGCAGCACGTAGAAGACATCAGCACGCCTGACGACCGCGTCCATGCCGGGCGCACGCTGCACGACGCCGAGGTAGGCGGTAACCGCGAGTGGCAGAGTCTGGAACTGGCCAGTGAGTCGTGGGGCATTCGGGGAAAGGTGGACTTCGCTCGCTATCGGGATGGCAAGCTGGTCGCCATCGAGCACAAGAAGGGCCGCTCGAAAGGCGACGCTGCGTGGGAGACCGACATCCTGCAGGTTACCGCGTACGCCGTGCTCCTGGCCGAGCACTTCGACCGGCCGGTGCCGGAAGGACGTATCCGCTACCACGCGACCAACAAGACGGTGCGCGTCGCCGTGACGATGCCGCCCGCGACCGCCTGCGCGCGGCCATCTCCCGAGCGCGCGAGCTGTCCCGTTCGGTGCAGAGGCCGCCGGTGACCGACAATGAAAACCTGTGCGCCAAGTGCTCGCTCGCCCCGATCTGCCTGCCCGAGGAGTCGCGCCTTGCCGCGGCCGTGGAAGACACGGACGATGATGGTGGTGCGGTCGCCAAGCCTCGGCGGCTGTTCCCCAAGCACGACGCGCGCCGCACGCTGCACGTCGTCGACCGCGGTGCTCTGGTGAAGCGCTCTGGCCTGCAATTCGTGGTCCGCACCGCCGGCGAAGAACGCAAGTATCCGGGGATGGACGTTGGGGCCGTCATCCTGCACGGCAGCGCGCAGATCACCTCACAGGCGGTCCACTTCGCCGCCGCCAACGACATCGCCGTGCACTGGGTCAGCGGCGGCGGTGCGTACGTCGGCGGGGTGGCGCCGCCGGCGGGGGTGCAGCGGCGATTACGCCAGTACCAAGCACTCCAGGATAGCGACCTGCGCGTGCGCCTCGCCCGCCGCGTGGCCGAGGCCAAGATCGAGAACCAGAAGCGCTTCATCGCACGGCAGTCCCGCGTCCGCAGTGTCCGAGACGAGGCGAAGCCGTTGTTGAAGGTGATGAGCGTCCAGGCGGCCCAGGTGCCCCACTGCTCGGATGCCGACGCGCTGCGCGGCTGCGAAGGCATCGCCGCCCGCGCCTACTTCTCGGCGCTCGGCCTGCTGTTGAACTCGGACCAGGAGCACATGGCGTTCGACGGCCGTAGCCGGCGGCCTCCGCGCGACGGGTTCAACGCGGCGCTGTCGTTCGGCTACGGGTTGCTGTACCGCGAGGTGATGGCGGCGATCATCGCCGTCGGTCTCGACTCGACCCTCGGTTTCTTTCACACCCCGCGCACCGCCGCCCATCCCCTCGCCCTGGACCTGATGGAGCTGTTCCGCACCACCCTGTGGGACATGCCACTGGTGGCCTCGGTGAACCGCCGGCAGTGGAGCGAACAGCATCTCGCACCGAGCAGGAACCAAGTGTGGCTTTCCGACGACGGCAAGCGCTTGGCGGTCGGTGTGTTCGAGCAGCGCAAGCAGGAGTCGTGGAAGCACCCGGTACTGAGCTACTCGCTGAGCTATGCGCGCGCGATTGAACTGGAGGCGCGGCTGTTGGAAAAGGAATGGAGCGGCGAGGTCGGGTTGTTCGCCCGCATGCGGCTGCGCGGATGAGCGACCGTCACTGGTACCTGTTCAGCTACGACATTCGTGATCCCAAACGCTGGCGTCACGTGTACAAGATCGTCAATGGCTATGGGGAACGGCTACAGTACTCGCTCTTCCGATGTTACCTCACTCCCACGCAGATGGAGCAGGCACGCCATCAGTTGCAGAAAAGGATCGCCGACGAGGACGACCTGCTGATCATCCGCCTGTCGCCGCGCTGCAAGATCATCGAACGCACCACCAATCAGATGTGGAACGAGCCACCGGCCCGCTACGATGTCATTTGATTCGGGCGGCGCTCGCTGACTGGGTACACAAAGCAAGCATCTCCCGCTGGACCGGACGCGGCGCGAGCGTTGAGCATGTATCTCACGATAGGCTCACCAATTCCGGCACATGTGATCCCCGGAGAGATGCTTGCAGTAAAGCTCATCTATCGGCTATAGTAGAGCTTGTGGAGTGGAGCAGAGACGTTCACCGAGACTCGCTTACAATTTGCGGCGACGTCCATGCAAATTCGCGTCCGAGTTCTTGCACCAGAACTACTTACGAGGCTGGCCCGATATACTCCGTGATGCCGAAAGGCGTTGAGCACAATAGTAGACGTGTAGACCTCTACGGCGCTGCGGGTCGACCGATATCCGATATACTCCGTGATGCCGAAAGGCGTTGAGCACCCATTGAGGCGCAGACCGGCAACGCGCGGCTGGACGCCTCGACCGACCGATATACTCCGTGATGCCGAAAGGCGTTGAGCACAACTCGGTGTCGCTCCGGAGCACGAGAGGGCTCGCGGCCCCGATATACTCCGTGATGCCGAAAGGCGTTGAGCACTGATGCCCGCTATCGAGCAGTACCGTGCCGACGCCGATATACTCCGTGATGCCGAAAGGCGTTGAGCACTAAACCACCGCATGCACCTCGTTCACCGGACGGGCTTGGTCCGATATACTCCGTGATGCCGAAAGGCGTTGAGCACACGATGAGCCCGCCCGGCGTCAACAGCACGGCCAGCGCCCGATATACTCCGTGATGCCGAAAGGCGTTGAGCACTTGAACCGGGATACGACCGGATTCCCGAGGTCGGCATTGTGCGCCGATATACTCCGTGATGCCGAAAGGCGTTGAGCACTTGTAGCAGAGGCTCGCCAACGCGACGTACTGATGTCCGATATACTCGGTGATGCCGAAAGGCGTTGAGCAAAGGAGCGCACGTCCCAGCGAGATGACTCCATTCTGATCCGGGGACGTTCCTACCTGAAGAAATCTGAGCTACCGGCGGCGCCCAATAGGGGTCGACCGGCAGATGGACGGTCGCTGTTGGGGAGCTTTCGGCTGCTCGACTGCCGCCCGATCGGCCGCGCCGGCCGCGACGGCGTCCTGGGCCTGGTTGACACGCTCAACGGCGAAGGCAACCATTGATTATCGGCGCGATTGACGCGCCGCTTGAGCACCGCCGCGATCGCGGGCCCAGAGCTCGCGTCGCGCACAAAGGAGAACACGGTGGTAACACGCAGACTCTGGTCTCTCGCAACGCTCGCCACGGGGCTGATGCTCCTGGCCGCCACGCACGGCGCGGCCCAGTATCAGGAATCGCCGATGCTGGCGGAGATGGTAGCCAACGGAGAGCTGCCACCCGTGGAGGAACGCGTGTCGAACAACCCGTTCGTGCGCGAGGTCCACAGCGAGATCGGCACGTACGGCGGCACGTTTCTCGGCGTCGACCAGGGCAAGCCGAGCATCGGCTGGCTGAACCTGGCCGGCTACAACACGGAGGGCGGCGGAATCGCCTTCGACATACCGTTCGACGTCCACCAGTGGGTCGAGGACGGCATGCACCTGGGCGCGGACACGCTCAATCCCTTCTACTTCGAGAGCTACACGATCAACGACGACTTCACCGTGTTCGAGGGGACGATCCGGGAGAACGCGCGCTGGTCGGACGGCGAGCCGTTCACCGCCGAGGACATCGCCTGGGTCTACAACATGGTCCACATCCACCCGGAGGTGAACCAGATTCCGCGATGGTTCGCCCAGATCGGCGACGACGTGGTCCAGGTCGAGGCGATCAGCGATCGCACGGTGCGCTTCACGTCGCCGGTGCCGCATCCGCTGATGCACATGTGGATCCTGGCCGAGAGCACCCACGCCAAGCACTGGCTCGAGGACTACCACCCGGAGGTGAACTCCGACCGGAGCTACGAGGACCTGCATCGCCGCATGAACCGGGAGGAGCACCCCCAGCAGCCGTGGCTCGGCCCGTGGGTGCTGGAGAGCTATGACCCGGCCACCAAGCTGGTCGCGGTAAGGAATCCGTACTATCCCGTGGTCGACACGGAAGGGAACCAGCTTCCCTATATCGATCGCATCGAGCGGCGCTCGGTGGCGAACAAGGAGGCGGCCATCCTGGCGATGGTCCAGGGCGAGGTGACCGCGCAGCAGGGACTCATCGCGCTGTCCGACTTGCAGGTTCTGCGCGAGGGCCAGTCGCGCGGTGACTACACCATCGACATGTGGACGGGCGGTGCCCGGCAGGGGTGGGTCAACCTCATTGTCGAGCCGACCGATGAGAAGCTGGCCAAGTACATCCGGGAGATCGACTTCCGCCGGGCGCTGTCGCTGGCTCTGAACCGCGACGAGATGAACGACACCCTGTTCTTCGGACTGGGTGAGACCGCGGGCACGGTCGTGTCGCCGAACTCGGTGTTCTACGACCCGCGGATGGACACGTACGCCGAGTACGATCCCGACCGCGCGCGCAGCCTCCTGGAAGGCCTCGGCCTGACGGACAGCAACGGCGACGGCTTGCTCGAGTATCCGGAGGGCGGCAACGTGACGATGGTGCTCGACGTGCACTCGGGGGTACCCGACACGATCCCGCCGTCCGAGCTGATCGTCGGCTACTGGAAGGAGATCGGCATCGACGCCACCATGGACGTCCTGGCCGGTTCGGGCTGGGCCGCGCGCTGCGGCGGCGACGGAGAGGCCATCATGTGGGTCGGCCCGTCGTTCGAGCCGTACCTGCCGAACACCTTCCTGGGGCGCCAGTTCAGCCCGCTGTCGCACATGTGCGGGCACGGCCTGGTGGACCCGCCGCAGGAGTACAAGGACATCTGGGAGCTGGAGCAGGAGCTGACCTCGGAGCTCGACGCGGAGCGGTTCGTCGAGCTGGTCAAGGACTTCTACGTCATGATGGGCGAGGACGTGCTGTTTCAGATCGCCCACATCGCCGAGGTTCCGATTCCGGTGCTGCGCAGCAACAAGATCGGCAACATGCCCGAGACGGGCGTGAAGCTGAAGGGAATCATGTCCGCGCACCTGGATCAGTTCTACTTCAAGTAGGATCCCGAAAGGCTGACGTTCAGGGACTGGCGGGATCTCCCGTCAGTCCCTTTTTGCTGCGCCCGGCATGGGCTTTCGCCAGGAGGTGCGGAGTGCGCCGAGCAA
>JAPPKD010000274.1 GCA_028820215.1 Spirochaetaceae bacterium | reverse complement strand
GCCCAGCTCGGCGCGCTGATCGGCGATGCGAACATCATCGCCCTGGACATCGGCGGCACCACGGCGAAGTGCTCGCTCGTCGACCGCGGCAACATCAGGATCGTGACCGACTACTGGATCGGGCGGGACGGCAGGACGGCGGGCTACCCGGTGATGGTGCCGGTGGTCGACATGGTCGAGATCGGCAACGGCGGCGGTTCGGTAGCCTGGGTCGACGAGTTCGGGAAGCTGCACGTGGGGCCGCGTTCGGCAGGCGCCGTGCCCGGTCCGGCGGCCTACGGCATGGGCGGCACGGACGCCACCACCACCGACGCGAACCTGTGGCTGGGAAGAATCAACCGCGACAACTTCAGCCGGGGCCGCAGCGGGGGCGGTGGCGGCGGCCGAGGCGGCGGCGAAATGCGAGCGGACATGGAGGCGGTGGAGGCGGCGCTGCGGGAGGTCGGCGGCAGGCTCGGCATGGATCCGGACCAGGCGGCGGCCGGGATCGTGCGCATCGCCAACAACAACATGGTCAACGCGCTCAAGCTGGTGTCGCTGAACCGGGGGTTCGACCCGCGCGAGTTCACGCTGATCGCGTTCGGCGGCGGCGGCGGCATGCACGCGGTGGCACTGGCCGCCGAACTCGGCATCTCCAAGGTGGTGATCCCGGCGGACGCGGCCGTGTTCTCGGCCTGGGGCATGATGATGTCCGACCTGCGCCGCGACTACATCGCCACGCGCCTGCTGGACCTGGTTCCGGACAACGCGGCGGCGATCGAGAGCGCCCTGACCGAGACCGAGGAGGCCGCGCGGGCGCAGTTCCGGGGCGAGGGCGTCGACACCGGAGGACTGTCGTTCACGAGATTCGGCAAGTTCCGCTACCAGAACCAGGAGCACACCACCGAGGTTGCGCTCGGCGCCGGTGCGGTGACGGCCAACCGCATCCGGGAAATCAGAAGCGCGTTCGAAACCGGCTACGAACGCGAATACACGTACCGCCTCGATGCTCCGGTGGAGATGGTCGGTATCCACGTCACCGCCACGGCAACGGTCGGCCGCGTGGAGATGAGGAAGCGGGAACTGGGCCCGGCGCGCGCTACGGGGGCGCGGAAGGGTTCCCGCACGGTCGACTTCGCGCAGGAGGGGATCATGGAGGCGGCGATCTACGACGGCGGCACGCTTAGGCCGGGCATGCGGTTCGCCGGTCCCGCCATCGTCGAGGATGCCGCGTCGACCGTGGTCGTGCACCGCGGCAACGACGCGCAGGTCGACGGGTTCGGCAACGTCGTCATCCACATCACCTGACAGACACCCCGACTGCCGCCGGTTGACGGCCCGCGCCCCTTCCTATACGACGAGTCGATGGCTGACGATTCCTCCCGCTGGATCCATCGAGGCTTCGACGCGTTCCGGCCGGGCGAGTTCGACAACGGCGGCGACAACCTGTACGTGACCGCCGCCGGCACGGTCGAGTGGATCCATCGCACCGATACGAACGGCGACGGCCACGTCGACCTGGTGTTTCCCAACTCGCACGGATACGACGAGCGCGGGCCGACCTGGATCTACACGCAGCCGAATGTTCCCGGCGGGGAATGGGGCAGGCGAGAGCTCCCCAACGACAGCGGCTGGATGAGCCTACCGGTCGACCTGGACGGCGACGGCCACCTGGACCTGGTGGTCATCAACGCCGAGAACGGCGTCACCTCGGAGCTTTCGTCCTACGTCTACTGGGGCGGTCCCGGCGGCCTGACCGGCGAGCGCGTCGAGCTGCCGACCGCCGGCGCGTACGACGTGGCCACCGCCGACCTGACCGGCAACGGACTGCCCGACCTGATCGTCCCGTCGGCATGGGTGGACCACCACAACGCCGGCGAGCCGCGACCGCTGCACGTGTTCCTGCAGACGCGCCCGCGCGTGTTCGACGACGCCACCGAGCGGTTCGGCATCCCCGGCGTCGCCGCCCTGGCGGTCGCGTGCGCGGACCTGGACGGCGACGGCGAGCTGGAGCTGGTGGTGGCCAACTACCGCGAGGGCTTCGAGTACGACACAGACTCGTTCATTTACCGCCGGCGGGGCGAAGGGTTCGCCGTCGATCGCCCGCTGCGCCTGCCGACCCACTACGCGATGCAGGTGGAGTTGGCCGACCTGGACGGGGACGGCGCCAGGGAGGTGATCTTCGCCGGCGGCGACCAGGTGCAGATCTACTGGAACCGCGGCGGCCGCTTCTCACCGGAAGACCGCACGATCCTGCCGGTCGAAGGCAACTGGACGCTGTTCACGCAGGGGGCCGTGCGGGTTGCCGCGGTCGACGTCGACGGCGACGGGCGGGACGAACTGCTGGTCGTCACCAGCGACGGGGTGCAGATCCGGGCGGCCGCCGCGCTCGACCAAGTGCGGCAGACGCTGCCGCTGCCGAACTGCAGTTGGCTTTCCGCCGCGGACCTGAACGGCGACGGACGCATCGACCTGATCGCCTCGCGCCTCGAGGACGGGCGCTCCTACGAAACCGAGTCGGTCGTCTTCTGGAACGGCCCGGAGGGATTCTCCGAGGGCCGGGTCACCACGTTGCCCACCAAGGGGGCGATGGGCAGCACGGCCGCCGACCTGGACGGCGACGGCCGGCCGGAGATCGTGTTCAACAACACGAAGGCCGGTCCGTCGCAGAACGATCCTGACTTCCCGCTGTACGTCTACCCGGGCGGCCCCGGCGGCAGGTTCGACCCGCGACGGCGGCTGGAGCTGCCGGCGGGGGGCACCAACACCTACGTCCTCGCCGACCTGGACCAGGACGGCCACGCCGACCTGGTGTGCACGGGGCGGGACGGACTGCGCGTGTTCCACGGCGGCCCGGACGGCCTGCGGCCCGACCGCTGCACGTTCCTCCCCGGCCGCGGGCAGTTCTTCCACTACGTGCAGGTGGGCGACTTCGACCATGACGGCTGGCTGGACCTGCTGGGCGTGGCCTACACCTACGACCACAAGCCGGAGACGATGGCGGCCTCCTCCGTGATCTACCACGGCTCGCCCCACGGCTTCTCCGCCGAGCGCTCCACCGTGCTGCCCACCTACTGCAAGGGCAACGCCCGCGTGGCCGACCTGACCGGCGACGGCTGGCTGGACGTGGTGCTCTACGACCCGCGCGGGCACCTGGCCGTCTATCACGGCGGCCCGCGCGGCTTCTCCACCGAGCGGATGAGCCGCATTCCGCTGGACCTGGGCGGCGACGGCAACGTGGCGGCGATCAACTGCGCCGACCTGACCGGCAACGGCTGGCTGGACCTGATCGTGGTGGTGATGGGGCACTACACCCGCATGGAGTCCGGGTTCCACATCCTGTACGGCGGCCCGGACGGCTATGCGCAGGATCGAGGCGAGTACCACCGCACCGACGCGTCCAGCATCCTGCTGACCGTCGCGGACGTGAACGCCGACGGCCACCTCGACCTGCTGGTGCCGGCGTACTCGACCCAGTTCAGCCGCGTGCTGCCGGCGCACATCTACTGGGGCACGCCGGGCGGCATCGACTACCAGCATCCCACGGTGATCCCGTGCGACTCGTCCTGCGCCTTCCAGGTGGTGGACATGACCGGCAACGGCTACCGCGACGTGTTGACCGTGTGCCATCGCACCGACCTCGGCCACCGGGTCGATTCGCTGCTGTTCCACAACGGGCCTGACGGCCTCGACCTTGACCACCCGGTGCGGCTGCCGGGGATGGGGCCGCACCTGAGTACGCCGCGCGACTTCGGCAACGCCTTCACGCGTGAGCCGTGCGAGCGCTACCGGTCGCCGCCGTACGAGCTGGCCGGCAGGCGGCCGGTGTGGGTGGACTGGACCGCGGACACGCCGTCCCGCACGTCGGTCGAGCTGCAGCTCCGGTGGGCGCGCTCGCGCGAGGAGCTGGCCACGGCGCAATGGCACGGCGCGGACGGCGCAGGCACGACCTTCGCTCAACCCGGCCCCGTCCCGGGCTTCGCCGGCCCGCAGCGCTGGCTGCAGTACCAGGCGACGCTGACCTCGCTCGACGGCTGCAGCACGCCGTCGCTCCGCGAGGTGAGCGTGGAGCTGGCTTAAGGCGTACACTGGCTGCATGGCAGAGCAGATGCTGGTCGATGAACGGCAGTACGTCGCGGCGGGCACGGTCGAGGCCGTGCGCGCCAGGGGTCGTCCTGGTCGAAGGCTGTTCGCCGACCCGATTACGCTTGAGATCATTCAGAACTCGCTGCAGGCGGCTGCCGACGAGATGTTCGCGGCCATGCGCCGGACGTCGATGAGCTCGATCATCTACGAAGTGCTCGACATGGGCACCGGCATCCTGGACGCGCAGGGAGAGATCGCCTCCTCCGGCGCCGGGATTCCCGCCTTCATCGGCGTGCTCGACAAGTCGGTCAAGTTCATCGCCGCCCGGTTCGACCGCCCCGGCGGCGTCGAGCCGGGCGACGTGTTCGCCACCAACGATCCCTACTACGGCGGCGTCACGCACCTCAGCGACATCGTGGTGGTGATGCCCGTGTTCCACGGCGGAAAGCTGATCGCCTGGACCGCCACCATCGCGCACCATTCGGACGTGGGGGGCATGGCGCCGGGCTCGCTGACCGGGGAGGCCACCTCGATTTTCCAGGAGGGCGTGCGGCTGCCCGCGATCAAGATCATCGCGCGGGGCGAGACCATCGAGCCGGTGATGCAGATCATCAAGGTCAACTCGCGTATGCCGGACGTGCTCGAAGGGGATCTGTGGGCCTCGATCGCCTCGGTACGGGTGGGGGCGAGACGGATCGAGGCGCTGGCGGAGAAATACGGCACCGACACGTTCACGGCCGCGATCGAGAGTTTCATGGAGTTCGGCGAGCGGGCGTCCCTGAGCGCGCTCGCGAAGCTGCCTCGCGGCACGTTCGAGCTGGCCGAAGAGCAGGACAACGGCCAAGTCTACCACGTCCGCATCACCATCGCCGCGGACCGCTTCACGGTCGACCTGCGCAACAATCCCGATCAGCTCGACGGGCCGCTGAACACCAGCCGCGACAGCGCCATGGTCGCCGCGCAGATGATCTTCAAGTCGCTGACCGATCCCTACACGCCCGCCAACGGCGGTTCGTTCCGTCCGGTCGAGCTGTTGACGCGCAAGGGCACCGTGTTCGATGCGCGCGAGCCGGCCGCGCTCGGCTTCTACTACGAGATCGGGCTGCGGGTGTACGACCTGATGTGGCGCTGCCTGGCGGGCGAAGTGCCCGACCGCCTGGCGGCGGGCCACTTCGCGTCGATCTGCGGCACCTTCATCGGCGGCATCCATCCCGACACCGGGCGGCAGTACACGGTGATCGAACCGCAGCTCGGCGGCTGGGGGGCGAGCACGGGAGGCGACGGCAACACCGCGATGTTCAGCGGATTCCACGGCGAGACCTACAATTGCCCGGCAGAGGTCAGCGAGGCGCGCAACGGCCTGATCGTGGACCAGATGCGGCTGAACACGGCGCCGGGCGGCGAGGGCAGGCACGCCGGCGGCCGCGGCATCGTGCTGGACTACCGGGTGCGGTCCGAACGCGGCTTTCTGACCGCGGGCTACACGCGCTCGAAGTTTCCCGCCTGGGGTGTGGACGGCGGGCGCGACGGTTCGCCCAACTACATCGAGTTCATCCCCAAGGAGGGCGAGCGGAGGCGGTTCGCCCACGTGTCCGAGCTGGCCACCGGCAAGGACGACGTGATCCGCGTGGTCACCGGCAGCGGCGGCGGCTGCGGCGACCCGCGCGAACGCGACCCCGAGCTGGTGCGCGCCGACGTACGCAACGGCCTGCTCTCGCCGGAGCACGCCCGCGACGTGTACGGCGTCGAAGTGTGAGGAGGATCGAATGGCAGACGACGGTCCGCTGAAGCTGATGTACCTGAACCCGGTCGGCACGCCCGACTACGACGAGATGTTCGCCGGCATGGCGCGGGGCGTGAAGCTGCCCGGCACGGAGGTGCACGTCACCTCGTTGAAGCCGGTCGACGGCGCCTTCACGCACATCGAGTACCGCTCTTACGAGGCCGTCGTGTCGACCGGCATCGTGCGGGCGGCGCGCGCGGCGGCCGCGGAGGGGTTCGACGCGCTGGCCATCGGCTGCTTCTACGACACCGCCCTGCTCGAAGCGCGCGAGGTGTCTGGCGACATGGTGGTAACGGCGCCGTGCGCGGCCGCGCTGGAGATCGCGGCAAGCCTGGCTAACCGGTTCGGGGTCATCGTCGGGCGCCGCAAGTGGGTGCACCAGATGCACGCCACTGTGCGCGACAACGGCATGGCCGACCGGTTGAGCGGCTTCTACCCGGTGGAGCTGGGTGTGAACGACTTCCAAGCCGATCACGCCGACACCGAGCGGCGCCTCACGGCAGCCGGCAGGAAGGCGATCGAGGAAGACTACGCGGAGGCGCTCATCCTCGGCTGCACCCTGGAGATCGGCTTCCACGACCGCCTCTCGCAGGCGCTCGGCGTCCCCGTGATCGACCCGTCGATCGCCGCGCTGAAACGCGCCGAGTACGCCGCCGGCCTGAAGCGCACGTGCGGCTGGAAACCGAGCCGCCGCTGGTCGTGCGAACCCCCGCCGGAAGCCGAAATCGCCGCCTTCGGCATCCTTGGCAACGCCGACGTATTCGGAAACCGGGTAGTCGTCGCCGCCGCCGAGGATACGGCGCACTGACCGCTGACAGAGCCGTGCCCGGCCGCCCCAACATCGTGTTCGTCTTCTCCGATCAGCACCGCGCGCGGACGACCGGCTACGAGGGCGCCGCCGTTGCGACGCCGGCGA
The DNA here is from genome assembly GCA_028820215.1 of Spirochaetaceae bacterium. Next base: position 1,818 of record JAPPKD010000274.1, on the reverse strand, counting down.
TGGACCGGCTGGCGGCGGAGGGCGTGGTGTTCGAGACGGCGGTCTCCAGCATTCCCGTGTGCACGCCGTGGCGCGCCGCGCTGCTCACCGGACAGTACCCGCTCACCAACGGCGTGTTCCTCAACGACGTGCGGCTGCCCACCGACCGGCCGACCCTCGGCACGATCCTCACCGACGCCGGCTACGACACCGCGTACATCGGCAAGTGGCACCTGGACGGCAATCGCCGCGGCGCGTTCACGCCGCCGGGCCCGCGCCGGCAGGGGTTCCGGTTCTGGGCCGCCGCCAACTGCACGCACGACTCACCGGTGCTGGTGCCCGGTGTCACCGTTGACCTTGCGCGGATCGAACTGCTCGCCGGTGGCGGTGAAGAACACGTAGCCCGCCAGCGCCTCGTAGCCCGGTAGATCACGCCCGGAAATCAGCGACTCCTGCTGCATCGGCGAACCGAGCTCGAAGTAGCTGAACGAGCCTCCGAGCCCCGCCTTCAGGCTGGCATCCTTGGCAGACGGCACACCCTTGATCACCCGCCGCACCCGCTCGGCGGTAATCGTATCCGCGGAGTCCTCACATTCGATCAACACGAACCGCCGGTTGCCGCCGTCTTCCTGGTTGAGGGCGAGAACCGCTTGCGCCGTGGTGCCGGATCACGTCCGCCACATGATGATCAGGCTGCTCCAGGACTGAATCGAAGTCTGCTATCATAACGCCAGCACTATGGAGGCGCCATGGGCAATCTGACCATCCGTAACCTGGACACCGAGTGATCGAGCAACTCAAGGCACAAGCGAAGGCCAATCAGCGCTCGCTGGAGGGCGAGATTCGCTACATGCTTACGCAACAGGTGGACCGCCGCGCCCGCATCGCCGACTTCCGCGGGCGCACGCGTGAGATAGCGCAAATGACGGCTGGGACACCACAGACCGACAGCGTCACCCTGTTGCGTGACGAGAGGCACAGGTGAAGCTGACCGTCGACGCGAGGTAGAGGCGGCAGGACTCGTCCACCCCATGCCACGCGACTACACCCTCCTGCTGCACGACGCGGTACGCGCCCACATGATGTCCCTGGACAGCCGTGCCAGGGAGCGTCTGCGCGAGAAACTGGAGTTCCTGCAGGCGGGCCTGTGGGACACCGGGGTGCGTGTCAAGAAGCTGAAGGGCAGCGGGCGCGCGGTGTTCGAGGCGCGCCTCAGCCGCGGCGACCGCATCCTGTTCACGCTCGGCGAACCGCCGGACGGCGAAGCTCCGCGCGGCGCGGGGTCCGCCGGGACCGGGGCCGCCGCCGGCGTCACCCGCATCTACGTGTGGGGGGTAGTCAAGCACGATGACGTGACCGCCGCCGCCGAGCGCCGCATCGTGCCGGCCAACGCACCGTTCCTGGACTTCGAGCCGGCCCTGGTCGAGGAGCTGCCGGAGTTCATCGCCGACGACCTGGGCGGCGACTACTTCTCGCCGGCACTCGACCAGCCGGTCGCCGTACCGGGGAGCGGGCGCGGCTCGACCGCTGACGGCGAGCCGCTCGGCGAGGCGCCGGGCGACGCCGGCCCGCAGCGCTGGCTGGTGGTGGACGAGGAGGAGTGGCGCCGCCTGCTGGCCGCGCAACACGGCGACCACCTCGAGATGTACCTGTTCCTGACCCGCGATCAGGCGCGGCTGCTGCACAGTGAGCCGCCGCTGCTGCTGTCCGGCACCGCGGGCAGCGGCAAGACCACCATCGCGGTCTACTTCCTGCTGCGCCACCGGGTGCGCCGGCTCACCCCGGCGCCCGAGGCGGCGCCCGCGCCGGCCGACCGGGGCGTGCGAGCGGTGCACGCCG